>CAYUSL010000622.1:0-3681 GCA_964447125.1 uncultured bacterium | reverse complement strand
CGGCGTCGAGGTGCTGCGCGGCATCGACTTCCAGGTGGCGCGCGGCGAGAAGATCGCGCTGGTCGGCCCCACCGGCTCGGGAAAGACCACCGTGGCGCGGTTGCTGCTCGGGCTCTACCCGTTGAACGCGGGCCACGTAGAGATCGACGGCGTGGACATCCGCACGTTGCCGCTCGACGTCTTGCGCCGCCGCATCGGCATCGTGCTCCAGGACGTGTTCCTGTTCTCGCGCACGATCCTCGAGAACATCCATCTCGGCGACCCGGCGGTGGGTGTCGAGCGGGCGCGAGCTGCCGCCGACGCGCTGGGTCTGGTGGAGCTGCTCGATCGCTTGCCGGACGGCCTCGACACGCGGGTCCGCGAGCGCGGCTCGAACCTCTCGGCCGGCGAGCGCCAGCTCGTGAGCTTCGCGCGGGCGCTCGCCTTCGACGTGCCGATTCTGGTTCTCGACGAAGCAACCAGTCAGATCGATGCGCGCACCGAGGACGTCATCAAGCGCGCCACCCAGCGGCTCATCGAAGGTCGCACCGTGGTGGTGATCGCGCACCGGCTCACCACGCTTCGTGACGTGGATCGGATCCTGGTGCTCTCGCACGGCGAGCTCAAGGAACAAGGCACGCACGACGAGCTGCTCCGGCACGACGGCCTCTACGCGCGCTACTTCCGCCTTCAGTTCGGCCTCGGGCCGGACTTGTCGCGGCGCACCCCATCGGCCAAGCCGGCGGTACCGGATCTCGAGAGCACCTGGATGGAAGAGCGAGGGAACGATGGCTGACGCATCCATGGAGTCCCGGTTCAAGCTCGACGCTGCAGCACTCGCACCGGAAGTCGATCCCGCGTCGTTCGGCTTTCTGGACACGCGCGAGCTCGCACCGCTCGAAGGGCCGATCGGCCAGGATCGGGCGCTCGAAGCGCTCGACTTCGGGCTGCGCATGCGCGACACGGGCTTCAACGTGTTCGCCTCCGGCCCGATGGGCACCGGCAAATGGGCGATCGTGATGGAGCGGGTGAAGGCGATCGCCGCCGAGCGTCCAGCGCCGCGCGACTGGTGCTACGTGCACAACGTCCAGGACCCGTCGCGACCGCGCTGTCTCGCCTTTCCCGCGGGCCAAGGGCGCACGTTCCGGGGCGGCATCGAGTCGCTCATCGACCTGCTCAAGCGCGAGCTGCCGGTGGCGTTCGAGAGCTCGAAGTACATCGAGGGGCGGGCGCGGCTGCTCGAAGAGTTCACGGCGCGCAAGAAGGCCGAGTTTCGTGCCGTGGCCGAGCTGGCCCGCGCGCGCGGCTTCGGCTTCGAGGAGGAGCCCATCGGCTTCTCGCTCTTTCCCCTCAAGGACGGCCGCCCCATGACCGACGAGGAGCGCGCCGCGCTCTCGGAGGCCGAGCGCGCCGACTTCGCGGCGCGCCTCAAGGAGATCGAGGGACGAATCCGCGAGCTGCAGTCGAACGTCCACGCCATCGATCACGAGGCCGAGCGCACGTTGCGCGATCTCGATCGCGGCGTGGTGCGCCAGCTCACGCGACCGCGGCTCGATGCGATGCGCCAGATCTACACGGCGCTGCCCGACGTGCTCGACTTCCTGACCCAGCTCGCCGCCGACATCGAGCAGAGCTACCGCGACTTCCTGAAGCGCGAGTCGACACAGATCCTGCCCGGCATGGAGCTGCCCGGGAAGCAAGCCGATCTATCGCGGTATCAGGTGAATCTGGTGGTCGAGCACGCTGCCGAGGGCGGCGCACCGGTGGTGGAGGAGCCGCATCCCACGTACGCGAACGTGATCGGCAAGATCGAACGCCGCTCTCAGTTTGGCGTCGTCTACTCCGAGCTCGGCGACATCAAGGCGGGAGCGTGCGCCCGCGCCAACGGTGGCTTCCTGGTGCTCAATGCGATGGAGGTTCTGCGCCAGCCGTTCGCGTGGGAAGCGCTGCGGCGTGTCATCAAGACCCGCGAGCTCGTGATCGAGGATCCCTCCGAGTTCGTGGGCTTCACCACCTCGGCGCTCAGGCCGCAGCCGATGCCGGTGGAGCTCAAGGTGGTGCTCCTCGGGCCGCCGATGCTCTACCAGATGCTCCTCGCGTACGACGAGGAGTTCCACAAGATCTTCAAGGTCAAGGCCGACTTCGAGCCCGACGTGCCCCGCACCGCCGAGCACGATCTCGAATACGCGCGCTGGGTGACGCGGGTGGTGAAGGAAGAGAGCCTGCCGCACTTCGACGCCGCCGGGATCGCGGTGCTGGTGCGTCACGCGATGCGTCTCGCGGAGCGCAACGACCGCCTGTCGCTGCGCCTCAACATGCTCGCCGACGTGGTGCGCGAGGCGGCGTTCTGGGCGCAGCAGGCAGGGCACGAGCGCGTGGGCGCCGAGGACGTGGATGCCGCCATCGCGCGGAAGCGCCGCCGCTCGGGGTTTCCCGAGCAATGGGTGCAGGACGAGATCGAGGAAGGCACGCTCATGGTCGACGTGAGTGGTGCCGTGGTCGGGCAGGTGAACGGGCTCTCGGTCCACCTTCTGGGCGACATCGCGTTCGGACGGCCGTCGCGCATCACCGCGCGCACGTACGTGGGCACCAAGGGCGTGATCGACATCCAGCGCGAGGCCGACCTGGCGGGCAACATCCACAGCAAGGGAGTGATGACGCTCGCCGGCTATCTGGCGGGGCGTTTCGCGGGGAAGCATCCCTTCGCCCTCACCGCCACGCTCACGTTCGAGCAGGCGTATTCGGAGGTGGAGGGCGACAGCGCCGCGTGCGCCGAGCTGGCGGCGGTGCTGTCGAGCCTGGCGGAAGTGCCGATCCGCCAGAGCCTCGCCATCACCGGCTCGGTGAACCAGCTCGGTGAGGTGCAGCCGATCGGTGGCGCCAACGAGAAGATCGAAGGCTTCTTCGAGACCTGCCGCCGCCGCGGGCTCACGGGCGAGCACGGTGTGGTCTTGCCGCGGCGGAACGTGCGTCATCTGGCCTTGCGCGCCGACGTGGTCGAGGCGGTGCGCGCGGGAAAGTTCTCGATCTATGCGGTGGATCGCGTCGAGGACGCACTCGAGCTGCTCACCGGGCTGCCTGCAGGGGAGCGCCAGGCCGATGGCTCGTATCCCGACGGCACGCTCTACGCGAAGGTGACCGCTCGGCTCGACGAGCTGGCCAAGATCGTGATGCGGCAGTCGGAGAAAGGCGCCGCTACATCGGGGGAGGCGAAGTCGTGAGCGTCGCGCTCGAAGCGGTGCCGGTGGTGGTGCCCGACGGTGTCAACGTCATCCTCGGGCAATCGCACTTCATCAAGACCGTGGAAGACCTGCACGAGGCGCTGGTGGGTTCCGTGCCGGGCATCGAGTTCGGAATTGCATTCTCCGAGGCGTCCGGTCCGTGTCTGGTGCGGCTGAGCGGAACGGCGCCGGATCTGGTGGAGCTGGCGAAGACCACGGCTCTGGCGATCGGCGCCGGCCATACGTTCGCCGTGTTCCTACGCGGTGCCTTTCCGATCCACGTGCTGCGAGCGATCCGTGAGGTGCCCGAGGTCTGCTCGATCTTTTGCGCGACCGCGAATCCGCTGGAGGTGATCGTGGCGGTGACGAGGAACGGCCGCGGCATCCTCGGCGTGGTCGATGGCTCGAGCCCCGCGGGTGTCGAGACCGATGCCGACGCCCGCGCTCGCCGCGACCTCCTTCGCCGCTTCGGCTACAAGCT
>CAYUSL010000621.1:0-3685 GCA_964447125.1 uncultured bacterium | reverse complement strand
GCTTCGATCGCGGCGGGGGCGCACGAAATGGGTGGCGGTGCCGAAGAACGACTCGGCCACCTCGGCGACGGTCTCCGAGAGTGTGGGATGGGGGTGGATCGTATCCGCCACGTCGCGCACCAGCGCTCCCATCTCGATGGCGAGGCAACCTTCGGCGATGAGCTCGCCGGCGCCCGCGCCCACGACACCCATGCCGAGCACCTGCTCGGTATCCGGGTCGACGATCAGCTTGGTGGCGCCGTCTGGCCGCCCCAGCGTCAGCGCGCGGCCCCAGCCACCCCAAGGCATGCGCAGCACTTCGACGGTGCGGCCCTGGCGCTTCGCCTCGGCTTCGGTGAGGCCGCACCAGGCGATCTCGGGATCGGTGAAGACCACAGCGGGGATCGCACGCGGATCGAACGCTGCGGGATGACCGGCGATCGCCTCGGCGGCAACCTTCCCTTCCGCAGCAGCTTTGTGCGCGAGCATCGGCTCGCCAGCCACGTCTCCGATGGCGTAGATGCGCGGATCCGTGCTGCGGCGGCGCTCGTCGACGAGGACGAAGCCGCGCTCGTCGCGGGTCACCTGCGTGTGCTCGAGGCCCAGCGCCTCGGTGTTCGGCCGGCGCCCGACGGCGACCAGGACGCGATCGAACACGTCTTCGGCGGCGGTGCCGTCGGCGCGCTTCGTGCGGACGCCCACGCCGTCGCGGCGCGGGTCGACGGCGACGACCTCCGTCGAGAGCTGGATCGAGGCGAAGAGGGTCACGAGCTTCTTGTCGAGCACCCGTGCCAGGTCGCGGTCGACACCGGGCAAGATCCCGTCGAGCTTCTCGACCACGGTCACCGCCGAGCCGAGCGCCGCGTACACCGTGCCCAGCTCGAGGCCGATGTAACCACCACCGACCACCAGCAGCCGTTTCGGCACGTCCGCGAGCGCGAGCGCGCCGGTCGAATCCATCACCCGCGGATCGTCGACCTGGAAGAGTCGCGGGAAGACTGGCAGCGAGCCTGTGGCGACGATGGCATGACCGAAGGCGAGGGTGTGGGGTGCGACGGCGTCGTCTCCCGGGAGCGGCTCGATCGCCACCTCGCTCGACGACCGCAGGCGCGCGTGCGCCCTCAGATAGCGCACCTTGCGGCGTCGCGCATGATCGCCGACGCCGTTGCCGAGCTTGGCGACGACCTCTTCCTTCCAGACGCGCAACTTGTCGAGATCGAGCACGGGCGCGGCGAACGCGACGCCGTGTGCCGCCGACTCGCGCGCGGCGTGGATGAGCGCCGCCTGGTGCAAGAGCGCTTTCGACGGGATGCAGCCGCGATTGACACACACGCCGCCGAGACGGGGATCGGCGTCGATCAGCGCCACGGAGAGACCGAGGTCGGCAGCGCGAAACGCCGCGGCATAGCCACCCGGCCCGCCACCGATCACCACCACATCCACGCGCTCGCTGCTCATTCTCGCCTCGCTCGTCCTGGACTAAGCGCTTGGCGCTTACTTCAGAACTGGCTGACGTTTCCTCGGGGGCTTTTCAAGCCCCCCGCCCCGAAAAAGGCGCGACTTTTTCGGGGCCCCACCCCCAAGTCGCCTCGCTTCGCTCGCGGCGCGCCGCTGGCGCGCGCCGTTCGCGAGCCCTTGAAAAATGGGGCTATTTCTCCATCCGCTCATTTCAGACCTGGCTCGCGTCTCGTGTCCCAGCAGCCGACGCGCCCACTCACGCCGGCTCGAGTAGCAGCGTCAACGGATCTTCGAGCAGCGCCGCAACCCGGCGCAGGAACCGGGCACCGTCCGCTCCGTCCACCAAACGATGGTCGTAGGAGAGCGCTAGCGGCAGCATGAGGCGCGGCACGAAGGCAACATCCTGGAAGCGCGGTGTCCACTCGCTGCGCGCCACACCCAGCACCGCCACCTCCGGATGATTCACGATCGGCGAGAACGCGGTGCCGCCGATGCCTCCCAGGTTCGTCACCGTGAAGGTCGCGCCGCGCAGCTCGCTCACTTGGATCTTCTTCTCGCGCGCGCGGCGAGCGATGTCCTCGACCTCGTGAGCGAGGGCGAGGACCGGCTTCTTGTCGACGTCGCGCACCACCGGCGCCAAGAGCCCTCGCTCGGTATCCACCGCGACGGCGATGTGGCGGTACTTCTTGAGCACGATCTCCTGCCGCTCCACGTCCAAGCTGGCATTGAGCTGTGGCATCTCGACGAGCGCCAGCGACGCGGCCTTGAGGATCACGGGGGTGAGCGTGAGCCGGACTCCCTCGGCCTTGTGGGTCTCCACGAATCTCCGGCGCAGCGCTTCCAGCTCGGTCACGTCGGCGTGATCGAACTGCGTCACCTGCGGGATCACCGACCACGCCTTGCTCATGCGCTCGGCGGTGAGGCGCCGCACGTTGCTCATGCTGCGCCGCTCCACCTCGCCCCACTCGCTGAAATCGGGGAGCGCCGGCACGCCCGAGGACGGCGCCGGCTCCGGCACCGTCGAAGGGGCACGCGGCGCGGCCGCGACCTTGCTGGCGCCGCTCAGCATCCGCCGCGCATGCGCCTTCACGTCCTCGATGGACACGCGTCCCGCAGGCCCCGATCCCGCCACGTCGTCGATCTCGATGCCCAGCTCGCGGGCGAGACGGCGCACCGACGGCGCCGCGGGCACCACGCGCGCGGCCTCACCTCCCAGCGCAGGCCGAGTTGGTTCGGTGGCCGGCGTGGACGGCGGTGCGGGTGCTGCAGGCGGCGGGGGCGCCTCGACCCGCGGCGCGGGAGCGGGTGGCGCCGGCGCAGTTGGAGGGGCTGCAGGTGCGGGCGCGACCGGTTTGGTCGACGGCGCCGCCGGAGCCGGGGCTCCAGCGGTGATCGTCTCGTTCGTAGCAGCGCCGTCCAACGTCAGCAGCAACTGACCGACCTGAACCACGTCGCCGACGCGTACGTGGATGGCCTTCACGACGCCGGCCGAATCCGTGGGAACCTCGATCGCAGCCTTGTCGGTCTCCAGCTCCAGGATCGATTGGCCCTTCTCGACGGTGTCGCCGACCGCCACCAAGAGCCGCACCACCTGTCCGGAGGTGACGTTTTCGCCGACTTCGGGCAGCTTCACTTCGACGGGCATAAGAAGCTCTCCCATCGTGATCGGTGGCGCAACGCGGCCGAGAGGTACGGCTGCATCCACCGCGGAGCGCACGTCACGACGTCACCGGATCAGGCTTCGAGGGATCGATGCCGAAATCGTTGATTGCCTTGGTGACGGTCTCGAAAGGAATCGCGCCGTCGCGCATCAGGGCGCTCAGCGTGGCGACGGTGATCCAGCGCGCGTCGACCTCGAAGAAATCGCGCAACGCCCGTCGCCCATCGCTGCGGCCGAAGCCATCGGTGCCGAGCGACACGATCGGCCGCGGTGCCCAGCGCGAGATCGAGTCGGGCAGCGCCTTCACGTAGTCGGACGCGGCCACGATCGGCCCCGGCCGCGACGCCAGGCACTCGCTCACGTACGGGCGGCGCGCCGGATCGGCGGGATGCAAGAGGTTCCAGCGCTCGGTGGCGAGCGCCTCGCGGCGCAGCTCCTTCCAGCTCGTCACGCTCCACACGTCCGCAGCAACGCGGTAGCGCTCGGCGAGGATCGTCTGCGCCTCCAGCACTTCCTTGAGAATCGCGCCGCTGCCGAGAAGCTGCGCACGCAGCCCGTTCGCGTCGCTCGCCGCGGGCCGACACAGAT
>CAYUSL010000620.1:0-3687 GCA_964447125.1 uncultured bacterium | reverse complement strand
GGTCTGTTCCAGCCCCCCGCCCAGCGCGGCCAAGCCGCGCCGGGTCCCACCCCCGAGTCACTCGCTGCGCTCGTGCGGTGCCGCTGACACCGGCCGCTCGTCGAGCCTCCACGACCACGCTCGGAGCTCGCGCATGATGTCCACTCGGCTCGTTCTCTTCGACATCGATGGGACGCTGGTGATGAGCGGGCGGATCGGTTCGCGAGCGGTGAAGCGCGCGTTTCACGACTTGTTCGGCATCGAGGACGCGACCCGCGGTTTCTTCTTCGACGGCAAGACCGATCCCGGCATCTTTCGCGAGCTTCTGGCGCGCCACGGCCTCGCCCATCGCGATACGCCCGCCGAACGCGCGCGCTTCTTCCGTCGCTACGTCGAGGTGCTCGGCGACGAGCGGTCGCGCGCCGAAACGGGCCACGTCCATCCGGGCATTCTGGATCTGCTCGCAGCCTTGGAAGCGATCCCTTCGGTGGCGATCGGCCTGCTCACTGGCAACATCCGCGAAGGCGCGCGGATCAAGCTCGAGCGTTTCGCGCTCTGGCAGCGCTTCGGGTTCGGTGCCTTCGGCGACGACGCCGAGACCCGCGACGAGCTGGTACCCGTGGCGCTCGAACGCGCGGCGAGCGCTCGCGGCGTGCGCTTCGAGCCCGCGCTCACCTACGTGATCGGCGACTCGGAGCGCGACATCCAGTGTGCGCGCGCCGGCGGCGCCGTGGCCGTGGCGGTCGCGACCGGCGGCACGCCGCTCGACGATCTGGCGCGGCGCGAACCGGACGTGCTCTTTTCCGACCTCGCCGATACCGCGCGCGTGCTCGCCGCGCTGGGGCTCGGTTGAGCCCCTGGACGGTCGAGGATTCTCGACGTGCAGACGATCGCCGAGCGCCCACTTCTTGCGAGGTCCGTCCCGTGAGCAAGTCACGCCATCCGCACTTTTCGATGCGTGTCGCGATCTTCGTCGTGCTGCTCGCCGCCATGGGATGCGGCTGGGCAGGGCACGTCCGAGAGCCGCGCGAATCACTGGGATCGGCACCGCTCGTCTCGGGCACCTTCCGCCGCACGGTCCAAGTCGGTGATCGCGAGCGCTCCTACCTGGTGCACGTGCCGCCGGGCCAGCGCGGTGATCGAGCACTTCCCGTGGTGCTCGACTTCCACGGCTGGGCGGCGGGCGCCCGCGACTACGCCGCCTACACCGGCTTCGACAGCAAAGCCGACGGAGCGGGCTTCCTTTCGGTGCATCCCGAAGGCACGGGCTGGTTCCCGTCGTGGAACGCCGGGCCGTGCTGCGGCTCCGCGCACCGCAACGAAGTCGACGACGTGGCGTTCGTGGACGTACTGCTCGACGATCTGGCGCGCGTGGCGCCGATCGATTCGGCGCGCATCTACGCCACCGGCCTCTCGAACGGAGCGATGTTCGCGTATCGCCTGGCCTGTCAGCGCTCGGAAAAGATCGCGGCCATCGCCGCTGTGGCAGGCGCCGTCCACGTCGATGGCTGCGCGCCGTCGCGACCGGTGCCGGTGCTGCACATCCACGGGCTCATGGATCCGGTGGCGCCGTTTCGTGGCGGTACCCGCTGGTGGTCGAGCTACGTGGCGGCGGCGGTGCCCGAGGTCGTGTCCGAGTGGGCGGCTCGCGATCGCTGCGCGATGGGGCCGCTCGAGTCGCGCAGTCAGGGCGAGGTGGGGTGCATCACCTATCCCGATTGTGCGGGCGGCAGCGAAGTGGAGCTGTGCACGATCGAGCGCAGCGGTCACACGTGGCCGGGTGCGCGCTGGGAGATCGGTGGGCTCGGGGCTGCGACGGAAGATCTGAACGCCACCGACTACATCTGGGATTTCTTCGTCCGCCATCCGCTCACGCGCTGAGCCGCTCGATTCGGAGAGACCGGCTCCTGCCGGTCCATGGAACTCCCCGCGGAAGCAGTGCTCCGCTTCAGCACAGGACCGGGCCGAGCTTCGGCCGACGACCGATGCGCGCGTCGCCCGCGGGTGCCGCTCCGTCCGCGAGTGCGATAGGGTGCGGCGAGATCACGTCGCCCGCGGCACGCGCGGGCGTTCGCACCCGAGGAGGCCCGGAATGCTCGACGCTCGAAAGCTCGCTCTCCCGCCCACGATCGCGTTGCTCGTTGCTCTCGGGCTCCTGGCGGCGGTTGCGGCGCCTGCGCACGCGAATCAGGGGCCCAGCGCGCCGCCGTCGGCTGGCGCCAAGACACCCGAGCAGCTCGTCCAGGATCTGAAGAGCTCGAGTGCCTCCAGCTACAACGCAGCCGTGCAGAGCTTGCAGGCGCTCGGCGCCGGCGCCGTGCCCGCGCTCACCGCCGCGCTCAAGGATTCCAACGCCGATCTGCGTGGTCGCGCTGCGGCGATCCTCGCGTCGATCGGACCGGCCGCGAAGGACGCGGTGCCGGCGCTCAGCGAAGCGCTCGGCGACGCCAGCGGCACCGTGCGGCTGATCGTGGCCGCGGCACTCGGTGAGTTCGGGCCTGCGGCCAGCGCGGCAGCGTCGGGACTGGCGAAGTCGCTCGCGGATGCCGTACCCACGGTGCGCCAGGCGAGCGCCGAGTCGCTGGGGAAGATCGGGCCCGCAGCCAAGTCTGCGTCGACGGCGCTGATCGCGGCATTGGCAGACAAGGACGAAGTTCTGCGCACCAACGCGGCGAAGGCGCTCGGCATGATCGGGGCCTCGGATGCCGTCGCGGCGCTCACGGATCTGGCCGCGAAGGATGCGAGCCCCACCGTGAAGAGCGCGGCGCAAGAGGCGCTGGCGAAGCTCGGTGGCAGTGCGAGCGCCGCGCCTGCGGCAGCGGCCCCAGCAGCGACGCCGGCGGCAGCCCCGCACAAGCCGTGACCATCGGCTGAAGCCTCTCGAGCTTCTGCGAGCGACGAGCGTACGGATGTCATTGGATCGAGGATCGGAGCAGGCGCCCGAGATCACGGGCGTCGACATGCTGGTCGATGAGTTCCGTCGTGCCGAGAAGCCCGAGAGCGGCTTTCGGGTGGGCATGGAGCACGAGAAGATCGGGCTGGTGGCTGCCGATCTGTCGCCGCTTCCCTACAGCGGGCCCGCCTCCATCGAAGCGGTGTTTCGGATTCTCGTGGATCGCTTCGGCTTCGAGCGTTTCAAGGAAGGCGAGGACACGATCGCGCTGGTGAAGGAAGGCACGAGTGTGTCGCTCGAGCCAGGCGGGCAGCTCGAGCTCTCCGGCGCCACGCTGCGCGACATCTTCGCCACCTGCACCGAGCTCACCGAGCACCGCGACATCACGCGGGCGCTCGGCGACGAGCTGGGAATCATCTGGCTGGGCGTCGGTCATCGACCGTTCGCCACCAAGGATCAGGTGCAGTGGGTGCCGAAGACCCGTTACCGCATCATGCGGCGCTACCTGCCGACGCGCGGCTCGATGGGCCTCGACATGATGCTGCAAACCGGCACCGTGCAGTCGAACTTCGACTATTCGAGCGAGGAAGATTTCGTCCGCAAGATGCGCGCCGCGACCGCGGTGTCGTCGATCGTGAGCGCGATCTACTGCAACGCGTCCATCGTCGAAGGCAAGACCATCGGCTGGACGAGCTGGCGCCAGCGCATCTGGCGAGACGTGGACCCCGATCGTTCCGGAATCTTGCACTTCGTGTTCGACGGCGATTTCGGCTATCGCCGCTACGTCGAGTGGGCGCTCGACGTGCCGATGTTCT
>CAYUSL010000619.1:0-3693 GCA_964447125.1 uncultured bacterium | reverse complement strand
CAAAGCCGTTGGAAGAGCGCTGGTGTGACGCGTTCGAGGCGGCGTGTGCGGCGGTGAGCCGACAGCACGCGCTGAATCGCAAGCTCTACCCGAAAGAGGGACCACCGCGGGCGTGGTCGCAGCCGGCACCTCCGGAGGGCTCGCTCTTCGAGGCGACGATCTCGCTGCTTTGTTTCGTCGAGGGGCTCATCGAGGGCTATGTCCACGTGCGACACGGGCAGAACGAGGTGTTGCGCTGGATCCACGCGGTCTTCGCGACCGCAGCATCGAAGGTCCAGACCGCCGCCGAGAGCGGCATGCCGAATACCTCGGGCTTCACCGACGTGCCGCGGGAGATCGTCCTCGCTGGCGAGACGCTCACGGATCTCTTCGCCGCTGCACCGCTCGATCCGTTTCGGCCGATCGAGCTCACGCAAGCGCTCGCGATCGATCCGGCGAGGCTCCGGTCATCGACCTGGAGCAAGCTGATCGAGCTTTACGACGCCCTCGGTGTTGCTGCCTTCGCGAGCCGCGCCGAGTGGGCGAGCCGCGGGCGAACCGCCGAGCTGATCGCCGCGTGGGAGAAGGGGTTCCCGTCGCCTTGCTGAGCCCGAGCCGCGTGGCGCCGGCTTCCGATCATCCGCGCACGCGACGAAACACTCGCCGAAAGATCGGCCGCGCTGCCGATGGCCCTTCCGCCGCGCGAAACTTCGCGGCCTCGAAGATCCGCGGTACGCCAGTCCACGCAAACGCTGCCGCGATCCGGCCGTTCCGGCCGGGTCGCACCGGGTAGCCCTCGAGCCGCAGGGCGCCACGCTCGCGGGCGAGATCGGTGGCACGTGCGAGCAGTGCGGACGCCACGCCGTGTCCGCGCCAGGCTGGTGGCACGAAGAAGCACGTCACGCCCCAGGTTCCTGCCGGCGCGCCGGTGGCGAGCACGCGGCTCGCTTCCAGGCGCGGGAAGTCGGTGCGCGGACCCAAGTTGCACCAGCCGACGGGCTCGTCGCCGGCGAACGCGAGCACACCGTGGACGTCCCCCGCACGCACCAGCTTGCGGAACGCGGCGCGGTGTCCTGCACCGCGCCCCGTGCTCCACGCCTTGCCGCGCAGGCGCCAGAACATGCACCAACAGCCAGCGCAGGCGCCTCGCGGGCCGAAGAGGCGCTCGATCGTCGGCCAATCGTCGGGCGTGAGCGGCCGGACCGAAAGTGCAGCACCGTCCACCCCAGCCGATGCTGATCTGGGGTTTCGCTTCATCGTCATCACTCACCTCCGCCGCGGATGCTGCCTGGCGAGACTACCGCCACTCGGCTCACCGTCGGGCGGAGATCGTGGATTCTCCACGACTGATTTCCGTCATGCGCGCCTCGTTCGGCCGCGGTTACGATCGCACGTGCGCGAGGGCTGAGCGAACCCGCAGCCCGCGCCGGGCGAGGCATCGCCGAGCGTGCCAACCGAACCTGCGGGTCGCACGGGAGTCGCCGATGATCGCGGAAAAGCCGGACTGGACGCAGCATCCCACGAGCGTGTTGCGGGAAGAGCACGACATCATCAGCCGCGCACTGGGAATCCTGGATCGCCACGCACGCGCCCTCGAAAGCGGCAACACCGCCGCGCGCGAGCGGATCGCCGGGCTGGCCGAGTTCATCCGCGAGTTCGCGGACCGTCGCCACCACGGCAAGGAAGAGGACGTGCTCTTCGCGGCGATGGTGGACGCAGGCATGCCGCGGCACGTCGGGCCGATCGGCATGATGCTCGCGGAGCACGATCAGGGTCGCGGCTACGTGCAAGCGATGGGCTCGCCCGACGATCGGGTCGCTGCCAAAGGCGCGCGCGACTACGCGACGCTTCTCGCCAACCACATTCAGAAGGAGAACGGCATCCTCTTCCCGATGGCGGAAGAGATGCTCTCGCCGGACGCGCGAGCGAAGGTGGCGAAGCAATTCGCCGAGCTCGAGGAGGCGGCCGGCGGGCTCACCAGCCGTGCGAGCTGGGTCGCGAAGCTCGATGCGCTCGCGAGCGAGTGAGGGTCAGCGTTTCTTCTTCGGAGCCGATTCGCTGGGTGTCGCCAGCAGCCCCTGGATCCACGAGTCGATCGCGACCGTGGAGGGCAGCCCGAGGGTGCCGGCGGCGAGCGCCACCACCTGCTCGATCTCGTTGCGACCGATTCCGAGTGCCAGCGCCTTGCGCACGCCGGAGCGCACCGCACCCTCGCGGAACGCTCCCATCGCGATACCGAGCTTCACCAGCCGCGCGGTGCGCTCGTCGAGTGGCCCGTGCTCGCCCGCGACGCCGATGAGATCCCACGCGCGACCGAGATCGGGGTAACGCGCGATGAACTCGGAGTAGGCCTGCGGCGGCTTCGGTGCAGCCCGAGAGGCTGCTCGTGCTCGCGGGGGCTCGGTCTTCGGCATGATCGATCTCCAGGAAATCGGTGCGGGCGCGGCGGGCTCAGGTCGTGGGAGCGAGCAGCACCACGGGGATCTTGCGGGTGGTCTTGCGCTGGTAGCTGTCGTAGTCGGGGTAGATGCCGTTGAGCAGCGGCCAGAGTCGTGCATGCTCGTCCGCGGTCGCGGCACGGGACTCGACTCGCAGATGGTCGCCGCCGATCTGCACCTCGGCCTCGTTCTTCGCCTGGAGGTTGAGCCACCACGCCGGAGCCAGATCCGAGCCGCCGTTCGACGCGACCACCGCCAAGTCGTTGCCGTCACGTAGGAAGATCAGCGGTGTGGTGCGCTTCTGACCGGTCTTGCGACCGGTGGTGGTGAGCAGCAGGATCGGCGCGTCGCGCACCTTGCCGAGCTTCCGGCCGTTGGTGCGGCGATAGAGCCAGACGTGGAAGCGCGAGAAATTGCGCACGAACGCAGGCGTCGTGAGCAGGTCGGAACCGGGCTTTGCCATGAACGAGCTCTCCGCGAGGATGGACGAGCGCCAGTGTAGATGGTGCACGTCGCGCGGGCAGCCTGTGCGACTCGCCTTGCGCCTCGTCGCGCGGCACGGGTAGCCTCCGCGCTCTCTTCGATCTGGGTGCACTCGATGACACTGGTCTTCGCGATTCTCACGGTGGTAGCCGCGGCCTTGGCGTTTGCGTATCTACGCGAGCGGCGACTGCTGGCGCGCGACTTCCGCGCCGAAGCCGAGGCCGCGTGTGCCTCGGGTACGACACTCGCCATCCACGGAATCGCGATCGGCAGGCTGATCTACGCGCTTCGCGAGGCCGCCCAGCGCGCCTATCCGGCGATTCCTGCGGGCGAGATCGCCGGGCTCGTGCGGCGCGGGCTCACGATCCACTGCGAATCGTGCGGACCGCTCTCCGAGCGCGCGCTGAACGAGCTGATCGTGACACAGGCGAGCATTGCCGCCGGCGGCCAGGACTTGCTCGGCAAGGACGCCGATGTGGCCAATCGCGCCGGCGGGAGCTGCGCTGGCTGTGGGCGCTCGATGTTCCAGGCGCACTTCGAGCCCGAGGCGCTGCGCGCCGCTGCCGCCAAGCCCACCTGAGCGCGCTCCGGGGAGCGGCGCGAGCAGACTCGGGAGCGGGGGTCTGGAACAGACCCCGATCGAGCACCGCTCTCCAACGACTCGGCGCTGCGGTGTGTGCACTCGCCCTCGATCTTTCCGCGAGCCAGCGGCGAGCCGCGAGCGCAGCGAGTGACTCCGGGGTGGGGCCCCGTTCGGATTCACTCCGAACGGGGCGGGGGGCTGGAACAGACC
>CAYUSL010000618.1:0-3695 GCA_964447125.1 uncultured bacterium | reverse complement strand
CCGATCTTCGTCGAGAGGTAGTTGAACGCGAACACGGCGGGGATCGCGACGAAGAGACCGAACGCGGTCTCGATGAGCGCCTCGGAGATGCCTGCGGACACCGACGCAAGACCGCCGGAGCCGGTCGCGGCGATTCCGGCGAACGCAGAGATGATGCCGAGCACGGTGCCGAGCAGCCCGACGAACGGCGCCGTCGAGCCCACCGTCGCGAGCACCCACATCCCCCGCCTCAGATCGGCGGAGATCTCCTCCATGAAGCGCTCCATGAAGCGTTGGGTCTGGTCGAGTGGGGTCAAGCCGGACACTTCCTGCGCGGCGACGGCGTTCTTGTAGGTGGAGAGGCCCGCCTTGACGATTCGTGCGAGGTGGCCGCTCTTGAACTTGTCCGATGCTTCGATCACGGCATCGAACTTTCCGGAGTTCATGTCCTCGGCGACGCCTTGCGAGAATGCGCGGGATGCGCCTCGCGAGCGACGGAGCGTGAACACCCGCTCGAAGAACACCATCACCGAGAACACACCGAGGATCATCAGCGTGCCCGCGACGATGCGCGCCGGCAGACCCATGTGCGTCCAGATTTCGACGAGACTGATTTGCATCGGATCCTCTTTCGTCGGGTGCGACGAGGCCCCACCTGTCGCACGCGAGCGCAGCGGGTGGCGCCTGACGGCTAGATGTCGAGCTTGAACTTGATCTTGAGGTTTCGGTAACAGGCGATCGGCACGCCGTTGACGCGTGCCGGCTCGTAACGCCAGCGCTTGACCGCGGCGATGGCGGCCGACGTGAATGGTTCCTCGCCGTCGAGCACTTCGATGTTCGTCACGTCGCCGTCCGCAGTGACCACGACGCGCAGCGTCACTGCACCCGGCTTCCCTTCCTTCCGCATCTCGTGCGGATACTCGGGCGGCTTGTTCGAGGACTTGGGTTTCGGCGGAACGGCGCCTTCGGGCAACTCGATCACGCCGACGGTGCCACCGGCCTTGCCGCCAGCCATCCCGCCCTCGAGTCCCGCCGCATCGCCCTCACCCGGGGTGCCGTACACCGCGATCCCCTTGTCCTTGCTGGGATCTTCCTCAGGCGGCTTGTCTTCGGGCATCTCCGTCGGGGCCACCAGCTCTTTGGGAGGAGGTGGCGTGTCCAGAACACGGATCTTCATGTCCTTGGGGACGACGGGCGCTGCTGCGGGGGGCGGCTTGGGCTTCGGCGGGGGCGGCTTGGGGGGCTCGGGCTTCGGGGGTGGCGGAGGAGGCTCCTCCTTCTTCACGATCGTCTCGACGAACTTGATCTCTTGCGCCTTTTCGATCGCTTGCTTCGCGCCTGCGCCGAGGACGGCGAGCCCGATCAGTGCGCCCCAAAGCGCCGAGGAAGGAAGCAGCGCTGCGAGCCACGAGCGTGGCATCGGCTCGGTGGCGCCGTAGTGACCGAAAGTCGAAGAAGCGGGCGGCATGAGCGTTCCAGAGTGTCGTGTAATGGTAGCGCACCGTGGCGTGGGGAGCTAGAACCAACCAACGCACCGAAGTGGATGTTGCGTTCGCGACTGCAGGGCATCTCGCCGCGTTACGCTGAGCTTCTCGGGAGGGCGTCTCAGGAGGCATCGGTCATGAATCCGAAGCGACCGTGGGCATGGCTGGGGCTCGTGCTGGGTGTGTTGGCGCCGGGACTCGCCTTTGGTGAGGTGCAGGTCGACGTTGAGCTGTCGCCCTTTCTCCGGGAAGCGGCCCCTCGCATCGACCAGGTGGAACGGCGCAGCGAAGAGGAGTTCCGGAAGCATCGCGCTTACGAGGACGTCGACCGCAGAAGCGAGCGCGCCCAATTCGCCGACTCGGTGCTGAATCGGGTCGAGTGGGCGAACGAGCGGCTGGTGCCGGACGCCGCCGAATACGGCGTCGAGAAGCTCGTGCAGGCCTTGGTGCGCGATGCCCTCGCCAAGGCTGGGCTCGAGAGCTACTCGAAGCGGATTCGGGTCACCGTCGACCAGGTCGGGGTGCGCAATCACCCGGTGGCACCGCTGCGTGGCGCCAGCGAGCACGTCAGCGGTCGCTTCGAGGAGATCGACCCCGCGAGCGGCCAGACGCTTCGCGCCGCGGAAGTCGTATCCAATCTCGTGGTCAGTCCCACGGCCGATCGTAGTTACCACGGCCCGGACCTGGCGTTTGACGATACGGACCCGACTCGCCGCGTGGGACCCGCGCTCGCGTACTTCGTGACCAAAGGGCTCGAGAAGCTCTTCCCAGACCGGACGTTCCCGAAGGTCGTGACGGTGCTCTTCGCCGATCGTGAGAACGAAACGCGCCCCCGACTGGTGCGCGTACGCTGACGGGCAGAGCCGTCACGGCGATGCGGCTTCGTTCTCGGTACGGGTCTCGCTCGCGGATTCGGCCTGCGCGCGCGCCAGCAGGTTCTGTGCGCGCGTGAAGCCTGGCTCGAGCGTCAGCGCGTGCGTGAGGGCCTGGATCGCATCGGCGCGGCGCGAGAGGCGCAGCAACGCGACGCCTCGATGGAAATGTGCGGTCGCGTTCTTCGGTTCGACTTGCACCGCGGAATCGAAGGCGGCGAGCGCCTCCTCGAGCTGACCATCGCGAAGCGCCAGCACGCCGAGATTCATGCGCGGTGCTGCGAACTTGCGATCGAGCGCGATCGCGTGATCGTAGTCGCGACGGGCGCCTGCGCCATCACCCTGCCGCGCGTGGGCGATGCCGAGATTGTTCCATCCGCGCGCGAAATCGGGGCGCACCGCGACGGCCACGGCGAAGTCGCGCTCGGCGGCGCTCCAGTCGAGCGGCGCACCGCCTTGCATCGCGTCGTTCAGTCGCTCGTAGCCTCGGTTGTTGTAGAAGTGGGCCACGGCTTCGTCGTCGTCGAGGCGGCGGTAGTGATTGCCGCGCGGTAGATCCCAACCGAAGTCCATCGCGAGGGTGCCGCGATCGGTGTCCACCGCGGCGGTGATGTGACCCATGTTCACGATCACCTCTTCCTCGGTATCGACCTCGGCCAAGCGCTTGGAGGCGTCGATGTAGTACGCATCGAGCCCCACGCCGCGCGCCAGTGCCACGAAGACCGCGGCGATCGTGAGGCAGTTGCCTTCGCCGCGCGCCAGTGCCTCGCGTGCCGGAAGCGTCACGATCGGCACGTAGCGAAGTCCGAAGCCCCATTCGGCGAAGATCGCGTCGAAGAGCACCTGGGTTCGCTCGGATGCTGTCGCGTGCCCGCCGACGAGATCGCGTGCGCGGGTGATGTCCACGGCCTCCACCTCGTGTGGCACCACGATCTCCTCGGAGGGCAATGGCCGCACGCGCGCCGCGATCTCGCGACGAAGCGCGTCGGGCGAGAGCGTCGCGTGCCCGCTCGCACAACCGCAGGCGAGGAACGCGAAAATCAGCGGTGCCGCGATGTGCCGAACGCCTCGGGTGGATGGGACGTGGTCGCCACGCATCGTGGTCCAGCGTAAGCGACGCCGGCTGCCGAAAAAAAGAGCGGCGGGTGGGATCGCCCACCCGCCGCTCCGCGGATCTCTACGGATGCCGAATCACGTCACATCTTGTAGGTCACGCGACCGAACAGGAATCGGCCGAGGAAATCGTAGCCCTCGGTGTTCGCGTTCTGGCTGCCCTCCTGCATGAACGGGGGATCCTTGTCCAGCAGGTTGTTGATGCCGAGGGACACCGTGTAGTTGTCCCACGAGTAGCTGCCCTCGA
>CAYUSL010000617.1:1162-3708 GCA_964447125.1 uncultured bacterium | reverse complement strand
TCGTGCCCCAGTACGTGCTCCTGGGCGGGCAGACCGAGCTGGTCATCACCCAGCCAGCCGTCGGCGTGAAGGTCCTGGACGGTCTGGCGGTGGGATTGGGTTGCGTGTTCTTCGCCGACGTTGGCGGCAATCTCGAGATCCCCACGGGGGTGCGCGGTTCCGATGGCGTGGACGATGCGCACACCACCATCGACCAGGAGATTCAGCCGATCGTGCGTGCCACCGCGGGGGTGATCGCCGATGGCCGGCTGCTGGCCGAGGATCTCGCTCCGTGGAGCTTGGGGTTCACCTGGCGGGACGCGTTCTCGATCCCGCTCCAGATCCCAGTCACCGTCACCCTGGGACCGATCCCGCTCAACATCGATCTCGCCAGCTCGTTGCTCTACTCGCCGCAGGAATGGGTGGTCGGCTTCGCCCACCGCAGCGACGGCCTCACGGTCGCACTCGATCTCTCCTGGAACCGGTGGTCGGGTTATCAGCCGCCCACGCTGGAGCTGGATCTCGACGTCACCATCCCGGTGGTGCCCATCGATCTCAAGGACGCCTTCAACGCCGATCCCCACACCAAGGACACCTGGACGCCGCGGGTGGGTGTGGAGTGGCGCGCATGGCGCGGCGAGCGCAACGATTTCTGGCTGCGCGCCGGTTACGCCTTCGAGCCCACACCGTTTCCCGAGCAGACCGCGCTCACCACCTACCTCGACGGCGATCGCCACCTGCTCTCCGCCGGCGTCGGCGTGACGCTGCGGGAGCTGCCGATTTTCGGGGCGCTCACCGAGGATTCCGCGGTGCGCCTCGATGCCGCCATCCAGTACGACGTGATCGCATCCACGGTGCACCACAAGGAGCGGATCAATCCGCTGTTCGTGGTCGATGGCAATCCGCTCGCGTTCCCGCCGCTCACCGACGCCGCAGGGCATCCCATCGCTGATCCGTCCTACCCATCGATTCGCGGCGAGGCGGACGTGTTCGTGCTGATGTTCAGCGCCAGCACTACGTTCGGCGAGGTGGGGCGATGAAGCGTCGGGTCCTCGCACCGCTCGCGATAGCGACCGCGCTCGCGGCAGCGGGCGCGGCACGCGCCAACCCCTTCGAGACCATCGGCGCCGGGCCGCGCGCCTCGGCGATGCTCGCCACGGTGGCCAGCGGTAGCGATGCCTCGGCGACCTTCTACAACCCCGCCGGTCTCACCCGCGTCGACGACACCGAGATCTCGCTGGCGGGTGCCTACACGAACCTCTCGCTCGAGATCAACGGCCGCGACATCGACGACCAGCCGATCACCGGCACGCTGCTGGGCGTCGTTCGGCCCACCGATTTCTTCGACTATCGCGTGGCCATCGGCGCTTTGGTCTACGTGCCGGCGCAGCGCGCTGCGCGGCTCTTGGCGCTACCGCTCGATCAGCCCCAGTTCCTCTACTACGGCACGCGCAACCAGCGCCTGGTGGTGACCGCGGCGGGTGCGGTGGAGATCGCGAGCTGGCTGTCGGTAGGCGCCGGCATCCAGACGCTCCTTGACACCTCGAGCGAACCGGACTTCACGCTGGTCCAAGATCCCGATCCCTCGAACGACCAGACGGACCCTGACGCCGATCAGCTCGAGCCGCAGAGCTTCGGTTTCGCGAGCGCGGTGCAAGATCCCGTGCTCTCCCCCACCGTGGGCATCACCGTCACGCCCGACGAGCACCTGCGCTTTGGGCTTTCTTACCGCGCCGAGATCAAGGCCCATCTCGCGGCACCGTTTCTCGTCACCATCGAAGAGATCGAGCTCTTGGGGCTCACCCTCGCGGACACGCGCTTCGTGCTCCCCAACGACGCCGAGCTCTTCTTCAGCCCGCAGACGGTGTCGTTCGGCGCCGCGTACACGGGCGAGCGGCTGACCGTGGACGTGGACGTGAGCTGGTTCGACTACTCGCAGTTTCCTGCCACGTTCTCCGCGGCCACGCCTACCTTCGAAGGTGGCCTCGGCGAGATCATCTTGCCGGTGCCGGCGTTCCTGCCCATCGCACCGCCGGCCCGCGACATCGTGGTGCCTTCCATCGGTGTCGAGTGGACGGCGAGTACAGAGGGGGATCTCGACGTGCGCTTGCGTGGCGGTTATGCGTACCGCAACGCGATGCTCAGCGCGGATCACGGGCTCACCAACTTCCTCGACACCTCGAGCCACGTGATCGGTCTCGGCTTCGGGCTCACGTTTCGCGACTGGAGCCGCTTCGTGCCCAAGCCGCTCACGATCGACGGCTACACGCAGGTCCACGTTCTCGCCGATCGCGACATCGTGAAGACGGACCCGGCCTCGTCGCCCTACGGCGACCTCCGGATCGGTGGGCTGGGAGTGGGCGGCGGTTTGCAGGCGACGGTGCGCTTCTGATGCGACGCGCGGACATCCACTCGACTCGCGGTCGCGAGCCTCGCCGCGTGCGGCGATCGTGGCTGCGCGCGACCTCGCAAGCGGTGGCGGTGCTCGCTCTCGCGAGCTGCGGCTACCTGGCCGAGAAGGGCGAGGAAAGCCGCGGCACCGAGAACCTGCCTTCCCAGGGTATCGG
>CAYUSL010000617.1:0-1062 GCA_964447125.1 uncultured bacterium | reverse complement strand
GCGAGCGGCGGCTTCGAGTCGGGAAGGGTGAGCGCCCCGAGCGTCGTACGAGGTGGTGCGCTGAGCGGCCTGGCTTCGGGTCTCGACTCCACCTACGCGATGGTCTACGCGGGCGGCGAGGGCGGCGGCCTCGGGCTCGCGGTGAGCGCGGATGGAAAGTCGTGGAAGCGAGTGGGGCCGGATGGCCACGAGCTGAGCTCGCGCTCACCCGCGCCGATCCTGAGCGCCGAAGCCGGCGGCTGGGACGGCGGCGCGATCGGTTCGCCCGCGCTCGTGCAGCGCCCCGACGGCGTGTGGCTCCTCTACTTCGACGGCAATCGTCGCGGTTCCCGCTCGATCGGTGTCGCGACCTCCCCCGACGGCGTCCGCTTCACGCGCACGGATCTCGACGGCCGCACCGGTGCTGCAGCGGGCGCGATCGTCACCCCGAGCTTCACCGGCCCCAAAGAGCAGACCAACTGGGAGTTCCAGCGCTCGGACGATCCCGCGTCCGGCTCGGTAGGAGCACCGATGGTGCTTCTCGATCGCGGACCGATTCGCGATCTCTTCATCCTCTACTACACCGGCAACCTGCGTGGGCCGCTGGTCGACGACTACGACGCCGTGGACACCAGTCTCGGTGTCGCGTGGTCGAGCGACGGCATCCACTACGAGAAGGCCTCCACCGAGGTCCACTTCCCGGATACCGCCAACGAAGTGAATCCGGTGCTGTCGGAGCACTTCCCGCTCTGCATCTCGAACGACGATCTCTTGTGTCTGTTGGGTGCGATTCAGCCGATCTTCGAGACCCTGCACGGTCCCGACGGTTTCTGCACCCAGCCCGAAAACGAGCTGAATCCACTCTGTGCACGCGAGGATCCCGGCGACGGCAGCGCCGGTAGCGGTTCCAGCAACTCGCTCAATCCCTTCTTCATCGTCGACGAGGCCGAGCCCTCGGTCGTCCAGCTCGGCGAGAAGTTCGTGGTCTTCTACCACCAGCAATCCGATGCCTTGAACCTGCTCACCAACGGCCTCGCACAAAACGGCGTGGCCGTGGCCCTCAACAACTTCCGGCCGTTTTGA
>CAYUSL010000616.1:0-3710 GCA_964447125.1 uncultured bacterium | reverse complement strand
GGCTGGATGTTGTCGGGCGTGGACGAGCCCGTGGTCGAGTAGCGGACGTGGCCGACGGCGCCGTGTCCCTTGAGCTCGTCGAGGATCGACGCGCTGAACACGTCCTGCACCAAGCCCATGGCGAGGCGCGAGCGGAGCCGTTCGCCGTCGGTGCTGACGATCCCGGCCGATTCCTGCCCGCGGTGCTGGAGCGCGTGCAGCCCCAGATACGTGAGGTGGGAGGCGTCCGGATGCGGAAAGATCCCGAAAACGCCGCACTCCTCACGCCAGCGGCGCTCGACGGCAACCGAGCCGGTGCCCGGAAACACGTCGTCCCTCGGAGCCTCGGGTCCGTGCGCCATGTGCCTCGATTCCAGTACTGGAGGGATCGGATCGGGATCGGTCGCCGGCAGTATATCGCCGGCCGTCCGCAGGCTGAACCTGCTTGACGCCTCGATCAGGAACCGACGATGGCGCGCAGCCCGCCCTCGTGGACGTCGCGCAGCGTGCCGAGCGAAAGCTGGAACAGCCCCTTCCATTCGAAGTGATCGCCGGTGACCTTGCCGAGCTTCCGCGTGGGGACGCCGGCCTTGGTGGCGGCCTTCTCGAGCTTGCGAGCGTTGGCGGCGGTGGCGGTCACCACCACCCGCCCGGGCGCCTCCCCGAAGAGCAACGAGTCCACGCGATCGATGGGGTCGAGCTTGATCTGGGCACCGACACCCGAGCCCAAGAGACAGCACTCGGCCAGTGCGATCGCGAGCCCGCCCTCGGACACGTCGTGGGCGCTCTTGAGCGTGCCGTCCTGGTAGCCCTGCCGCAGAAGCTCGCCCAGCGCCTTCTCCCGAGCGAGGTCCACGCGCGGGATGCGGCCACCGAGCTTGCCGTGCAGCACGTGGAGCCACTCGCTACCCGCCAGCGAGCCACCGGCTTCGCCGAGGAGCAGGATGACGTCACCTTCGTCGCAGAAGCCCGCGCGCCCAGTGTGCGCGACGTCGTCGATCAGCCCCACCATGCCGACGGTGGGAGTGGGAAGGATCCCCTTCCCTTCGGTCTCGTTGTAGAGGCTCACGTTGCCGCTGATGACGGGCACACCCAGCTCGCGGCACGCGCGCCCGATCCCGGCCACAGCGCGCTCGAACTGCCACATGACCTCGGCCTTCTCGGGGTTGCCGAAGTTGAGGCAGTCGGTGATGGCGAGCGGCAACGCGCCGACGCACGCGACGTTCCGGGCCGCCTCGGCGACCGCTTGCGCACCGCCCTCCTCGGGATCGAGCGCCACCAGCCGTGGATTCACGTCCGAGGTCATCGCCAGGGCTTTGCGCGTGCCCTTGATGCGGACCACCGCCGCGTCGCCACCGGGACCACGCACGGTGTTGGTCTGGACCATGTGGTCGTACTGCGTCCACACCCAGCGTCGCGAGCACAGGTTGGGCGAACCGAGCAGCGTCACCAGCGTTTCGGCGGGACTACCGTCGGATTGCAGCGAGGCGAGATCGAGATCGAGGAGCTCGCGCAGGCTGGCAGGCTCGGCGCGCGGCCGGTCGTAGAGGGGAGCGCCGCTGGTGAGCGGGTTCACGGGCAAATCCACCACCACCTTGCCCTGGTGCTTCACCACCACGCGATCGCCGGCCGTCACCTCGCCCACCACCGCGCACTGCAGATCCCACTTCTCGAAGATCCGCTTGAGGGCGTCCTCGTGCCCCTTCTGCGCCACGAGCAACATCCGCTCCTGGCTCTCGGAGAGCATCATCTCGTACGGGACCATGCCGTCTTCGCGCAGCGGCACCCGGTCCAAATCGAGCAGGATGCCCGTGCCCCCGCGATCGGCCATCTCCACGGTCGAGCACGTGAGCCCGGCGGCGCCCATGTCCTGGATGCCGATGATGTGGTCGCTCTTCATCGCCTCCAGGCAGGCTTCGAGCAGCAGCTTCTCGGTGAAGGGGTCACCGACCTGCACGGTGGGCCGCTTCTCTTCCGTCTGCTGATCGAACTCGCCCGACGCCATGGTGGCACCGTGGATGCCGTCGCGACCGGTGCGCGATCCCACGTACATCACCGGGTTGCCGAGCCCCGAAGCCTGTCCGAGGAAGATCTTTTCCTCGGGCACGAGCCCCACGGTCATCGCATTCACCAGGATGTTGCCGTTGTAAGCCGGGTCGAAGCGCAGCTCGCCGCCGACCGTCGGGACACCCATGCAGTTGCCGTAGCCGCCGATGCCCGCGACCACGCCGTCCACCAGGAAGCGGGTCTTGGGATGCTCGGGCGAGCCGAAGCTCAGCGAGTTCAAGTTGGCGATCGGCCGCGCACCCATCGTGAAGACGTCGCGCATGATCCCGCCCACGCCGGTGGCGGCGCCTTGGTGCGGCTCGATGTACGACGGATGGTTGTGGCTCTCCATCTTGAAGACCACCGCCAATCCATCGCCGATCGACACGATCCCCGCGTTCTCGCCGGGTCCCTTGAGGACGCGCGGGCCGGTGGTGGGAAAGGTCTTGAGGTGGATGCGGCTCGACTTGTAGCTGCAGTGCTCGCTCCACATCACCGCGAACATGCCGAGCTCGGTGTAGTTGGGCGTGCGTCCGATCTGCTGGCAGATCAGCGCGAACTCTTCTTCGGTGACGCCCATCTCGCGGGCGACGGCCGCGGTGACCTCGATCTCGCCGTGACCACGCGTCATGATCCCAGCCCCTGGAAGAGCAACGCGCCGTCGGTGTTGCCGAGCGTGGGCTCGGCGCACCGATCCGGGTGGGGCATGAGCCCCAGCACGTTCCGCTTCGCGTTCGTGATCCCGGCGATCGCGTGCAGCGAACCGTTGGGATTGCCGTCCTCGGTGACCTCGCCCGCAGCGTTCACGTAGCGAAAGATCACTTGCCCGTCGCCTTCCAACCGCTCCAACAGCGCGGGCTCGGCGAAGTAACAGCCGTCGTTGTGGGCGATCGGCATGCGCAGCACGCGGCCCTTCTCCACCCGGCGTGTGAAGGGCGTGGCGCCTGCGTCCTGCTCGGCGCGCAGGTGCACGTCGCGGCACAGAAACTTGAGGTGCTTGTTGCGCATCAGAGCACCGGGCAGAAGTCCCGACTCGGTGAGGATCTGGAAGCCGTTGCAGATCCCGATCACCGGGCCACCGCGGTTCGCGAACGCGACCACCTCTTCCATGATCGGCGAGAACCGCGCCATGGCACCCGAGCGCAGGTAATCGCCGTACGAAAAGCCACCGGGGAGGATGACGACGTCGGCACCCTTCAGGTCGCGCTCCTTGTGCCAGAGAAAGGTCGCGCTCGCGCCGGCCGCGTGGCTGGCGGCGTAGTAGCAGTCGTGGTCGCAGTTGGACCCGGGAAACACCACGACGCCGAACTTCACGCTCCTTCTCCTTCGAGGCGTACCGAGAAATCCTCGATCACGGGATTGGCGAGGAGCTTCTTGCACATCTCGGTGACGCGTTCGCGTGCGCCGGCTCCGTCGCGGCCCAGCTCGACCTCGATGTGTTTGCCCACGCGCACGCCTTCGACCTCGTCGAAGCCGAGCGACTTGAGCCCACCGGCGACGGCTTGGCCCTGGGCGTCGAGCACGCCTCGTTTGAGGGTGACGGTGACGATCGCCTTCATCGGCCCTTCTCCTTGCGTCCGCTAATCCTGAAGTAAGCGCCAAGCGCTAACTTCAGGGCTAGCCGATGTTGCCTCGGGGGGCTTTTCAAGCCCCCCGCCCCGAAAAAGGCGTGACTTTTTCGGGGC
>CAYUSL010000615.1:0-3715 GCA_964447125.1 uncultured bacterium | reverse complement strand
AGGTGCTGATGACGTCCTCGGTGAACACGTCGCCCTTGAGCAGGAACTCGTGGTCCGCCTCGAGGTTGTTGAGCGCCTGCTCCAGCGAGCCCGGCATGGTGGGCACGTTGGAGAGCTCTTCCGGCGAGAGCGCGTAGATGTCCTTGTCGAGCGGCTCACCCGGATCGAGTTTCTTCTCGATGCCGTCGAGACCAGCCATGAGCATCGCCGAGAACGCGAGATAGCCGTTGCACGACGGGTCGGGGAAGCGAACCTCGATGCGCTTGGCCTTGGGGCTCTGCGAGTACATCGGGATGCGCACCGACGCCGAGCGATTGCGGCTCGAGTAGGCCAGGTTCACCGGTGCCTCGAAGCCCGGCACCAGGCGCTTGTAGGAGTTGGTGCCCGGGTTGGTGAACGCCGCGAGCGCCTTGGCGTGCTTGAGGATGCCGCCGATGTACCAGAGCGCCATCTGGCTCAGGCCCGCGTACTCGTCGCCTGCGAAGAGCGGCTTGCCGCCCTTCCAGATCGACTGGTGGCAGTGCATGCCCGTGCCGTTGTCGCCGTAGAGCGGCTTGGGCATGAAGGTCACGGTCTTGCCGTTTCGGCGCGCGACGTTCTTGAGGATGTACTTGTACCACATGAGCTTGTCGCCCATTTCCACGAGCGGCGAGAAACGCATGTCGATCTCGCACTGGCCGCCGGTGGCGACCTCGTGGTGCTGCGCCTCGATCTCGATGCCGACCTTCTCGAGCTCCATCACCATCTCGCAGCGCAGGTCGTTGAGCGAGTCGGTGGGCGGAACCGGGAAGTAGCCTTCCTTGTAGCGGGGCTTGTAGCCGAGGTTCGGTGAGCCGTCGATCTCGGTGGGGCGACCCGAGTTCCACTGGCCTTCCGACGAATCCAGGAAGTAGTGAGCGGCGTTGACGCCCGACTCGAAGTGGACCTGGTCGAAGATGAAGAACTCGGCCTCGGGTCCGAAGTAACAGGTGTCACCGACGCCGGTCGACTTGAGGTAGGCCTCGGCCTTGCGCGCGATGTTGCGCGGATCGCGCGAGTAGTCCTGCTTGGTGACCGGGTCGACGATGTTGCAAATCAAGGAAAGCGTCGCGGTCTTCGAGAACGGATCGACGAGCGCGGTCTTGGCATCCGGGATGATGAGCATGTCGGAGGCGTGGATCGCCTGCCAGCCGCGGATGCTGGAACCGTCGAAGCCGAAGCCTTCGTCGAAGCTGTCTTCCTTGAGCTGGCTGATGGGCACACCGAAGTGCTGCCAGATCCCGAGCAGGTCGATGAACTTCAGATCGACCATCTTGATGTCGTTCTTCTTCGCGAACTCCAGTACTTCCTTGGGCTTCATGCTCTCGTCCTCCTCACCCTTTCTGCGATTCCGAGTCGTCTCGACTGCGGTGGTTGTACCTCGGGCTCTCTCCCCGCCGAGACCACTCGGCGGACTCGAACGAACACTCGAATGGGGCTGCGATCGGTAGGTGCGACGCGGCGGCGCGGGCGGAAGTCCTCAGAGAGCCTTCTCGCCGAGGTCGCCCGTGCGGATGCGGATCACTTCTTCGACCGGCAGCACGAAGATCTTGCCGTCGCCGATCTTCCCGGTCTTGGCCGCTTGCAGGATGGTGTCGACCACCTGCTTGGCCATGTCGTCGCGCACGATCACTTCGAGCTTCACCTTGGGCAGAAAGTCGACGACGTATTCTGCACCACGGTAGAGCTCGGTGTGTCCCTTCTGACGCCCGAAGCCCTTGACCTCGCTGACGGTCAGCCCCTGGACGCCGATCTCGTTGAGCGCTTCCTTCACTTCATCGAGCTTGAATGGCTTGATGATCGCCTCGACCTTTTTCATGAACCTGCCTCCAGGGATATCGCGGATTAGCCCCTCACCGAGCAAGCACGGTGCCACTCATCGCCGCGCACACCGTCGATGATTCACAAGTAATTTCGACGGCTTGTACTCGCATCGGTCGAACATCGCGATTCTCACTCCTGCACCATCTTTGGGCAACGCCTAGAAACTAGGCATCGCGTCGCGATCGGTCGCTGCCGAAACGGGGCTCCTCGCCCCGCAGCAATCGCCGCAGATTCGCTTGGTGGCGCGCGATGATGAGCACGGCGACCAACGCAGCGGAAGCCGTCACCGGTCGCGTGACCGGCTGGCTGGCCAGCACGATCGGCAACGCTGCGGTCGCCAGGATCGAGCTCAGCGACACGATGCGCGTGGCCGCGAACGCGATCGCGAACACCAAGGCGGCCACCAGCGCCGCGACCGGTGTCAGCGCCAGAAACGCTCCGAGCCCCGTGGCCACACCCTTTCCACCTCGAAGCCGCAAGAAGATCGACGCCACGTGCCCGAGCACGCCTGCCGCCGCCACCGCGGAAAGCGGCGCGAGCGCGAGACCCGCGAAACGCCCGACGATCACCGGCAACGCCCCCTTGGCGGCGTCCCCGATCAGCGTCAGCACGCCCATGCGCTTGCCCAGGGTGCGGGCGACGTTGGTGGCGCCGATGTTGCCACTCCCGCTCGTGCGCGGATCCGGCAGCCCTTTCCAGCGGGCCAGCAGCACGCCAGTCGGAATCGAGCCGACGAGATAGGCACCGATCAACAGGAGAGTGAGCTTCACGGACATGATCGATCGGCTCGCGCACATCGAGAGCGGGACGCCGCCTCGCCCTGCCATGGCAGCGACGCCGGCAACCAAGGCGGCTCTCGCGTCCCCACGAATCCCTCGGCGCTGGAGTGAAAACGAGCGGCTGCGGAAGTCCCGAAGCCGCTCGCGTGTGGGTCGGGGCGACTGGATTTGAACCAGCGACCCCACGGTCCCGAACCGTGTGCTCTACCAGGCTGAGCCACGCCCCGTCGCTGCACCTGGCTCATCACGAAGCGACCGATTTCGCGCAACCGCGATTCGAGACGCCATGCCTTGCCGTGCGGTGCATTCGAGTTGCGCTCTGCGAGCGCCGCTCGAACCGCCGTGAGCTAGCACCGATGTCGAAGGGGTGTCAAACGCCGCCCAGCCCTCGGACGCGAACGCCGGGACGCGGTGGTGCGCCTCGGACGGCGCACCCGTGCGCGCCGCGCGCTCGAAAAACATCGTGTTCATGGGGCTCGGCGATCGCGACGCGGAGGCACGCGCATTGCCGAGGACCTTCACCGACGACGGCACGAGCGACCGCGAGACGGCAGGCTCGCGCCGCGTCGTGGAGGCAAACGATGAATCGCCGCGATCACGGATTTCCGCGCCGTCGAGCCATCTGGGCGCGCGCGCTCCTCGCTTGGCTCGTGAGTGGCACAGCCGCGAACGCCCGCGAGGTGCTGCTGTGGTCTCGAACTGCCGACGGACGGCTCGAGGTTCGCCAGCAACTCGCGGGGAACTCCGCCCCCGGCACGAGTGAGCGCGGCGCCGGCAGCCTGCAGCGGCTGCCGATGCCGGCGCCGCCGGGGCCGAGCGCTTTCGATCGCGCCCTCGAGCGCGAGCGCGAACGCGTGACGCAGCGCCGTGCCGCCGAGCGCGTAGCGCGCGAGCGGCTCGCCGACGCGGCGCGACGGATCGAGACGAGAAAGCGCGCCGAGGCGGAAGCCCTCGAGGCAGAACGGCGCGCATCACGCGCCGCCCGCCTCGACGAAGCCGGCGCGAAGTCGAACGCCTCCCGCCGCAAAGGACGAGCGAAAGCCGCAGCGCGCGATCGCGCACCGAAACCGGAATCCGCCGGCGAAGAGGGCCCG
>CAYUSL010000614.1:0-3731 GCA_964447125.1 uncultured bacterium | reverse complement strand
TATTCCGCGCCAGCAGACACCGCGTTCGCCGTGCACGCCGAGGCAGCGCCCTCGCCCACGCGCCCTGGCTACGACGTGCTGCTCCTCGGGCTCGAGGCGCGCGAGGTTCCGGACGCCGAGCGCAAGCCCGCGAGTCTCGTCTTCGTCATCGACGTGTCGGGCTCGATGGACATCGAGAACCGACTGGGCGCGGTGAAGCGGGCCCTCGGCTTCCTGGTCGATCGATTGCGCGACGACGATCGCGTGGGAATCGTGGTCTACGGTACGCGCGGCCGCGTGCTCCTCGAACCCACCTCCGCCGGCAATCGTCGCGCGATTCTGGGCGCCATCGAAGCCCTGCGCGCCGAGGGCTCCACCAACGTTCAGGAGGGTCTCGACCTGGGATACGCCATGGCCGAGAGGAGCTTCCGGCCGGGTGCGATCAACCGCGTGGTGCTGTGCTCCGACGGTGTTGCGAACAACGGTGTCGCCACCACAGCCGAGGGCATCTTCGAGCGCGTGCGAGATCGCGCTGCCCGCGGTGTCACGCTCTCCACCGTCGGCTTCGGCATGGGCAACTACGACGACGTGCTCATGGAGCGCCTCGCCCAGCTCGGCGACGGCAACTACGCCTACGTCGACGACGACACCGAGGCACGCCGCATCTTCCAGCGCGAGCTGACCGGCTTGCTGCAAGTGGTCGCGAAGAACGCCAAGGTGCAGGTGGAGCTCGATCCGCGGGTGGTGTCGCGATATCGCCTGCTCGGCTACGAGAATCGCCGCCTGGAGGCCTCCGACTTCGCGAACGACCGCGTGGATGCAGGCGAGGTCGGCGCCGGCCATGCGGTGACCGCGCTCTACGAGATCAAGCTGGCCGAACCGCATCCTGCGGCGCTGGGCACCGTTCGCATCCGACACCAGCCGGCCGAGGGCGGTGCCTCGACGCTGATCGAGAAAGCGATCGATGGCACCGTGCTGCGCGCTCACCTCGACGCTGCGTCGTCTCCCACGCGCCTGGCGGCGATCGTGGCCGCCTTCGCCGAGAAGCTGCGCGGCTCGTACTGGGCACGAGGCGTCCGCTACGACGAGCTGCTCGCCCGCCTCGAGGCCCTCGCGCCCGCGCTGACACGCCGCGCCGACGTGACCGAGCTCCGGCGCCTGATGATCCTGGCGCGCGGGCTCGACCGCCGTGACGACCGCTTCGAGAGCGACGCACCGCGCGCGTCGATGAGCTTCGACGAAGTTCCGATCCTCGAATGAGCACCGCCCCGCGATCCCCTTCTCTCGCCGCCACCGCGCTGGCGCTCGGCCTCGCATGGCTCGCGCTCGCGTGGGGGCTGGTGGCGCTCGGTCGCGTGTTCGTGGCCGAGCGTGACGACGCGCGCCACGCCATCGCCACGCACCGCGCGGCCCTCGAGCTCTACGCCCAGCGCGCCCTCGCAGAGAGCCTGAACGCGGCGCTCGCCGAGGCGAGCGAGCGCACCCCCGTGGCGCTCGCCGACCCGCTTCGCCCCGCCACCGATCTCTTCTTGCGCGAGGACGGAACGCAACGCCTGCCACACCTCGCCACGGCGCGCGCCGGCGACGCCACCCCCGGCACCGCCCTCGCCGATCGAGTCTCGCGCGGCGAGATCGAGGTCGGTGACGCGCCGGGCGGCGACCTCGATCCGTGGACCGAGCGGCTGCGCATGGCGCGTGCGTTCGTGGTCGCGGTACGCCTCGACGATCGCGCGCAAATCGAGGCGCGTTTCCGCGCGCTGCTCGCCCATCAGACGCGCTACCGCATCGACTCGACCCTCGATCTGCCGTCGCGGCTCGGCTTGCTCGAGCTGCTCACCCGCGAAAGCCATCCCGATCCCACGCTGCTGCGCGCGCTCCTTCGCGACGGCCTGAGCGACGCGGCGGGGGGCACGCTTCCCGGCCTCGAGCGCGCGCTCCTCGACGCCCGCGAGCGCTTCACCGCTGCCGATTTCCTGGCGCTCGCCGACCGCATCGGAGCCCTCGCAGAGCAAAGCGGCGTACCGTACGAGGACTTCTTCGCCCGTGCCCACGAGCCTCTGCCCGAGATCCCCACGGTCACCGAGGATCTGGCCGCCACCACTCTGGTCGCCAGCGGCCGCTGGCTCGTGCGTCCTGCGGGAAACGGCCGGATCGAGGGCACACGCGTCGATCTCGCCGCAGCGCTCGGCGCCGTGCTCACCGAGATGCGCGGGCGCGGCGTCCTCAAGGCGAACGACGAGCTACATCTCGCGGACGAGCTTGGTGGGCACGTGCCGCTCGCCAGCCTGGCCGTGGTCGTCGAGTCTCCCGAATGGGCTCGAGCGCGCGACGAGCTCACCCAGCGCTTTCGTTGGAAGCTCGGCTTGCTCCTCGGCTCGGGTGGCGTAGCGACGGCGCTCGCGGCGCTCACGTTCGCGTTCCAGCGCCAGGGCCGGCGCGTGGTTGACATGCAGCGCGCGTTCCTCGCCGCGGTCTCCCACGAGCTGCGTACGCCGCTCGCGTCCATCCGGCTGCTCGCGGAAACCCTGGAACGCAAGGTCGGCGACGTAGCCGGCGCGCGCGACTACCCGCAGCGCATCGTGCGCGCCACCGACGGCCTCGCGTTCCTGGTGGAAAACCTGCTCTCGGTACAGCGACTGGACCGCGGCCGCGGCCTCGCCGAGCGCACGACCGTCAAGCTCGACGAGCTGGTCCATCGCCTGGTGGAAGAGACGGCGACGAGCCTCGGCGCAGACGTGCGTGTGGACCTCGCCGGTGTTGCGGTGGCCAGCGTGCGAGTGGACGCCAGCCTCTTCACCGTGCTGCTGGCGAATCTGGTGCGAAACGCCTGCCTCTACACCACGCGCTCGCCCATCGAGATCACGGTGACCAGCGAGCAGCACGAAGGCTGGCTGGTGATCGGCATTCGCGACAACGGCCACGGCTTCAGCGAGCACGATCGCCGCCATGCCTTCGACGACTTCCATCGCGGCAGCACCGAGCGCGACCGCGCCATCGCCGGCAGCGGCCTGGGGCTCGCGCTGGCGCGCCGGATCGTGGCGCTGCACGGCGGCACGATCCGCATCTCCACCACCAGCCCGGAGGGGACGACCTTCGAGATTCGCCTCCCCGATCGCGCGTAAGATCCCCGCCTGAGCCCGATCTCCACTCGCACCGACACGCGACAGCACGAACTGCACACCCATGCAACCCACGATCTTGCTCGTCGAGGACGACGAGAACCTGCGCGTGGCACTCGCGGACAACCTGAGCGACGAGGGCTACGCGGTGGTGAGCGCAGCCACCGGCGCTCAAGCCCTCGCCGCCCTCGCCTCCCACACGCCGGAGCTGGTGATCCTCGACATCATGCTGCCCGATACCGATGGCTACACGCTCTGCCAGCGCCTGCGCGCGGCAGCGCAATCGCCACGGGTGCTGATGCTCACGGCGCGAAGCCTGGAAGACGACGTGGTGCGCGGCTTCGACGTGGGCGCCGACGACTACCTGGCCAAGCCCTATCGGCTGCGCGAGCTGCTGGCGCGGGTGCGCGCGCTGCTGCGCCGCGGCGAGGCCTCGCCCGAGTCGTTCCAGGTGGGCGATTTCGCGATCGACGTGCCCGCTCGTTCGGCCCGTCACACCGACGGCCACGACGCCGAGCTGACCAAGACCGAGTTCGACCTGCTGGTGATGCTGGTGCGCCACGAGTCGCAAGCCCTCGACCGCGACACCATCTTGGACGAGCTCCGCGGCAAGCACGTGATGGTGGACCCGCG
>CAYUSL010000613.1:0-3745 GCA_964447125.1 uncultured bacterium | reverse complement strand
CTCAACCGGCGTAACCGAGAGCGCGCAGCATTTCCTCGCGGGCCGGCATCTCTGCGGGTGCCGCGGACTCGCGGCGCGACCGCACCCGCACGCGTTCTCCCGCCTCGCGGAGACGCTCGACGCGCTCGGGCTCGCTCGCCGCGCGATCGGTCGAGCGCGTGGGATCGGTGGTGGCGTGGAAGAGCGCAGGCGCGGATTCGCCGTCACGCACCTGGAGCTCCCAGCCTTGGCTGCGGACGGACCACGAGTGAACGGGGCTCTGGGGATTGCTGTTGGTGACGATGGCGCGCGGCTCGACGGCGCTCGGATCGCCGTCGAGCGCTGCTCGCAGATTTCGTCCGCGAAAGAGCGGCTCGGGCGCGAGGCCGAGCAGATCGAGGGCGGTGGGCGCGACATCGACGCTCGAGACGTCGAGATCGAGCCGCGTTCCAGGGGCCACGCCAGGTGCGCGGATGACGAGCGGTACCCGTGCGGTCTCCTCGGTGGAATCGGCATGGCGAAACCAAACCGTGGGTGAGGTGGCGCGATCGGCGAGGTGCTCGCCGTGGTCCGCCATGGCGATCACCACCGTGTGGTCGAGCAGGCCGCGTGCGGAGAGCGCTTCCAGCATGCGGCCGAGCTGCGCATCGGCCGCGGTCACGCCCGCCGCGTAGGCGCGCGTGAGCCGCTCGACGTCTCCCGCGTCGACGGTCGAGCCGTCGGGATGCGCCGCCGTGGCGGCGTCCACGCGCGCGAGCACCGCCCGAATCTGCTCCTCCTCGGGTGAGCCGAGTGGCGCGTACGGAAAGTGCGGATCGAAGAGATGCACCCACGCGAAGAAGCGTGCGCCGTCGTTCTCGTCGAGCCAGTCCACGAAGCGCGTCACCGTCGCCTCGCCGGCACGCTCGTAGGCGAGTGGCTTCGTGGGGTACGCGGCGCGTGCCAGCACTGCGCGCAGGCGGAAGAGCCCGTGATTGGCGAACGCATCCCAGGGGTCGCAATCGTCGAAGCGCTGGAAGCCACGGCTGAGGGCCGATTGCGTGCCGTCGAGATGCACCACGCTCACAGCGCCGAAGGTGCGAAAGCCGTGGCCGAGAAGCACCTCGGCGAGGGTCCGGTTGCCCTTGCGCTTCACGCGCACGCCGTTGCGCACCACGCGATGATCCCGCGGCATCTGCGAGGTGAGGATCGAGGTGTGCGCGGGATCGGTGCACACCATCGGCGTGTAGGCGTGGGTGGCCAGCGCCCCTTCGCGTGCCAGGCGATCGAGATGGGGTGTCTCGGCGGTGGTGTTGCCGTAGCAGCCGAGCGCATCCGCGCGCAGCGTGTCGATGGTGACCAAGAGCAGATTCGGCGCGGTGCTGCTGGCGGCACTCGCGCCCTGGGGCGCCCGTTCGACGGTGCGCGCGCTCGCGAGCTGGAGCAGCGAGCCGATCGTGAGCGTCGCGACCAGTACTGCGCCCAGCGCTTGGAGCGCGCGGCGCAGCGGGCGGCCGATCCGCGAGCCGATCGCCGCGAGCAGCCAGCTCGCGGGTGCGGCGATCGCGACGGCCACGAGTGCTGCGAGCGCGGCATCCCCGATGCCCAGTCCGCCGCCGCGATCGACGCTGCGGCTGCCGACGTGCACGGCGAGGAACGCGCACGGTGTGACGAGACCGAGCAGCAGGCCGAGTGCCGCGCCCTCGATGCGTTCGCGCGGTGGCGGCGTTTGCCGCGTGGCGGCGATTCCCAGCGCGATCGCCGCGGCCACCGCGCCGAGCAACGCGCCGGCGGCGCCATAGAGCGCCGGGGGCCACAGCCAGTACGCGAGTCGGGCGGCGTCGTGGTGGTGAAACGGCGGATCGACGGACTCGAGCGCAAGCGTCTCGGCGAGCGCCACCGCGGCGGCGAGCACCGCGCCAGCGGCGCTCGTCAGCGCAACCACCGCGAGGCGTACGCGCGTAGCCGTCACCTTCGCCGTCGCCTCGTTCATCGCATCCCGCTGCCGCGGTCTGCGTCGCGCGGAGCCGCGCCACTATACGAGCCGGCTCGGGCGATGTCCCCGACGGCAAAGCGTCGGCTCGGCGCCAGAGCGCAGGCACGCTGCGAGGGCGTCGGGCGTGCTTGACACGGTCGGATGCCATCCGGAAGATGCGCGGACCGTCCGCGCCTCGCGTGCGCTCCCCTCGAATCGCTCATGCTCGCCGATCTGCTCAAGGACAATCTCACACGTTCGCTCGCCGCCACGTTCGTGAGCGAGGAACAGATCGAGGCGATGGTCCGCCCCGCGCTCGAAGGTTATGGGCTGCCGCAGGACGAGATCGATGCGCTGGTCGCCGAAGCGCGCACCAACGTGCGGGCGTGGAAGGCGTCGTCGAGCGTGGACGTGAAGGGGATCGTCAGCGCCGGCTCGCAGGGTTTGCTGCACGCCCTCGGTATCCCGACCCGTGGCGAGCTCGAGGAGCTCAAGCAGCGACTGGATCAGCTCAACGAGCGGCTCGGTTCGGCCGCGAACGAGCGCAAGAAATCCGTGCCGCGTAGCCGCGGCGGCCGGAGCTGAGGGACTCGCGACATGTCTTCGGTCAGCTCGCTCGCCCGACTGCCGCAGACGCTGCGCAACCTGCAGCGGCTCCGCGACATCCTCTCGGTCGTCACCAAATACGGGTTCGAGGGGGTCGTCCTTCAGCTCGGCCTGGAAGGTTACGTCGACCAGGCGCGGCGGCTGCTCCGGCTATCGGTCAAGCCGAGCGACGAGTGGCAGCGGTTCTCCGTCGAGCAGCGCATCCGGATGATCATCGAGGAGCTCGGGCCGACTTTCATCAAGTTCGGCCAGATCCTCGCCACACGCCCGGACCTGGTGCCGATGAGCCTGATCCTGGAGCTCCGAAAGCTCCAGGACGATGTGCCGCCCTTTTCGATGGCCGAAGCGCGAAACGTCGTCGAGACCGAGCTCGGCGGGCCGGTGGAGAAGTTCTTCGCGAGCTTCGACGACAAGCCGTTGGCGGCAGCGTCCATCGCTCAAGTCCACCGCGCCACTCTTCACACCGGCGAGCGTGTGGTCATCAAGGTGCAGCGTCCCGGACTGCAGCGGGTGATCGGCAACGACCTCGACATCCTGACCTTTCTCGCGGACCTGGTTCACGACAACGTCCCCGAGGCGCGTCAATTCGATCCCAAGGGGTTGGTCGCCAATTTCGCGCAGTCGATCGTGAAGGAGATCGACTTCACCCGCGAGGCGTTCAACATCCTCAAGTTCCAAGACAACTTCCGCGACGTGCCGTGGATGAAAGCGCCCACCGTTTACACGGCGCTTTCCACCTCGAAGATCCTGACGATGGAGTTCATCGACGGCATCAAGGCGTCGAACCTGAAAGCCATCGACGAAGCCGGCCTCGACCGCAAGCTCTTGGCCACGCGCGGCACCGAGGCCGTGCTCAAGATGATCTTCGTGGACGGCTTCTTCCACGCCGATCCGCACCCCGGCAACATCTTCGTTCTGCCCGGGAACGTCTTCTGTCTGATCGATTACGGCATGATGGGCACCGTCGACGACGAGCGCGTCGACGAGCTGCTGGTGTTCCTGGTGGGGCTGCTCACCGGCGACATGGACCGCGTGGTCCAGCTCTTCTACCGCCTGGAGCTGATCGACGACCGCGTCAACATCCGCGCCCTGAAATCCGAAGGCAAAGCGCTCCTCGACCGCTACGGCAATCAATCTCTCAAGGACGTCGACATCGCGGTCTTCATCACCGAGGTGTTCGAGACCATCCAGCGCCACCACGTGGCG
>CAYUSL010000612.1:0-3757 GCA_964447125.1 uncultured bacterium | reverse complement strand
TCAGCACACCGGATCTGGTGCTGGGCTTGGCGCTGGCGCTCGAAACCAAGGCGCAAGGAGTCTTCAACTTGCCGGGAGCCGACACGCTACCCCTCACCAAGGCCATCCAGCTCGCAGGACGCCGCGACGTTCCCGCGCCGGGGTTGCTGCTCGCGCCGCTCTACGCGCTGCGCAGCCGCGTCATCGGCACCGACTTCCGCTACGATCTCAACCGATGGCGCTTCCATTTCAGCGGCGTCCTCGACGGCCGCCGCGCCAAAGCCGAGCTCTCGTACGTCCCCACCCATCCCATCGACTGGACCCGCGTCCCCAAGGTGTGAGCGGGGTTGCCAAGGGCGCGGGGATTCGGTTCTTTCTGGCGCGTGACTCGTCGCGCGCGGTGGTGGATCGGGTTGTTTCTGGGGGGCTGCACGGCGGCTCCCCCGATGTCTCCGCAAGCACCCACGAGCTCGAACCCAGCTCGGCCGCAGGCGAGCGGCTCGGCGCAGGCGGTCGAGCCCACGGCGGCGATCGCGCTGGATGCGTCCACGCTGCCTGCGAGCTCGCGCCTCCCGCCACGCGGCGATGCTTCGCTGGCCGAGCTGATCGCGGACGCGATGCCGGGCGTGGTGCTGCTGGTCAACTTCCGCGAGGACGGCAGCCAGCGCTTCGGAGCCGGGGCCGTCCTCGAGGGCGGCGTGGTGCTCACCAACCTGCACGTGGTGGAGGGTGCCAAGACGCTGGGTGCGATGATCTACGATCCCAAGCGCACCACCTACTCGCCGCTGGACGGCGGGCTCAATCGCTACCTCTTCGAGTACCAGCGGGATCTCTTGCCGGCGAAGCTCACGCGCGCCGATGCGGTGGTGGATCTCGCGATCGTGACCTTCGCCGAGCCACCGTCGAGCCTGCACGCCTTGCGGCTCGGTCACGAACCGCCGCGCGCGGGCGAGCGGGTGGTGGCGCTCGGTCATCCCGGTGAGGCGCTGTGGTCGTCCACGGTCGGCATCGTGAGCGCACTTCACCAAGGCGTGATCCAGCACGATGCGCCGGTGAGCCCCGGTGCTTCGGGCGGCCCGCTCCTCAACGACCGCGGCGAAGTGGTCGGCATCAATACCTACAAGCTGCGCGGCGAGGCGGGGAACGTGAGCTTCGCGAGGCCGGTGGATCTGGCGGCCAATCTTCTCGCCGCGCTCGCGCAGCCCTTCGCGCTCGATCTTTCCACGCCGGAGCGCTCCAGCTTGAGCTGCATGCGGGCGCTCGAGCTCGCGAGCCCGGCGATCCTCGGCTGCTTCGACTGGGACCGCATGTACGAAGCCACCATGGCGCGCCATTGGGACCGCCTCGCGCAGATGGATCCCGAGGAACGCCGCCGCAAGGAAGCGAGCTGGTCACCGCTCACGGACAAGCGCACGTTTATCGCGTTCTCGCAGCGCGGGATGATGTCGCTGGTCGAGCCAGAGGGCACCAACGCAACGGACCTGACCGACTACCTGCGCCAGCTCTCAGCCAAGCCGGATGCCGATTGGAACGTCGAGGTGAAGGTCGAGACGGCGCGAAACGAGGACCCGGTGTGGCTCTCGCGCTACGGCGCCAAGGCCGACCTCTGCGACGTGAAGCAGGTCCGCAAGCTCTTCAAGAACGGTGTGCGCGTGGCTGCCGTCGAGATGCGTGGCGACGACCAGGCGTGGGTGCAGGTGGAAGGACGGAACTCGGACGGCAGCTTGTATCGATTCAGCGAGCTTCGTCGGCGCGTCGACGACGCATGGTTGGAAGAGGACGATCACGGGCCGGAGATGACGGGCGGCGCTCCCGCGGGCTGGCCGCCACCGTTGCCGCCGTGTGGCGCCATCCACGTGGACGTGCGCGCGCCCAAGTCGTCGACGGCGGATGCGCCGAATCGAGTAGCTGCCCGGAGGCCAGGATGAAGGATCGGATCGCGGTTCTCGCGTGGTGGAAGGACTACGACCGCAAGAAGTACTTGCGCGCGGCACAGGTGGCCGACGAGCTCGGCTACGACTCGTTCTGGGTGCCGGAAGCGTGGGGCTACGAGGTCTTCGCGCTGCTCGCCGAGATGGCGGGGGTGACGAAGCGGATCAAGCTCGGCACCGGCATCGTGAATGCCTTCAGCCGCACACCCGGGTTGTTGGCGATGTCCGCGGCGACCCTCGACGAGATCAGCGAGGGGCGCTTCATCCTGGGGCTCGGCACCAGCGGCGTGCGCGTGATCCAGGGCTTCCACGGGCGCGAGTTCGGCAAGCCGCTGTCGCAAGTCCGCGACGTCATCAAGGTGGTGCGTGCGCTGGTGGCCGGGCAGAAGCTCACCGACGCTGGCGCCACGCTTCACGAGTACCGGCCGTTCGAGCTGGCGATGAAGCCGCTCAAGCCCAAGATTCCGATCTACGTCGCGGCGCTCAAGCAGAAGTCGATCGAATCGATCGGCGAGCTCGCTGATGGATGGATCCCCGCGTTCTGGCCCTACGACAAGCTCGACGTGGGCAGGCAGTGGATCGCCGACGGCGCCAAGCGTGCCGGCCGCGACCCGTCCGAGATCACCACCGCACCCTTCACCACGGTGTTGCCACTCGGCCGCGAAGCGGGTGTCCGGCGCTCGAAGGAAACGATCTCGTTCTACATCGGCGGCATGGGCGACTATTACAAGGAGATCCTGATTCAGTTCGGCTGGCGCGACGTGGTCGAGAAGGTGGACGCCACCTACCGCAATCACGCGACGCGCGCCCAGGCCCCCGATGCCGTGCCCGACGAGCTGGTGGAATCGCTGAGCATCTCGGGCGATCCCGATTTCTGCCGCGAGGAGCTGCGGCGGCGCCGAGCCTTCGGTCAGGAGCTGCCGATCCTGAGCATGCCGATCGGGACACCGGTCGAGATGATCGAGCTCTTCCTGCACGCACTGGCGCCGCAATCATGAGCGCTCGACTCGCTGCCCCGTTCGTGCTCGCGGCGGTCTCCATGGCGGTGGTGCCGGCATGTGAGCCGCGCATCACACCGGTGACGGCGCCGAGCGTCGAGTTCCAATCGGCGCTGGCGGGCAAGATTCCCGGACAGTTCACGCTCGGCCTCGACCCCACCACCGTCGCCCTCGAGCGCAGCGTCCAATCCTCGACCTCGGTGTGCGCCGAGCAGCGCTATCCGTTCCGCCCCGCGCCGGCACTGGCGCGCACGCTGGAAACCGCGTTGCGCGTGGTCTTCGAGCACGTGGATGCGGCAGCGCCGCGCACTACGCCCGACGTCTCGTCGCCGGCTCCCGGGACCGGCGTGATCCACGCTTGGCTCGAACGCTTCGATCCCAAGCTCAAATGCGACGTCGATTTCTGGGGACGCTCGTGCGTCGCCAGCGTCGATCTCACCCTCGGGCTCGAAGTCCGGATGGCGTACGGACGCTCGCTCTCGTTCACCGCCTCGTCCACCGAATCCGCAGAAGGCGGCGCCGGCGGCGCTTGCCAGGACGTGAGCGAGATCCTGGGAGAAGCCTATGCGCTGGCGCTCCGCGACGTGGTGCACACCGCGCTGGAGGAGATCGCCGCCTCCGAGTCGTTGCATCCAGCAGCCCCGCGCTGATTGCGAATGGTACCGCCGCCGGGCCCAGTTGGCGGCGCTCTGGCGCACGGCTAAACCCGGCTCCGACATCACTCGGCGCGACCGCGAATGCGGCGTGCACGGAGGACGACGACATGGACCGCTTGCTCACTTTCAGCGCGGAACACGAGATCTTTCGCCAGAGCGTCCGAAGCTGGCTCGAGAAGGAGGTCGTGCCGTT
>CAYUSL010000611.1:0-3757 GCA_964447125.1 uncultured bacterium | reverse complement strand
TGCGCGCCGGTCGTCGGCACCGTGCGCCCGACCGCAGGGCAACCCAACCAGGCCGACGTCGCGCTCAGCGTCCTATTCGAGTCCGACACCGAGACGACGTTCCTGCGCCCGGAGAGCCGCATCGATTTCCGCTACACACCGGCGGTGAATCTGCTGGAGGTCACCAGCTTCCAGCTCGACGCCACCGACGTGTCCTTCGCGCTCGGCAGCGTGCTGCGCCTGGATGCCTTCGACATCCACATCGCGCACTTGAGCAGCGAGGCGAGCGCGGCCGGTTTCGTCGATCCCGCGAGCGGCGAGGTCCAGATCGATGCATCGGTGTCGCTCGATGCCCGAGTCCTGACCAACTTGGCTCCCGGCCAGATCGTCGCCGCAGCCGGCTCCGGTTCGATCACGCTCAGGGGCGCATTCGGGTACGACGCAGCGGACGGCTCGATCGTCCTGAGCGATTTCCACGGACACTTCGGACCGGTCGCGATGCACTACGGTGCGACGGTGATCGCCTCGATCGCGAGCGACGTGACGCTCAATTTCGACGGCACGGCGCTTCCCGCCGCCGACTGACCCGCGGAGCGCGTCGACGCGGGCAGCGCATGACACCCGCCTGGACTCCCGCCACAAGCTGTACACACCGTCAGCCACCGTGAGATCGTGCGCGGGTCCGACCTTCCCCGGGTCGATCGCGCATGAACGAATCGACGGCCACGCAATCGCTTCGGAAAGCGCTCGAGTGTCATCCGGCAATCGAGGCGATTCGCGCGTTCATCGCCCGCTGGCACGGCATCGATCTCGACGTGCCGCGCTGGCATCCGCCAGCGGACCTGCCGCGGTCGCTGGCGCTGGTGCTGCCGCACGAGCGGCGCCTCTGCTGGCAGAACCACCTCGTGATGCCGGCACCGGATCCGGACGATCCCTCGCGCTGCGTGTTCTACGTCGAGAACCAAGGCGTCGCGGCGTGGGCGTATCGTGGGAACGGTGCGGACGATCCGCCTGTGATTTGGCGCTCGGACGAGCACGAGGGTTGGCGCGACGAGTCGATGGCGCTCGACGAGTTCGTGCTCACATCGCTGGTCATGGAAGCGACCATCGGCGGGTCCTACGAGAACGGCGCGTACACGCGAGCGCTGCCGGCCGACGTCCTCGAAGCAGCAACCGCCCCATTGGTTCGGATCGGCAAGCCCTGGCAATGGCTCGACACTCAGTGCTACGCGGGCGACGAGGTGATCGCATTCACCTACAACGATCGCGGCGAATCACCCTGGCTCCAGATGGCCGCCACTCGTGCTGCCGCCCTGGAATACCTGAACCCGATCATTCAGGCCGATCCCTTGCCTTGGCTCGAGATCCGCGTCGACGGCCACGAGCGTTATCCGGTCGACGGTTTCTGAACGGCGCCAGCGCGTGAGCCGCCGCGGCGTTGCCGCGCGACGCTTTATCTTCTAGGCATGTCGACCCGCTGACGCTCGCCAGCGCTCGCAGCCGCGATGAGCACCTCCGATCCCCGCGACACAGCCTCGTCAGACGGGCAGCTCCCCGCCACGACGGTGGCAGCGAAGCCAGCCGGCGCGCCGCCGGCGCTCACCACCTACGCGCTGCGCAGCGATCTACCCGGCCTGCGCCCCGCGCGCGCGGGAATCGACTTCCAGGCGGCGCTCAACGAGGCCCAGCACCGCGCGGTGATCGCCGGCGATGGTCCGCTGCTCATCGTGGCAGGCGCCGGCACCGGCAAGACGCGGACACTCATCTACCGCGTGGCGCGCTTGGTGCTCTCGGGCGTGCCTCCCGAATCGATCCTCTTGCTCTCGTTCACCCGCAAGGCTGCCGAGGAGATGCTGCGGCGAGCGCTCTCGCTCGGTGCCCACGGCGTGGAACGCGTGCAGGGCGGGACCTTCCACTCGTTCGCCAATCACGTGCTCCGGCAATACGGCAGCAAGCTGGGACTGAGCCCGTCGTTCACGATCCTCGACGAGGGCGACTCCGAGGATCTGATCGGCTTGTTGCGCAGCGAGAGCGGCTTCGCCACCAAGGACAAGCGCTTCCCGCGCAAGCAGACCATCCGCCGCATGTTCTCGCGCTCGATCAACTGCGTGACACCGCTCGTGACGGTGCTCGAGCGTGACCATCCGCATTTCGCGCCGTTCGCGAAGCCGCTCACCCAGCTCTTCGAGCTCTACGAGCGCTACAAGCTCGCCCACCACATGGCGGATTACGACGACCTGCTGCTGCTCTTGAAGGCGCTGCTCGCCCGCGAGGCCGAGATCCGCAAGGCGCTGTCGGAGCGCTACCGCCACATCTTGGTGGACGAGTACCAGGACACGAATCGCATTCAGGCCGACATCGTGCGGCTCCTGGCGGAGACTCACCAGAACGTCACGGTGGTGGGCGACGACGCCCAGAGCATCTATTCGTTCCGCGGCGCCGAGGTGCGGAACATCCTGGAGTTCGCCGAGCGCTTTCCCGGTGCCACAACCGTCACCCTCGAAGAGAACTACCGCTCGGTCCAGCCGATCCTCGACTTCACCAACGCGCTCATCGCCGCGTCACCGATGGCGTTGACCAAGAGGCTCTGGAGCCATCGCCGCGGCGGCGCAGGTGCCCAGCTCGTGCGCGCCATGGACGAGTACGAGCAGAGCCGCTTCGTGGTGCAGCGAGTGCTCGAGCTGCGCGAGGAAGGCGTGCCGCTCGACAAGATCGCGGTGCTCTTTCGCTCGAGCTACCAATCGTTCGACCTGGAGCTGGCGCTGGGCGAGGCCGGCATCCCGTTCGTGAAGCGCGGCGGCTTCAAGCTGATGGAGACCGCGCACGTCCGCGACGTGGTGGCGCACCTGCGCGTGACGCGAAATCCCACCGATCGCGTGGCGTGGCTGCGGCTCTTGCTGTTGGTGGAAGGCGTGGGGCCAGCGCGCGCCAAAGCCGTGATCGATCGCATCGCCGCCACGGGCGACGCCGTCTCCGCGATCGCCGAAGCGGCCCACGGCCGTGCAGGTCGCGCCGCCGCAGGGCTGGAAGCGCTCGCCGAGGTGATGCTCACGCTCACCCGCGGCACGCTCACGCCGTCGGAGGCGATCGCGAAGGTCGTCGACTACTACGTGCCGATGCTGGAAGCGCGTCACGACGATCATCCCAAGCGGCTTCGCGACCTCGAACATCTGGTGGCGATCGCGGAACGCTTCCGCTCGATCGACGACTTTCTCGCCGATCTCGCCCTCGAGCCGCCCAGCCAGAGCGTCGCCGGCGCCACACCCCACGACGCCGACGACGAGCTGCTGGTGCTGTCCACGATCCATTCGGCCAAGGGGCTCGAGTGGCACACGGTGTTCGTGATCTGGGCCCTCGACGGCCGCTTCCCGAGCTTCCTCTCGCTCAACGACCCGGCACAGCTCGAAGAGGAAAGGCGACTGCTCTACGTCGCCGCCACGCGAGCCCGCGATCTGCTCTACATCACCTACCCGATGAACATCCCCGATCGCGCCTCCGGCCGGATCCTCACCGAGCCGAGCCGCTTCCTCGCCGACGTCCCCGCACAGCTCTTCAGCCACGTGGCGCTGGTGGAAAGCCCTTCGCCAGCCCGTGCAGCGCTCCCGCGCCCGGCGCCGGAACATCAAGACTCGGACGACGTCGCGCCGTTCTGACGCCGCGGCCCACTGCCGTGCAACGAACTTGCACGGATTCTGCCGTCCCCGCTCGCACTCGCGCGTTTCTCTCACGGCTGCGTCGCCGCTCGATGGCGGTGACGTCGAACTGGAGGAAACCGCAC
>CAYUSL010000610.1:0-3764 GCA_964447125.1 uncultured bacterium | reverse complement strand
CGCTGGGCTACGGTTGGGCGCTTTTTTCGGCTCGGCGATCGTCTCCTCGATTCGCGGCGCGCGCGAGCGGAGATCGAGATTCATGGAACACGGTAGTCGACGCGCCATCGTCGCGGCTTTTCTCGCCAACCTCGGGATCGCGTGCGCCAAGCTGGTCGCGTGGATGGCGACCGGCGCGGCTTCGATGCTGGCCGAGTCCATTCACTCGCTCGCGGACACCGGCAATCAGGCGCTGCTGCTGCTCGGCAGCTCGCGCGGGCAGCGCGCGGCCACCGAGGAGCACCCGTTCGGCTATGGGCGCGAGCGCTATTTCTGGGCGTTCGTGGTGGCGCTGGTGCTCTTCTCGCTCGGCTCGCTGTTCGCGATCGTCGAGGGTTTCCACAAGCTCTCGCATCCGCAGCCGCTCGAGGCACCGCAGTGGGCCGTCGGCACGCTCATCGTCGCCGTGTTGTTGGAGGCGTTCTCGTTCCACACGGCCATGAAGGAAGCGCGTCCTCTGAAGGGGACGCAGACGTGGTGGTCGTTCATCCGCAACGCCAAGTCTCCCGAGCTTCCGGTGGTGCTGCTCGAGGATCTCGGTGCGTTGCTCGGCCTGTTGTTCGCGCTGGTGGGCGTGGGCATCGCAACGGTCACCGGTGACCCGCGCTTCGACGCCATGGGCTCGATCGCCATCGGCGCGCTGCTGGGCGTGATCGCCATCATCCTCGCCATCGAGATGAAGAGCCTGCTGGTGGGCGAGGCCGCGGCACCGTCTCAGCGGGTGGCGATCCGCGAGTCGTTCGAGGCCGCCAAGTACGTGCGCCGCGTGATTCACCTGCGCACCCTTCACCTCGGGCCTGACGAGCTGCTGGTCGCCGCCAAGCTCGAGTTCGAGCCGTCGCTTTCGCTTCTCGATCTCGCCAACGCCATCAACGCCGCGGAGGCGGGTGTGCGCGATCGCGTGCCGAGCGCGCGCCTCATCTTCGTGGAGCCCGACGTTTACCGCGGCGCCTGAGCCCCCCACTCACGCGCGCGACGGAGCCGAGTCCGCATGACCAAGACACTCGTCACCGGTGCCACCGGATTGGTGGGCTGGAACATCGTCCAGGCGCTGCGCGAACGCGACCGCGCGGTGCGCGCGCTGGTACGGGATCCCGACAAGGCGCGACGGCTGCTCCCGGCCGAGGTCGAGCTGGTGGCTGGCGACGTGACGGACCGCCCGTCGGTCGAGCGCGCGCTCGCCGACGTCAACGTCGTCTACCACGCAGCCGGCTTGCCGGAGCAATGGCTGAAGGATGCGGGGCGTTTTCAGCGGGTCAACGTCGAAGGGACTCGCAACCTCGTGGAAGTGGCGCTCGAGCGCAAAGTCGAACGCTTCGTTTACACGAGCACCATCGACGTCTTTCAGGCCGCGCCGTCCCAAGAGTTCGACGAATCGAGCCCGATCGACGCTGCACCCAAGGGCACCCCGTACGAGCGCTCGAAGCAGGACGCCGACCGGCTCGTGGCGGCAGCGATCGAGCGTGGTCTCCACGCCGTGTTTCTGCATCCGGCAGCGCTCTACGGCCCCGGTCCCGCGGGCTCGCCGGGCATCAACGATTTCATCGTCCGCCTCGAGAAGCACCAGATCCCCGCCTTGCTGCCAGGCGGCATGCCGGTGGTTCATTCCCGCGACGTCGGTCTCGGCCACGTCCTCGCCGAGGATCGTCCTGCGGGCAGCCGCTACATCCTGAGCGAGTCGTACGTGGAGATCACGCATCTCGCGTGGATCGTGAGCCATGCCCTGGGGCGGAAGGACATCCCGCGTGTCATGCCGCTCTGGCTCGCGAAGGCGGTCTCGGAGGTGGGTGAGCGCTGGGCCGGCGTCTCGAGCCGACCACCGCTCATTCCCCGCGGTCAGCTCCACTTCCTCCAATGGAAGGCGCGCCCCAAGAACACCAAGGCACGAAAAGAGCTCAAGTGGACGCCCACGCTCTTCCGCGATGGCGTCCGCACCACCGTCGCCGAGCTCACCGGTAAGCCGCTCGCTGCTGTGCCCTCGCAGCCCGCCTGACGCGCGGATCTGCGTCGGTGTTGCGCTGACGCAGGCGTCCGCTCCGACCGCGTCGGCGCGCGTTTCGTGCGAGGATGGCCGCCGTGACCCCGGGTGCCTCGATGATCCCATTCGCGCGTCGGGCCGTTCGTGCTGCTCTCGCGGTGCTGCTCGCGATTGCTTCCGCGTGCGGCGGTGACGACGGTCGTCGAGGCGCTGCGCTCGCGCCGCTCGCGTTGCCCGAGGGCTGCAACCCGCTCCTCGGCGGCGGCGACTGCTTCCTGCCCTATCCGAGCGACTTCTTCCGCGTGGTCGATTCGACCGCCGCGAGCGGTGCGCGCATCGAGACTCACGGTGCCGCCAAGCTCGAAGCCGCCGACGGATCGAGCGCCGACGTATCCGATTGGCGCCCGATCCAGGGCTACTCACGCTCGTCGACGATCGTGGGAACGCTGCTCGCACCCACCTCCGACACCGGCGTGGTGGGCTTCTTCGACTCGCCCGGAGAGACGCTCGCGGCGCGTAGCTCGGCGACGCTGCTGATGGATGCCGACGCCGGCGAGCTGGTGCCGCACTTCGCCGATCTCGATCCCCGCGCGAAGGACGCGAGCCGTCAAGCGATTGCGCTCCACCCGGTGTTCCCGCTTCGTGAGCTGCGTCGCTACATCGTCGCCTTTCACGGGCTCGTGAGCCCGAGCGGCGCGTCGGTGCCTGTGCCCGAGGGCTTCCGCCGCCTCCGCGACCGTCAGGCCGCGGGTGATCCGGCTCTCGAGCCACTCGTCGAACACTACGAGACCGAGATCTTCCCCGCGCTGGAGGCAATCGGGCTCGCCCGCGCCGACATCCAGCTCGCCTGGGACTTCACCACCGGCTCGGATCTCGACGTGACCGGCGACATGCGCCGCGTCCGCGAGCTGACCCTCGCGTGGCTCGCGTCGCACACCCCCGAGATCACCATCGACGACGTGGAAGAGCACACCGCGGGCGACGGCTCGGGTCTGTGGCGGACCATCTCCGGCACCGTGCGCGGGCCGCGCTTCGTGGATTCGCCCGATCCTGGAGCACGGCTGGTCCGCGACGGCGACGGCCGCGTCCGCCAGGACGGCTTGGTCTCGTTCCCGTTCCTCGCGCAGATCCCCGAGCGCCTGCGCGATCCTGCAGCGGGCGCAGGACGTGTGGTCGGTCTCGGTCACGGCTTCTTCGGCACCCGCAACGAGGTCCGCAGCACCTCGGCGATCCAATCGGCGAACGCGCTCGGCGCCGTGGTCACGTCCATCGATTGGTGGGGCATGTCGGTCACCGACGCACCTGGCGTGGTGCTGCCGCTCCTCGGAAACCCCGCACGCGTCACGATCTTCACCGACCGCGTCCACCAAGCGATCGCCAACTGGCTCACCTTCACCGCCGCGCTGCGTGGACCGATCGCCGCTTCGGCTGCGTTCCAGCGCGCCGGCTCTGCGCAGTCGGTCTACGATCCGAGCCGCGTCGATTTCTGGGGGCTCTCGAACGGCGCAATCCTCGGCACCGTGCAATCGGCGATGAATCCGTGGAGCGAGCGCGTGTGCCTCAACGTGGGTGGCGCCGGCTGGTCGCAGATGATGTGGCGCTCGGGAAACTTCGTGCCGTTCCTGCTCGCGGCGTCGGTGTCGATCCCCGATCCCTTGGTACAGCAAGAGTTCGTCGCGTCGATCCAGCGCCACATGGACCGCATCGACCCCGCCACCTACGCACCGCTCTTCTTCGACGCCGAGCT
>CAYUSL010000609.1:0-3799 GCA_964447125.1 uncultured bacterium | reverse complement strand
TGCTGGATGCTCGCGAGCCACGTCGGCTGCAACAGGAATTGCATCAGCTCGTCGGAGATGTCGGTGTGGAAGTTGAGCGTGGTGAGCGCCGTGGGATCGGCGTCCTTCACAGCGAGGCGAAGCGTCTTCAAGATCTGCGTCACGTAGGCCCAGTCCTGCCAGGCCGAGCCGAACGCTTCGAGGAGGCTCGGTGAGCGCCAGCCCCAGAGCGCCGTGAGAAACGCCTGATTGAGCTCGTTCTCGGTCTGCCAGTACGCGATGCGGAGATCACCCGGCGCGTCGAGGTGGCCGTCGTGGTCGTAGCGTTCCACCGTGGCGCGCGCCACGAGATAGATGCGCGCCAGGTACTCGTCTCGACCCAGATGATCGGGATCCGCTGGCTGGTCGGGCGCCGCCGCCAATCTCGGCAGCGCGCCCACGTAGCCGTGACCGACGATCGGCACCGGTATGAGCCCGCCGGCGAGCATGCCGCCGATCTCCGCGTCGAAGCTCGACCACGTGTGTCCCTGGATGTAGTCGTCGACCAGCTCCGGATGGCTCCGGATCTCGTCCACCGTGAGCCCCAGCGGACTCACGGTGGGCTCGATCTCGCGCCAGGCCAGTGTCGGACGCGTGTAGCGCGCCCCCAGCTCCTGTGCGATCGGGACCACGGTCGCCGGCGTCTGCGACAGGCCGATCATCCGCTCCGGCAGCGTGATGGGATGGAAGTCGGGCGGGCAGGTGGGCGTGCAGCCGCTCGCCACGCAGACGAAACCGACAATGGCGAGCGTGAGCGAACACGCGCGCGAAGCACGTGGGGATGCGTTCCGGCCCATGAATCCATGATACGGACCCGGTGCGTGCGGCGCATCCGCCCGGTCTGATGTCGATCCGCGCTCATGGATCCGAGCCGTCTGCCGATGACGGAGCTGATGGCCTCCACCGAGCCGCCCACCGCCGAGTCTCCCACCCATCGGCCGCATCGCCACGCCTTCGACCACGCGTTGGCGGCGTTGGTGGTGGTGAGCGTGCTCGGCAACTTCGTGATCAGCCACAGGTTGGTCGACGTCCATACCCGATCGACGGCGCTCGCCAGCGAGATCGCCGAGCTGGGTCGGCTCGCCCACGAGATCGACGAGCCCGGCAACGACGTGTTCTCGAGCCACGACGTCGTGCGCGAGCGCGAGCGTCTCGATGCCATGGTGCCACGCTTCGATGCAGCGCTGGCGCGCATCGCCAGCGCGAGCTACCTCGCGACGACGGACGTCGAGACGACGCGCGAGGCGATGCAGGCGCTGGTGAGCCTCGCGCGCCAGGTGCTGGATCGCGTTGCTGCGGGCGACCTGAGCCAGGCGGCGGCGCTCATGGCCGCGATGGATCGCGCCAACGCAGGTCTCGCGACCGTGCTCGCCGGAATCGCAGGCGACCTGGCCGAGCGAGACGTCGCGGGAGCGCGGCGTTATCAGACGATCGAGGGGATCGTGGGCGTGTTGCTGCTGGCGCTGACGGGCAACGCGATCGTGCGATCGCAGCGGCTGGCGCGTCGTGTGCTCGTCGCGGAGCAGGCGATGGAACGTCGTGCCGCCGAGCTCGAGGACGCGCGCCTGGAGGCGCTCGAAGCGGCGCGCGCGAAGGCCGACTTCCTCGCCAACATGAGCCACGAGATCCGCACCCCGCTCAACGCCGTGATCGGGATGACCAGCATTCTCACGGGCACGGCGCTCGATCCCGAGCAGCGCGACTCCGTGGAGACGATTCGCTCCAGCGGCGAGCACCTGCTCTCGGTCATCAACGACATCCTCGACTTCTCGAAGATCGAGGCGGGAAAGCTGGATCTGGAGCGGACGCCCGTAGAGCTCCGCGCTTGCTTCGAGGAATCGATGGACCTGGTCTCACACCAGGCCGCGGAGAAAGGTCTCGAGCTGGCGGCCAGCGTGGACCCGAGCTGCCCCGAGTCGATCTGGGGCGATGCCGGTCGCCTGCGCCAGGTGCTGGTGAACCTTCTCGGCAACGCCGTGAAGTTCACTTCCGCGGGCTCGGTGCTGCTGCGCGCCCGCGCCGACCACGATGCTCCGGGCGAGTACCGGCTGCACATCGCGATCGAGGACTCGGGCGTGGGCATTCCCGCAGATCGAATCGAGCGCTTGTTTCAGAGCTTCACGCAGGTGGACGCGTCGACTACGCGGCGCTTCGGCGGCACGGGACTCGGGCTGGCGATCGTGAGGCGTCTCGTCGAGCAGATGTGTGGGCGCGTGTGGGTGGAGAGCGAGCTGGGGCGCGGCTCGACCTTCCACGTGCAACTACGCGTGGCCGAGGCGAGCAAGATCGAACGGCACGGTGATTTCCAGCGCCCCAGCGCGCTCCTGGAACGGCGCGCGTTGGTGGTCGACGATCACCCCGTCAATCGCCAGATCCTGCAAAGTCACCTGCGCGGCTGGGGAATGGTCGTGGAGTGCGCCGCGAGCGTCACGGCGGCGCTGGCGCAGATCGAGACGAGTGGGCCGTTCGACGTGGTCCTCACCGACCACCGCATGCCCGAGCGCGATGGATTCGATCTGGCGCTGGCGATCGGCACCCTCGGCCTCGCGCGGAGGCCGCGCATCGTGCTGTCGAGCTCGAGCGCCTACTCGAAGGCCGAGATCACGCGGCGCGGCATCGCCATCGACGGTTATCTCGCCAAGCCCGTCAAGCGGGCGCAGCTCTTCGATCTGCTCGTACGCCTCGTGGGTGACGCCGCCGAGCAGCCCTGCGAGCCGCAACCCGTGGCCTCCATCGATCTGTTGCTGGGCGAGCGCTACCCGCTCAGGATTCTGCTTGCCGAAGACAATCCCGTGAACCAGAAGGTCGCGCTCGGGTTGCTCACCAAGCTCGGCTATCGCGCCGACGTCGCCGCCGACGGCCTGGAGGTGCTGTCGGCACTCGAGCGACAGAGCTACGACGTGCTCCTCCTCGACGTGAACATGCCGCGGCTCGACGGCCTCGCGACGGTGCGTCGCATTCGTGAGCACTGGTTGGCGGGCGCGCGCCCGCACGTGATCGCCATGACGGCCGAGGCGCTCGCGGGAGATCGCGAGCGCTGCCTGAGCGCGGGAATGGACGACTACGTGAGCAAGCCGGTCCGCATCGAGGACCTCGCCGACGCGTTGCTGCGAGGTGCAAAGCACCGGGGCACGGCCGAGCTGACGACGGCGGCAACGACACCCGCCGATCCCGCTCCAGCCCTGGCGGCATCTTCCGCGGAGCAAAGCGAGCTTCTGTGTCCGGCCGATCTCGAGACGCTCCACGATGCCGTCGGCGACGAGGTGGCGGACAAGATCGTCAGCGATTACGTCGAGTCCTCCGTTGGGTGGCTCAGCGACCTCGCGTACGCCATTCGCACCAACGACCTCGACCGCGCACGACGATTGGCGCACGACCTCAAGTCGACGAGCCGGCTGGTGGGCGCGATCCACGCGGCCTCGCTGGCCGGAGAGCTGGAGGTTCGGGCGCGAAGCGGCGCGCTGGGCGATCCACAGCCGGTGCTCTGCGATCTCGAACGCGTGCTCGCGGCCACCCACTCTCAGCTCCTGGCGGCACGTCCAGCCGAGGCGAGGGCCGTCCCCGCTCCCGATCCCAACGCGCTCTCGCTTTCGCTCGCGGATCCGCCCTCCGATACCGCCCGCCGCCGCGACCCGGCGAGCGCGACGCCGCGCGCGGCTTGAGCACGCCCATCCGGGTGCGTCGACTCCGCCGGCGGCGCCGAGCGCCGCACGAGCGCCGCTCACGTGTTCCGCGATGGGCGCCTTGCGGTTCCGTGCGGGCGCTGATTAGAGTCGATCGC
>CAYUSL010000608.1:0-3802 GCA_964447125.1 uncultured bacterium | reverse complement strand
CGGCAAAGCCGCGACGGGTCCCACCCCCGAGGCACTCGCTGCGCTCGCGCGGCGCGCCGGTGGCGCGTGCCTTTGAGGTCGTCTGCTGATGGTGGAGGGCGAGCTCGCGCGCGGCGGAGAGCCGCGCTCAGCCCGGCAACAGGCTCGAGCCACCGATGATCGGATCGGTGCTACCGCGCGGCAGCGCTGCCGCGCCGATGTCGAATCGCATCCGCCCGCCATCGCCGATCACCGCGGGGACCGGCAGCGTGAGCCAGCCATCGACGAGGATGCGCGTGCTGGCCGCTTCGTCGGACTGGTAGCCCTGCATCAGTCCGTTACCGGAGATCTCGAGCATGCCGCTGCCGTCGGCAGCAGGATTGGCGATGCGCGCCGCGAAGCCAGCAAGCGCGCCGCTCGATTCCGGCGGCCACGCCACCGCGAACGGCCCGCAGGCTTCGGTCGCGCATACCAGCTCTACGAGCTCGAAGCCGCCATCCACCAAGGTCTGGCCGCCGACGGGATCGATCGCCAGGTGTGCCGGGTGCAGTACCCGAACCGCGATCCGCGAGACACCCCAGCGTCCGCGATCCGGATGCCGGAGCAGCACTCGCGCCGCGTACGGCGACAGCACGATCTCCGACGCCGACACGCGGGGGATCCACGCCAGCACCTCCCCGAAATCGGCGCCCTCGGCCACCACCTGCGGCGCGCCGCGCCACAGCGCCGCGAACGACCCGACCAGCGCGGCACTCACGTCGGTGAGCACGCCGGCGACGAGGGCCGTGCCCGCGACCGGCCCGGCGAGCTCCGCGACGAGCCCGATGCGCTCGCCGATCGTGGCGTGGGAGAGCATCACGCCGCGATGGCGTCCGTCGAGCGCCGAGCCGTACGCGATCCACGCCGTTTCCCGGGGATCACACTTCACGATTCGCGCCACCAGTCGGTCGCGCGAGATGCTGCGGCCCAGGCCCAAGACCGCGGTCGCCGCAAAACAGCCGTCCGGCACGTCGTTTCCGGTGACCACCACGGCGCGCAGCTCAGGCAGATCCGTGCTGTGAGTGGCGCCCGGCTCGCCGCGGAAACACTGCGGCGCGACTTCCTTGAGCACCTGCAGGCGATCGCCCCGTACTGGCCGCGCCGACACGAATACGACCTTGGCATGCGTCTGGCTCAACGCACGCTGGAGCTCGCCCGGCCCGGCAGCCGCATCCAGCGTGACGAGCGTGCATCCGGCGCGCGCCACGCCGAGCGCCGTGGCGAGCCATTCGGCGCAAGACTCCATCCACAGTAGGACTCGATCGCCCATCTTGAGGCCGAGCGCCAACAACGCCGCAGCGACGCGATCGGCATCGTGATCGAGCTCGGTGAAGGTGATCTGACGATGGGATTCGACGACGGCGACCCGCGACGGGTCAGCGGCGAGCTCGGGCGCGATCAGCGCACCGAGCATCGACGGGGCATGGGCAGCGATCACGGCGATTGGACCCTCGAAGGCGACCGGCGCTTACGGCTTTGCCGTCTCCTGGATGACCACCTTCTGGATCTTGTCGCCCGGCGTGCTGGCGCGCGACGGATCGCGCGGCGTGATCTTGTCGACCACGTCCATGCCTTCGACCACCTTGCCGAACACGGTGTACTGGTTGTCGAGATTGGGCGTGTCGCCGAAACAGACGAAGAACTGGCTGCCGGCCGAATCGGGATCCGGCTTGCGAGCCATCGAGACGGTGCCGCGCACGTGCTTGGTGGCGTTGAACTCGGCCTTGATCGTGTAACCCGGGCCACCCGTGCCCGTGCCGGTCGGATCACCTCCCTGGGCCATGAACCCAGGAATCACCCGGTGGAACGTGGTGCCGTCGTAGAAGCCCTTGCGCGCCAGCGCGACGAAGTTGGCGACGTGGTTTGGTGCCACCGCGGGGTCGAAGAGGATCGTGAAGGTTCCACCCTTCTCCATCGTGACCACCGCCTTGTACTCGGTCTTGGGCTTGAGGACGCCCTTGAAGCGGTCCTCGAATTTGGCGTTCCAAGCTGCGTCGTCCTGCGCATGCGCGGCCACGCCCGACAGCAACGCCACGACGGCACTCAGCACGACGCGAACGACGACTCGAGCTGGGGAGGTGCTCATCCGGTGGATCTCCTCGAACCGGGACGGCGCCCGGTGGCGGTGGCGCGCCGCGATCGTGACTGGGCGGCGCGACGAGTTCATGAAGCGCTAGTGTGGCTCCGTTGACGTGCGCTTGGCTCGGCACGCGTTGGTGCGATCGCCAAGATCGCACGATCGTCGTCGCAACGCATCCGCCGCGTCATCCCGCACGCGCCCATGCGGAGCTGCAGCGCGGGCGCGCGTCCCGCGCTTCCGGCTGGATTCGGCCTGCCGGCCGTGCTATCCGATGGGCGTGTTCACGCCTCACGCGGAGCGGTGGCCATGACGAGCACGGATCGACTCGCGGCGCTTCGTCGCACGCTCGCTCGCTTGGTCCACGAGGACGAGGCCCAGACCACCATCGAGTACGCGCTCCTCTGTGGCATCGTCGCGGTCGCGGCCATCGGCTCGCTGCAGCGGATTCGCACCGAGATCGTCGACATCTTCGCGGCAGTGCAGAACGCGATCGCCAACGCACCCGTGGGAGACGCAGGTTGACGCGGCGCCCTCGCCGCGAGCTGCAACCGGATTCCCGGAGGGTCGTCTTCTCATGAGCAAGCTCGGCTGGATCGCGCTCGTGTTGGCACTCGTCCTCGCGGGCGTCGCGATTCAAGGCCGCAACCGCGCGCGGCACGTCGCTGAGCCGGCTCGCTCGCCCGCGCCCGCCGACACGGCGTCGACACCCGACGCAACCCAACCCGACGCCGCAACCAAGGTCGATCGCCACGCATCGTCGGTGGGCGGCTCGCCGCTCACCGAGCCGGGCACGACCGCCGGCATCGAAGGCATCCTCGCCGGCTCGCAAACCACACCTCATCTCGAGGACGCGACCCAGAAGGCCCGCAACGCCATGCGCAGCTACGGCGCCGCGGAAGCGCGCGATCGCGCAGCGCTGGGCGGCGGCAGCGCGCCGCGAAACCAGAGCGCAGCCGAGCCCTGAACGACGGCGCCGGGCGCGTCCAAGCGCCTCGGCTGGTTCGGCCGCCCGACGCACGGCGCAAGCCATTCGTGCCGGGTCGCTCGACCCGTCACGACGCTTGACCCCACCCCTCATCTTCACTAGATCCAGGGGGATCGAGTCTCCGAGCACGCGCTTGCGATCGCGCGCTCCATGCCTCTTCCGACACGCCTTTCAGGAGCGCCGATGCCGCCCAGAAGTCCCGCTTCCGCCGAGCCCAGCTTCGACTTCGGAGCAACCTCGGCACCCTCCGCCTCTCAACCCACCGAACGCCCGCGCCCAAGCACCAGCCCAACCGCACCCGTAGCGACGCCCACCGGTATCGAGCTGGAGCTCGACCTGGGCGCAACGCCGGCCGAGGCGAAGCCCGCGGCCGGATCGAGCGAAGGGGCGAAGCCCGCCGGAGGCGGCACCAGCGGTCCCACGTCTTCGGGACCACGCCGCACCGCCCAGGACATGGCGAAGAACCAAAAGGAGATCTCGATCTCCGAATTCTTCACCAAGAACCGCCACCTCTTGGGCTTCGACAATCCCAAGAAGGCACTGCTCACGGCTGTGCGCGAGGGCGTCGACAACTCGCTGGATGCCTGCGAGGAAGCCGGCATCCTCCCCGAGATTGTGGTCGAGATCCACCCCACCGAGAAGGAAGACCGCTTCCGCGTGGTGATGGAGGACAACGGGCCGGGCATCGTCGAGCAGCAGATCCCCAACATCTTCGCGCG
>CAYUSL010000607.1:0-3806 GCA_964447125.1 uncultured bacterium | reverse complement strand
TCGTACCCGCGCTCATCGCGGAGCTGGCCAAACACGGCCGCGAGGACATCGGCGTCGTGGCCGGCGGGGTGATCCCCACCAAGGACTACGCGGCACTGGAGAAGGCCGGCGTGGTCGCGATCTTCGGGCCTGGGACGGCCATCCCCGCTGCCGCCGAGGTGCTGCTCGACGAGGTCGAGAAGCGGCTCGGCGCAGGCTCGTCGTGAACGAGATCGCATATCGAATGGATCCGCGAGACCGCCCACACGATCGCAGCAGGCGGGTTCCCGACACGGTGTCGTCCCTCGACGCGATGGGTTCGAATCCGCCATCACCTGGACATCGACGATGACCCGCATCCACCTTCGATCACGCTTCGGCGCTTTCGCCGGCACCATCGCACGCACGGGCCTGGCCTTGTGCGTTGCCGCCGTTTTCGGGACGGCTCGGGCCGAGATAGTCGTACCCGTGACCTCGGTCTTCACCTCGCCGCCGAATCCCGTTGGCGCGGGCGCAAGGGCCGCTGGCCTCGGCGCCGCATTCATCGGCCTCGCCGACGACGCGACCGCCGCGTCGTGGAACCCCGGTGGTCTGACGCAGCTTCAGCGGCCCGAGATGTCGGCCGTGGCACGCGTCACGAGCCAGCTCGATCGCCTGGGCGCGGGCGAACGCCGTGCGGTCGTCAACGACATCGACACGACCTTCGGAGTCGAAGGTGGCACCGACTCGTTTGCGGAGGCTTCGCTCGATTACTTGAGCGCTGCCGTGCCGTTCTCCGTTTCGGGCCGCAACGTGGTGTTGTCGCTGAACTACCAGCAAACGTATTCGTTCCAGGGCGATTTCCACTATCACGCCACGTCGACCAACACCGACAGCGTGACCGACGTGAACGTTCACCTCCTGCAGCAGGGCGGCGTCGACGCCGTCACCGCCGCCGGAGCCATCGAGCCCATCGCCGGTCTGTCGATCGGCATGACGCTCAACTTCTGGCGCGACGGACTCAGCCGGCCGTTCGCTTGGCGGCAGTACTACACCGACGCCGGTTCCCTTCTCTTCAGCGGCGATCCCACGCCGATCGAGTTCGAGTCCCACTCGCGCGCGACCTACAAGAACTTCACGGCGTTCAGCACCTCGTTCGGGATCCTGTGGCAGGTCGGCGGCGGAGTCGCGCTCGGAGGGGTCTACAAGACCGGATTCCGCGCCCACGCCGACCGCGTGCTCGAGTTTCTGCCCTCGGGCGACAAGTACCGCGATGGCCCACGCTTCGATTTCCCGCCGGCCTATGGCGCCGGCGTGAGCTGGCGCCTGACCGATGCGCTGACCCTTTCCTCCGACTTCACGTACGTCGAGTGGGGCCAGTTCCGGTCCATCGACGTCACCGGGGCCGAAACGCTCGTGACCGGTGACCGCGCAACCGAGTATTCGACCGCCGGTGTGTTCACGGAACGGCTGGGCCTCGAGTACGTGTGGACGATGCCCTGGGCGCGTCTTGCGGCACGCGGTGGGCTGTTCCACGATCCGGAGCCATCACGAGGCGCGCCGCAATCTTTCTACGGCGGCAGCCTCGGTTTCGGCGCGACCTTCGCTCACACCAGCATCGACCTCGCGTATCGCGGTCGAGTCGGGCTGGACATCGAAAACAGCACGGTCGCCACGCAGTTCGTTCAGATTCCCAGCGTGAAAGCCGACGAGATCGAGCACGCGTGGTACTTGTCGGTCGTGCAGTACTTCTGAGCGGGAAGCGGAGTGCTCGAGCCGGAGCGACGTACCCGCGCTCGTCGCTTGCGAGCGCGGGTACGTCGAGCGACATCAGACGACGACGGAGGTCAAGGGTAGTTGCAAGTGCTGCCCGCTCCATTGCAGGTGCAATTCTTCACCGAGCCACCGGGCAAGCCTTGGATCGTGACCGCGCCGTTGCTCGTGTCGCAGTTGTATCTGCCATTCGAGACGTTCACGGTCGGCCCTGGGTTGCAGTCGATCTGGGTGTAAGGACCGCTCACGCTCCCCGAGAGCCTGCAGAACGGGGGGCTCCCGCACTGCTCTTGCGCACAGCACACCGACCCCTCTGGACAGGGTTTGTCGCAAAACCAGGCGCAGCATCCTGCGGACATCGCCAACGTGGCGAGCAACACCGAGACGTACGACACGCGCTTCATGCCACCCCCTCTCGATCGGAGACCACGCCTTGCGGGTACGAGACACCCTGTCTCGAGCAGGTCGGGTCGTTAGGTTCTTGGGCCTCGTTCACGGCGCTACCGTCAGCCCGTACCCCACATCGCTGGCGTCCAATCCCGGCAAGTTCTCGGCACTCGTTTCGATGCGCCGCCACAGGTTCCTTCCTCGGAGCCCGGTGAGGTGGGCGTGGAGGGCTGCGATCCCCGTGACGAAGCCCATCGCGGCGCTCGTCTCGGAAATGAGTGTGTGCGTGCGGCCGAGATCGCGCGACGTCGCCGTGTACACATCCTCCCCGGGCCCAACCACGTTCACCTCGCCGGACGGGTTCAAGCCGGCGTTGGAAGTCCGCCACACGTCCAGGTTTCTGCCGAGCGCTCCGCACGCGAAGATCGACGGACAGTCTGCGGGGCCACCGACCGGCTTACGCAGAGCTGGGCGCGCGGAATCGTTCCCGGCGGCAGCGATGATGAGGCAGTCCTGATCGAGCGCGGTCTTGCCGATCGCCTCCCAATGCGCGCCCGACGCTTGTCCCACACCCAGGCTCCAGGTCCACGACAGGCAGACCAGATCGCAGTTCTGCGGATCGGCGAGCGCCCACTCGATCCCCGCCTGAAGCCCACCTTCGGCGAGCTTGCCGTCGTCGGTCACCGCTTTCCACACGAAGAGATCGGCCTCGAACGCGATGCCGTACCGAATGCCTTCCGAGCTCACGCGGTTTCCGCAGGCGAGCGCGGCGAGGCTCGTGCCGTGCCCGTGCCCGTCGTGGCTCATCTGACCCTGGGGCAGCACCACCCCCCGGTTCGTGAAGTCCGGGTGGCCCAGGTCGATTCCGCTGTCGATCACGGCGACTCTCACATCGCGTCCACTCCCGTGCGAGCGCAAGACGCCGGTTCGTTCCGGCCACCATTCGAGCCACTCGCGGGATGGCGCGCCGAGCGGTGCTGCCGCCGTGGGTGCCAGATGAACGACGCGTTCCTGGGCCACGCCCACCACGGCACCATTCCCATCGCAACAGGCCGCGAGTGTTGCCGCTTGATCGGGGGTAGCGTGCAGCACGGCCACACCGAGCTTGCGCAGCACGAATCCGTCGTCCCCGGCCGACTCGTCCACGGCAGAATCCGCGAAATCCGTGGATGATGCGATTCGCTTCCGACTCAGCTCGGTTCGCTGGTCGATCGTATCGAGCGCCGCGTCGATGGCGTCGCGGTCGAGCGTGACGATCCACCGCTGCCGTTGGTCCATGGGCCACCTCTGGGTGCACGCGCGTGACGCGGGGTTACGGCTCAGTCGGTGGCGCGCGCATGAAGAAGCACGTGACAGCGCGGGTTTATACCAGCTCAGGCAAGATTGCGCTACCCCTCGCGATGGCGGACGCTCGCGCGCACGAAGGCGACCGTACGCGAGTCCCAACTTGCGCGCGAAGCGAGCGGCGTCCGAACCCGCAGCGCGTAGGTTCGACTCCCGCGTTCACACCATCTGCCAAATCGCCCGCATCATCGGGCGGGCGACATCCGCTGGGGCTCGGGCGTGACCACAATTATGTTGCCGCCGGGGGTGTGGCCGCCGCCGCGCGCGTCCGAGCGACGGGCTCTGGCGAGTGGTCGGCCCGACTCGACGATGCACGCGCGCGCTTCTTCTCCGCGACCAACCGC
>CAYUSL010000606.1:0-3807 GCA_964447125.1 uncultured bacterium | reverse complement strand
GTGGGCTGGCCGTAGTTGCCGACCGTGCTCGCGCCTTCCTGGCCGCCCTGGAAGAGCCGCTTGGCCGCGTTCGCCACGCCCGAGCCGAAGGCGGCGATCCCTTTGCCGATGCTCGAGAAGAAGTCGCCTCCACCCTGGTTGGGATCGCTCGTCGGTGCGCCGGAGCCCGTAGCACCGGTGGCCACGGCGGAGCCGGCATCGGCTGCGCCTTGGCCGAGCTTCAGCACACTTTCGAGCCCCGCGATGGCGAGCTGCCCGGCGACGTCCAGGCTCACGTTGCCGAGCTTGAGCAGGTGCCCGAGGGGAAGCTGGAACGCCGAGACCAGGGCGCTGTTCTTGTCGATGGTGGGGCGGAAGAGTTCGCCGGTGAACGGGGCCTTCATCTCGGTGCCACTCTCGGCGACGGTGACGCTGACGACGCCCTGCTGAATCTGCGCGTCCTTGGCGTGGAGATCCAGGATCGCGTGGATCCAGTTCCCGCCCAGCGCGGCGCCGCCCACGCCCGAGGTGTAGGGATCGATGGTGCGGACGTCGAAGCCGGTGATCGCGGCCATGGCCGAGAGCGTGGGCTTGGCGCGCCACGGCTCGGCCCACGCCCGCACGTGGAGCCAGCCGGCCTGGGCGGGCTGGGCGATGCGGCCGTCGACCCGAACGTCGGTGAGCGGGTCGGCGATGGGATCGCCTTGGTACTGGAAGTCGCGCACGTCGATGGCCAGCTCGCGCACCTCCACGTGCACGGGATTGGTCGCGTCCGAGAGCGGATCGTCGTAGATGAGCGTGCCGGACGACACCACCGCGTGGCGCAGGTAGAAGAGCGCTTGCGCGCCGCTCGGCGCGGCCGGCGTGGCCGCGGCGCCGCCTTGGGTGCCCGCGCCGGACGACACAGGCTTGCCATCGGGGAACGCTGGCGGCGGTAGCGGCGGGTACTTCGCGGCGTTGGGCTTGGTCATGCCGAGCACCGCTTGCGCGCTCGTCCAGCCGGGTTCGAGTAGCCGCACCCGGATCACCGGCTCTTCGATGCGCACCTCGTTCACGGGGTAGGGGGCGTGGATCACCTTGGTGAGCTCGACCTCGGCCTCGAGCCGCTTCACGGCGAGCACCGGTCCTTTGTCGGTACCGCCGGGCCGCGTGACGTCGACGCCCTCGAGGGTGGCGCGGCCGGCAAGCGGGGCCACGGACAGTCGTTGCGCGGTGATGGGGGCTTTGACCTGCGGAATCTCGAGCTCGACGCCGCTCGCTTCGAGGGCGAGCGGCACCAGGCTCAGGTGGATCGAGCCGACCCGGAGCGAACCGCCGATGAGCGGGCCGATCCGCGGCAGCACCTGGTTCGCGAGCAGCGAATCGCGCTCCAGCAGCACGACCGCGAGCGCCACCACCACCAGCGCGAGCAGACCCAGCAGCAAGCGCGTGACGATTCGCCCGGCTCGACGCGATCGCCGTGGCGCCGGCAGCGCAGCAGCCGCGTCGGGTGCCCCTGATGCGGGCGGGACGGGAGGCTCGTTCATGTCTCGGAACGCCGCGCGGGGACGCGAGAAGAATCGTGCGTTGGGGCGCCGACGCAGCGCATACGGCTCTTATAATATGCGCCCTTCCGATTGCCTTCGATGCCGTCCGAGGTCGTTCCCGAGCACCGGCCCGGATCGGTTCTCTCGCACACGCTCAGGAGACGACTCCGATGGCTGCGACCTCCCGTAACAGCTTCGGCACGCGTACGACGCTGCGCGTCGGTGAACGAACCGTCGCGATCTACGATCTGACCGAGCTCGAGCGCTCGGGCGTGGCGGAGCTCGCGCGCCTGCCGTTCTCGTTGCGCATCCTCCTCGAGAACCTGTTGCGGCGGGAGGACGGAGTCGCGGTCACCGCGGAGAGCATCCAGGCGCTGGCGCGCTGGCAGCCCAAGGACGCCAACCGTCCCGAGATCGCGTTCATGCCCGCGCGGGTGCTGTTGCAGGATTTCACCGGGGTGCCGGTGGTGGTGGATCTGGCGGCGATGCGCGACGCCATGAAGAAGCTCGGTGGCGATGCCAAGAAGATCAATCCGCTGGCGCCCGCCGAGCTGGTCATCGACCACTCGGTGCAGGTGGACCACTTCGGTGGGCCGAGCGCCATGCGTCAGAACGCCGAGCTCGAGTTCGAGCGCAATCGCGAGCGCTACGCATTCCTGCGTTGGGGGCAGAGCGCCTTCGACAACTTCAAGGTGGTGCCGCCGGATACCGGGATCGTGCACCAGGTGAACCTCGAGTATCTGGCGCGGGTGGTGATGACCTCCAACGGGCCGGGCGATCACCTCGCATTCCCCGACACGGTCGTGGGCACGGACTCGCACACCACGATGATCAACGGCTTGGGGGTGCTGGGCTGGGGCGTGGGCGGAATCGAGGCCGAGGCCGCCATGCTCGGCCAGCCGGTGTCGATGCTGATTCCCGACGTGGTCGGCGTGAAGCTCCACGGTGGGCTGCGCGACGGCATCACCGCCACCGACCTGGTGTTGCGTGTGACCGAGATGCTCCGCAAGCACGGCGTGGTCGGGAAATTCGTCGAGTTCTTCGGCCCCGGCCTCGCCGATCTGCCGCTCGCGGATCGCGCCACCATCGCCAACATGGCGCCCGAGTACGGCGCCACTTGCGGGATCTTCCCGGTGGACGAAGAAACCATCCGCTACCTCGAATTCAGCGGCCGCGACCCTGCCGACGTGCGCTTGGTCGAGGCCTACATGAAGGCGCAAGGGCTCTACCGCACCAAGGATGCGCCAGCACCCGAGTACACGGACGTGCTCGATCTGGATCTGGCGTCGATCGAGCCCAGCCTCGCCGGGCCGCGACGGCCACAGGATCGGGTGGTGCTCTCAGCGGTGCCCAAGTCCTACGAGGATTTTCGCAAATCGGTCGTCGCGGCAGCGGCGGCCAAGAAGGGCGGCGCGGCTGGCGACACCGCACCCAAGTCGGTGACCATCGAGCTCGACGGCAAGCCCGTCGAGCTACGCGATGGCGCCGTGGTGATCGCAGCCATCACGAGCTGCACCAACACCTCGAACCCGTCGGTGATGGTGGCGGCGGGCTTGGTGGCGAAGAAGGCCGCGGCGCGCGGGCTCACGGTGAAGCCGTGGGTGAAGTCGAGCCTCGCGCCCGGCTCGCAGGTGGTGAGCGAATACCTCGCCGAGGCCGGGCTCATCGAGCCGCTCGAAGCGCTCAAGTTCCACGTGGTGGGCTACGGCTGTACGACCTGCATCGGCAACAGCGGGCCGCTTCCGGACGCGGTCTCGAAGGGAATCGACGAGGGTGATCTGGCGGTGGCCGCGGTGCTCTCGGGCAATCGCAACTTCGAAGGCCGCGTCCACGCCCAGGTGCGCGCCAACTACTTGGCGTCGCCGCCGTTGGTGGTGGCGTACGCGCTCGCCGGACGCGTCGACTTCGACCCCACCACCGAGCCGCTCACCACCGCCCCCGACGGTTCGCCGGTTTTTCTGAAAGACGTCTGGCCGAGCACCCGCGAGGTGGAGGAGACGGTGCGCGCGTCGCTCACCTCGAAGAGCTTCCAGAAGACCTACGGCAACGTGTTTGCCGGCGATGCACGCTGGCGCGAGCTGGCGGGGAAGGCGAGCGACACGTACGCCTGGGATTCGAGCTCCACGTACGTGCAATCGCCGCCCTATTTCGTCGATCTCAGCGCCGAGCCGGGCGCCGTCGTCGACATCCGCGGTGCTCGCGTGTTGGCGGTCCTCGGCGACTCGATCACCACCGACCACATCTCTCCTGCGGGCAACATCAAGGCCACCAGCCCCGCGGGGAAGTACCTGCAGGCGAAAGG
>CAYUSL010000605.1:0-3830 GCA_964447125.1 uncultured bacterium | reverse complement strand
GCAGCGCCTCCCAGCCGATGATGCGGCGGTCAACCCAGCTCACGATCGGCTGGTATGCGAGCCAGATCCCGGCGAGCGCGCGCTGGAACGTGGCCTCGACCTGCGGATCGCTACGGCGTGTCGGTGCCTCGCCGGCGGCCGCGCGGAACGCGAACCCACGGTCGATGTTGTCGAGGAGGTCGAAGCGCAGGATCACCTCACCGACGTGAATCTTGTCGCCCGGATTGATGATCGCTTCCTGGATGCGCTGACCGTTGAGCCAGGTGCCGTTGGTGCTGCCCAGGTCGCGGATGCGAACCACGGTGTCCAGTCCATCCACCGGGCGCACGTCGAAGCGCGCGTGGCTGCGTGACACGGTGTGGTCGTCGACGAACAGGTCGCACGTGGACTCCCGGCCCAGCACGTAGCTGCGCTTGTTGGCCAGGAGCGGGAACACCCGCCCCATGCCGGGCCCGCGGACCAGCGTGAGCGTGGGCTCGCGGCGCTCGCTCTGGGTGAGCGCCACCTGATAGCGGGCCGTGTGGCTGACCGAGGTCAATCGCGACATGGGACGATGGGGCTCGGGGGTGGTCATCGGCGTCGACTCGCGTTCGAGCGAGGCGCGGGTGGCTCGCGAGATCCTCGAGAGGATCCTGCGCCGGCCGGCCGCGGCCGCGATCCGAACCGGATCGATCCGTGTGCGCCGATGCTAGGGCTTCACAAGAAGCGTGCCGGAGAGCACACGGCAACCGTTCGTGTCGATTGTCAACGAAATCGGATGGTTGGATTTTGCTGCTGGTCCCAGGAAGGGGCCAAGTCGACCCATTTCGTCAATGCGTTGACGAAAATGGGCAATGAAAACGGTCCCGTTGCGAGGCTTGCTGGCACGACCGAAGTGAGCGAATCGCTCCCGTCGGAGCGGTGCGCCATCGGCGCGAGAAGCCGACCGGCGCGTCCGCCAATCGGGCGGGCCACCGCGTCGCCGGGGCGTCGGCGGCTATTTGCCCGCGCCCGCGTCCAAGCTGGCGATGGCGGCGGCGATCTCGTCGGAAAGCTGCCCCAGCGCGCTGCTCAGTGCCGCCACGACATCACGGGTGTCGTTGCTCGCAGCGCGCGGTGTGAGCGTGCTGTCCCGCTGCACACGGCGGCCGTCACCGCCCAGCCGCCGGACGTCCCAGCGGGCGTTCATCTGGATCGCACCCGAGGTGGTGGGCTCGAACGAGCGGAAGTCGATTCGAACCTGGTAAGTGGGCTCCTGGTTCGAGTACCACGGGTGAAGCGCCACGCGATCGAGACCGAGTCGAGTGGAGAGGTTCTGGGCCAGCACCCGTGCGATGCCCTTGTCGACCGACTCGCTCCAGCGGTCGAAGCCCGACGGGCGGATCTCGGTGGCGCTCTCGCGCATCACCAGCTCGGGACGCTGAAGGTAGGTCGGGACGTCGATGGGGCCGAGGCCCACGCTGTGGCTGGGATCGAGGGTGGCGACGCTTGCGCCCGCGGGGGTAGCGGCGAGGACGAAGAAGCGCGTCGGGTCTGGCTTCGCCTCGAAAGCCGAAAAGCCGCAGCCAGCGGCCACGAAGCTCGCGGCGAGCGCGAGCAACCGCAGCCCGGGTCGCACGGAAAACCGAAGCAGACGCGGCCTCGCGAAGCGCGGACGGGGAAGCGGCGCTCGGATCACGGTGTGCTCCTCTCGGGCGGGCGGCCCACCACGATGGCGTTGGGGTTGCGCTGCAGATAATCGGCGAGGATGCGCACCGCCTGGGATGCCTGGCCGAGATTCTCGAGGGCGTCCTTGAGCTGATAGGCGAGCGGGGAGGCGGGATCGACCAGCGTCTTCACGTTGCGAAGCGTGTCACGCAGCTCGGCCTCCACGGCCAACGTGCGCTCGGCGGTGGCCTGCAGGCTCTGCGCCGTGCCCACGATGCTCTGCGCCAGCGGGCCGACGTTCGAGTTCAGGTTGTCGGCGAATTGGCGGATCGAGCCCATCGTCTGGTTGAGCGAATCGAGCGCGGTGCGGATCTCCGACGAGCGCGCCAGGCCGCTGATGGCATCCGCGGTGTGAGTGAGCTGGACCACCAGCCCGCCGAAGTCGATCTTGTCGAGGCGATTCAGCACCTCGCGCACGGCGTTTTGCACCTGCTCGAGCTGGGTGGGCATGGTCGGGATTTCCTGGAGCTGCCCCGACTGCGCCACCAACGTGGCGGGTGTCTCCGGGTAGTAGTCGAGATAGACGTAGAGCACGCCGGTGACGAAGCTCTCCATCTCCAGGCGCCCGCGCAATCCGAGCTCGACCGCCTTCGCGATCACGCGCCGGTCGCCGAAGTCTCCGGTGACGCCGGCGGACTGGAGCTTCTCCTGATCGATCTCGATCAGGACCGGGATGTGGGTGTCGCGCTCCGATTGGTCGAGGCGCAGCCGAATTTGCGTGACCGCGCCGATCTCGACGCCCTTGAATTTGACCGGCGCTCCGATGCGCAAGCCGTTCACGTTGCTGTCGAAATAGAGCACGAAGGGATACGTGGTTCGGAACAATCGCCCCGATCCGAACACCAGGATGCCGGCGACGAGCAGCACCGCGGCGCCCACCACGAACGCGCCGATCAGGGTCGGGTTGGCCTTCTTTCCCATGGCTGTGCTTTCTCGCGGGGGAGGGCGGGTGTCGGCTCAGGCCGCGGATTCGTCGCCGCCGCGGGTGAGGAAGCGGCGTACCCGCGGATCGTCGCATTCGGCGAGCAGCGTGCGCGGGTGCCCGCGGGCGATGATGGTGCGCGCTTCGGGCTCGAGGAAGATGGAGTTGTCGCCGATGGCGAAGACGCTCGCCAGCTCGTGAGTGACGATCACCACCGTGGCGCCGAGGCTGTCGCGAAGCTCGAGGATCAAGTCGTCGAGGAGCTTGGAGCTGATCGGGTCGAGCCCCGCCGAGGGCTCGTCGAAGAACAGCACCTCGGGATCGAGGGCCATCGCCCGAGCCAGGGCGGCGCGCTTCTGCATGCCGCCACTGATCTGGCTGGGGTAGAAGTCCTCGAAGCCCTTGAGGCCCACCAGCGCCAGCTTGAGCTCCGCGACCTCGCGCATGTCGCGCGGGTTGAGATCCGTGTACTCGCCGAGCGGCAGCATCACGTTCTCGGCGAGGGTCATCGAGCTGAAGAGCGCACCCTTCTGGTAGAGCACGCCGAAGCGGCGCTGGATCTCCGCCTTGAGCGTCGGGTCGGCGTGGGAAAAATCGTCGGCGCCGTACCAAATCTCGCCGATGGTCGTCTCCTTGAGGCCGATCAGGTACTTGAGCAACGTGCTCTTGCCGCAGCCGGAGCCGCCCATGATGACGAAGATGTCGCCACGCCGGATCGTGAACGTGAGGTCGCGCATCAGCACGAAGCTGCCGTAGGCCATGGTGAGGTCGCGCACCTCGATGTGGGGCGCGCGGTCCACCGCAGGCGTCTCGGCTCGGGCGGGGGAGGTGCTCACGAGCGACCTCAGATGCCCAGGACGTTGAAGATCACGGCAAAGAGACCGTCGGTGACGACGATGAGCACGATGCAGGTGACCACCGCAGAGGTGGCCGCGTCGCCCACGGACGACGCGCTGCTGCCGCATTGCATCCCGCGCAGACAGCCGGAGATCGCCACGAGGATGCCGAACACCACAGCCTTCACCAGCCCGGTCCCGAAATGGGTGAGCGTGACCGCGCCGATGGTTTGATCCCAGTAGAGCGCCGGCGCCAGGCCGAGCATGCCGATGCCCACCACGGCGCCGCCGATCATCCCCACGACGTTCGCGTAGATCGCGAGCAGCGGCATCATCAGGCTGAGCGCGAGCATGCGCGGCAAGACCAGGAACTCGATGGGATCGAG
>CAYUSL010000604.1:0-3831 GCA_964447125.1 uncultured bacterium | reverse complement strand
CCCGATGGCTGTCACCGGGAGGCTACGAGACGGAGCCGGTCGATCCATATGGTCTCTTCCCGACCCCGGCCCCACCCCCGAGGCGCCTCGCTTCGCTCGCGGCGCGCCTCTGGCGCGTGCCATTCTTCGCACGTGCAAACGAGGCTCGATTCCTGATGCGCTCATCTCTGGACTAGGCCGCCATGAACCCGCTCGATTTTCGCGGCCCCCAGTTCCTGCTCTTCTATCTCGTGTTCGCCACCGTGGTGATCACGGCGTTGGCGTGGCTGCGGCGGCGCATCGAGAGCGGCGACCCGCCCAAGCTCGCGGTGATCGATCCGTACCTGATCGCGTACCTGCGGGGAGGTGCCAACGAGACGCTGCGCGTGGCGACGATGTCGCTCATCGATCGCGGTCTGCTCGAGGTCCACGGCGACCGGCTGGTGCGTGCGCCGGTGCTCGATCGCCCCGAAGTCCGGCGCCCGATCGAGCGCGCGTTGCTCGACTTCTTCGCACCGCCTTCGAGCGGCCTGGTGCTGACCGGCGCCAAGAAGGCGACGGACATGTACAGGCAACGCCCGCTGAGTGACGCATGCGAGAGCTATCGACTGGAAGCTGAGCGCCTCAAGCTCTTGCCCGACCCAGACTGGCAATCGCGACGGATCGTGCTCGGGCTGCTCGCGATCGCGATCCTCGGCGGGCTGGGAACGACGAAGATCTGGGTCGCGCTCGGCCGCGGACACCGCAACGTCGGTTTCTTGATCGTGGAGATGGTGGTGGCGGCGCTCTTCACCGTGCTGGTGCTGTCGCATCGGCAAACCACCATCGGCGCACGGTTGCTGGCCGATCTGCGCGAGATGCTCGAATCGCTGAAGCTCCGCGCGTCACTCATTCGCGCGGGTGGACGAACCCAAGAGCTGGCGCTGCTCGCGGGTGTGTTCGGCGCGGCCGCCGTACCCGAGACACTGGCGCCCTATCGCAAGACGCTCTTCCCTCGCGCGGATCAAGCGGCTTCCTCGAGCTGCGGTGCGAGCTGCGGCAGCGCGTGCGGAAGCAGCGGATGTGGCGGGGGCGGGTGCGGAGGCGGAGGAGGTTGCGGTGGCTGCGGTGGCTGACGCGACGAAGATGGATCGCTTCGGGCTCGGCTGGCGCGCACCGTTGGCGGCGGGGATCCTCGCCAACCTCCATCGGATCGACGTGCTCGAAGTGCTGGCCGACGACTACGTCCGAGCGCCCAGCTGCGCCCAGCGCATGCTGCACACGCTCGGCCGGCAAGTGCCGGTATTGCTTCACGGGACGTCGCTGGGATTGGCGTCGACCGAGCCGGTGAGCATTCGACGACTCGATCGGCTGGCGCGGCTCGTGGACGCGATCGAGCCCGAGGCCTGGTCCGAGCACCTGGCGTTCGTGCGCGGCGGTGGAACCGAAATCGGCCACCTCGCTGCACCGGCGCGCTGCGTCGAAACCATCGAGGGCTGCGTCGCGAACGTGGAACGCGCCCGGGAGATCGTGGGCGCGATGCCGCTGCTCGAGAATGTCGCGACGCTCCTCGACACGCCGCGAAGTGTGCTCACCGAGGACGAGTGGGTGTCGCGCTGCATCGAAGCGAGCGGCGCGCCGTTACTGCTCGACCTCCACAATCTCCACGCCAACGCCACGAATTTCGAATTCGACGCGCTGGCGTACTTGCGACGAATCCCACTCCATCGGGTGGGCCAGGTGCACCTCGCCGGCGGCCGCTGGGTGGAGCGACACGGCGCGCGCCGCATCCTCGACGACCATCTCCACGACGTGCCCGACCCTGTGTTCGCACTGCTCGCCGAGGTCGCGCGCCTGACGGATCATCCGCTCACCGTCACGGTGGAGCGCGACGGCAACTTCCGAACGATCGACGATATCTTGGTCGAGCTCGACCGCGCCCGCGAGGTGGTGGCCGCCGCACGCGCGGAGCGCGCCATCACGCATGCGTCGCCGATCGAGGCTCTTCTCGCGCAGGCTCGTGCCGCAAGTCGTCCAGCGCGCTGGCGTTGGCCGTGGCATTGGCGGCGCCGCGCCGACGTGCCAGCGGCGGACGCGGCACCGACCATCGAAGCAGCGCTCGCGCACGCCTACGTCGACGAAGACGCTCGCGCGACGCTTGTCGCCACCGAGTCGAACCTCGATGCAGCCGGCCTCGCTCTCGCCGCCGAAAGCTTCGCCCGCAAACGGGAGGCCCGCCGCGGACACCGTGCGGGCGTCACCGCGCGAGGCCGAGTAACCGGCTGAGCCAGGTTGGCCGCGCTGGTGTCGTCATTCGCAACACCGTCCAACTCTCGGGCTCGTCCGGGGCCGTCGGATGCTCCAAGACCCCGAGCCCCAGTCGTGCGCACATCGCTTCGAGCTCGTCGGCGAAGAACGCCCACTCCTCCGCGGGCGGAAGCTCGTCGTCATCGATCCCGAAAATCTCGCCCTCGAATGGGAATGGCTCACCCTCGTTGCGCGTGAGACCGTCTCCGTACTCCAGCACGCGGCGAGCTCGCCCCCGCTCGAAGACAGCCAGCAAATGCGCGTCGCTGGTGCTCTGTGCGTTGACCACCACCGCGTGCGCGGAAAAACGCGCCGACATCCGCGCAGCGAGCACCGCCAGGTCGGAAAAGCAGTTGAAGCGCGCGACGACCCAGCCCTCGCCATGGGGTGCCACCGCGAAGCAGGTCGGCTGATCCGCCGAGAGGCTGAAGCCGCGCCCGTCCGCGGCTGGGTCGGCCTCACCACGCCGAACTTCGATCGAGCCGCCGTGCGTCGCGCCGAGCCATTCGCGTAGCTCTTCGACGACGCCTTCGACGTCCGTCGTGCGCACGTGCAGCGCGCAATACGTGGCCACGGCGGCTCAGCCGTTGCGCAGGCGGGCGGCGGTGCGTTCGACCTCGCGGAAGACGCGCAGCATGTTCTCGCCGTAGAGCTTGGCGAGCTCGCGCTCGCCGTAGCCGCGCGCCACGAGGTGCTCGGTCAAGACGGGCAGCGACGCGGCGCTCGGCAGGTCGGTCGGCATCTTCACGATGCCGTCGTAGTCGGAGCCGAGCCCAACGTGGTCGATGCCCACTGTCTTCACCACGTGCTCGATGTGGTCCACCACGTCTTCTACGGTGGACTCGTTGCCGGGGTTGAGCCAGAGGCTCGCGAAGAAGATACCGATGACCCCGCCCTTGTCGGCGATGGCCTTCATGTCGTCGTCGGAGAGGTTACGAAAGACGTCGTAGACGCCGCGCACGCCCGTGTGGCTCACGATCATCGGCGCTTCGCTGATCGCGAGCGCGTCGTGAATCGAATCCGGGTGCGTGTGCGCCAGGTCCACGATCATCCCCAGCCGGTTCATGCGCTGGATCAGCTCGCGCCCGCGATCGGTGAGCCCGCCGTTGGGCAGCGACGCCAGCAGATTGGTGTTCGCGTAGCCATTGGGCGTGAAGTGGGCGAGGCCGATGTAGCGCAGGCCTTCTTCGTAGAGCGTCGCCACGTTCGACGCTTCCGGCCCCACTCCGTGCGCTCCCTCGAGCCCCATGAGCGCCGGCATCTTGCCGTTGCCGTGGATGCGCTCGATGTCGTCGCTGGTGAGCGCCAACTGCATGCGGTCTGCGTTGTCGGCGATCACCCGCCGCGCGGTGCGCATGGTGTTGCGCGCGTCGTCCACGCAATGCTGCGGGTCACAGAGCGGCCACACCACGATGCCGAGCCACACCGCGTCCGTGCCGCCTTCGATCAATCCCGGCAGATCGGCCTGTGGTTTGTAGAAGTACTCGAGGCCCGAGGGTGGCGGATGCGATTCCGCGAAGTTGGTGCCGTAGAGCGTGGTGAAGAGGATCGAGTCGACGTGCATGT
>CAYUSL010000603.1:0-3834 GCA_964447125.1 uncultured bacterium | reverse complement strand
AAGTCGCAGTACGGGCACACCCGCCTGCAGAACGGCACGTGGACGTAGAGACCGATGTTCATGGCACATGGGGACCAGTGATCGGTCCTGGGTGGCCATCGTTCGGAGCCGGCGCTCGATTCCTCACGGTTCTGTCTTTCTGTCGCGACTTCAGATGCTTACGCGATTGGCCGCAGGAATGCACGGGACTCGCTTGACGCGTGGCGTGATTTCAATAGAGTGGTCGGTTACGCAATGCGCAATCGTACGCTGGGGCAACTTGCCCCGGCGTTCGAGCGACGAACGGCAGGGAAGCCATGAAGACCGAGCGATTCGACCCAACGCCCCCGCCGCGGCCACCCGCGGTGGCCGAGGGCCTCTACTCCCCCGAGCACGAGCACGATGCCTGCGGTGTCGGCCTCATCGCCAACCTGAAGGGTGAGAAGTCTCACGACGTCGTCACGAAGGCCCTCCAGATCCTGGTGAACCTCGCCCACCGCGGTGCTTGCGGTTGTGACCCGATGACCGGTGACGGCGCCGGGATCCTCATCCAGCTTCCTCACGATTTCCTGGTGGAGCGCGCCGGAGGCCTCGGCATCTCGTTGCCGGACGTCGAAGAATACGGCGCAGGCTTGGTGTTTTTGCCGAGGCTCGAGTCTAGCCGCCGCGCCTGCATGGAGGCCTTCGAGGCCACCATTCGCGAGGAGGGCCAGGAGTTCCTGGGCTGGCGCGCCGTGCCCACCAACAACGAGGTGATCGGCTTCGTCGCCAAGGAAGTCGAGCCGGAGATCGTCCAGATCTTCGTCGGTCGCGGCAAGGGCATGACGGATTCCGCGGCCTTCGAGCGCAAGCTCTACGTGATTCGCAAGCGCATGGAGCGCTGGGCCCGCGAGAGCGATCTGCCGGAGAAGGCGTTCTTCTACGTGCCGAGCCTCTCGTACCGCACCATGGTCTACAAAGGCCTGATGCTGGCGGAGGCGATCGAAGGCTTCTTTCCGGACCTGCAGGATCCGCTGCTCACCAGCGGGCTGGCGCTCGTGCACCAGCGCTACAGCACCAACACCTTCCCCACGTGGGAGCTGGCGCACCCGTTCCGTTTTCTCTGCCACAACGGCGAGATCAACACCCTGCGCGGCAACATCAACTGGATGCACGCGCGGCAGTCGATGTTCAGCTCGCCGCTCTTCGGTGACGACATCCAGAAGCTCTTGCCCATCGTCAGCCCGGGCATGAGCGACTCGGCGATCCTCGACAACGCCGTCGAGCTGCTCTACCACACGGGCCGCTCGTTGCCGCACGCGATGATGATGGTGATCCCGGAAGCCTGGGAAAACCACGAGACCATGAGCGACGAGAAGAAGGCGTTCTACGAGTACAACGCCTGCTTGATCGAGCCCTGGGACGGTCCGGCGTCCATCCCGTTCACCGACGGCAAGGTCATCGGCGCAGTGCTCGATCGCAACGGTCTCCGTCCTTCCCGCTACACGGTCACCCGTGACGGCTTCGTGGTGATGGCGTCCGAGAGTGGAGTCCTCGACATCGCGCCCGAGAACGTGCTGCGCAAGGGCCGGCTACAGCCGGGGCGCATGTTCCTGGTGGACACCGAGCAAGGGCGCATCGTCGAGGACGACGAGCTCAAGCACGAGATCGCGCGAAGCAAGCCGTATCGCGCGTGGATCCAGCAGAACCTAGTCAAGGTCGAGTCGCTCCCCGAGCCACGCAAGATCGCCGGTACCGACCTCGATACGCTGCGCGCTCGCCAGCAGCTCTTCGGCTACACCCTCGAGGACCTGCGCATCATCATGGAGCCGATGGCCAAGAACGGCATGGAGCCCATCGGCTCGATGGGCTCCGACACGCCGCTCGCATGCCTCTCGGATAAAGCTCAGCTCCTCTACAGTTATTTTCAGCAGCTCTTCGCCCAGGTCACCAACCCGCCTCTCGACGCGATTCGCGAGGAGCTGGTCACCTCGATCGCCACCTGCATCGGCCCCGAGGGGAACCTCTTCCTCGAGGCGCCCGAGCAGTGCCACCAGCTCGAGCTCACGCGGCCGATCTTGACCAATCGCGATCTCGCGAAGGTGCGCGACGTCGACCAGGGCAAGCTCAAGGCCAAGACCTTGTCCATGCTTTTCGACGTAAGCGGTGGCGGGCCCGCGCTCGCGAAGGCCATGCACGAGCTGCGCGAGCAGGCGGAGCGAGCCGTCGACGAAGGCTGGTCGATCCTGATCCTCTCGGACCGTGGCGCCGGCCGCGAGCTCGCGCCCATCCCGGCGCTGCTCGCCATCGGCGGCGTTCACCACCACCTCATCCGCAAGGGCAAGCGCACGCGCGTGGGCCTGGTGCTCGAAACCGGCGAGCCGCGCGAGGTGCACCACTTCTGCCTGCTCTTCGGCTACGGCGCGGGCGGCATCAACCCGTATCTGGCCTACGAGACCCTCGACGAGCTGATCCGGAGCGGCACGCTCGCCGGAGTCGATCTCGAGACCGCGACCGCCAAGTACCAGAAGGCCGTGCTCAAGGGCGTGCTCAAGACGATGTCCAAGATGGGCATCTCCACTCTCGAAAGCTATCGCGGCGCCCAGATATTCGAGGCGGTGGGGCTCGGCAAAGAGCTGATCGACGAGTACTTCTCGTGGACGCCCTCGCGGCTGGGCGGCATCGGGATCGACGTCGTCGCGCAGGAATGCGCGATGCGCCACGCGTTCGCGTATCCACCGGCGACCGTTCCCGAGAACCTCGATCTCGACGTGGGCGGGGCCTACCAGTGGCGCCGCAACGGCGAGCGCCATCTCTACAACCCGCTCAGCATCGCCAAGCTCCAGCAGGCCACGCGCGACGCGGATGCCAGGAGCTGGAACGAATACGCGGCGATGGTGAACGACCAAGCGCGCGAGCCGTTGACGCTGCGGGGTCTGCTCGAGTTCCGGACCAACGGCGCTGCGATCCCGCTCGACGAGGTCGAGCCGTGGACCGAGATCGTCAAGCGCTTCAAGACCGGCGCCATGTCGTACGGGTCCATCAGCAAGGAAGCGCACGAGACGCTGGCGATCGCCATGAACCGCCTGGGCGGCAAGTCGAACACCGGCGAGGGCGGCGAGGATCCGGACCGCTTCGTTCGTGATCCCAACGGCGATTGGCGGCGCAGCGCCATCAAGCAGGTGGCGAGCGCGCGCTTCGGTGTGACCAGCGAATACCTGGTGAACGCCGACGAGCTGCAGATCAAGATGGCGCAGGGGGCGAAGCCCGGTGAGGGCGGCCAGCTCCCCGGCGAGAAGGTCTATCCCTGGATCGCCAAGACGCGCCATTCCACGCCATGGGTGGGTCTCATCTCGCCCCCGCCGCACCACGACATCTATTCGATCGAGGACCTGGCGCAGCTCATCCACGACCTCAAGAACGCCAACCACTACGCGCGCGTCAGCGTGAAGCTCGTGTCCGCGGTGGGCGTGGGCACGGTGGCGGCGGGTGTCTCGAAGGGCAAAGCGGACGTGGTGCTGATCAGCGGCGACACGGGTGGCACGGGTGCCTCGCCGCAGAGCTCGATCAAGCACGCGGGCCTGCCGTGGGAGCTGGGGCTCGCCGAGACCCAGCAAACGCTGGTTCGCAACGATCTGCGCAGCCGCATCCGCGTCGAGACCGACGGCAAGCTGCTCACCGGCCGCGACGTGGCCATCGCGGCGCTGCTCGGTGCAGAGGAGTTCGGCTTCTCCACGGCGCCGCTGGTGGCGGTGGGCTGCATCATGATGCGCAAATGCCACCTCAACACCTGTCCGGTGGGCGTGGCCACGCAAGATCCAGTGCTGCGCGCGAAGTTCGCGGGCAAGCCGGACTACGTCGTCAATTTCTTCCATT
>CAYUSL010000602.1:0-3846 GCA_964447125.1 uncultured bacterium | reverse complement strand
GCGAGCGCCGTCGCACGCTCGACGCTCGCCTCGATGAACGATTGGCCGCCGAAACCAGGATTCACGCTCATCAGCAACACGAGATCGACGTCGCGCAGGATCGGCAGCACCGATTCCACCGGCGTCGCCGGATTGAGGCTCACGCCCGCGCGCACACCGAGGCGCTTGATCTCCTGGATGGTGCGGTGCAGATGCACGCACGCCTCGACGTGCACCGTGAGCACGTCCGCGCCCGCCTTCACGAAACTCTCGAGGTAGCGATCGGGCTCCTCGATCATGAGGTGGACGTCGAAGGGCTTGTCCGAGACCTTGCGCAGCGAGCCGATCACCGGCCAGCCGATCGTCAGGTTGGGCACGAAGTGGCCGTCCATCACGTCGACGTGGATCCAATCCGCACCGGCCGCTTCCACCGCGCGGATCTCGCGGGCCAGCTCACCGAAATCCGCCGACAGGATCGACGGCGCGATCACGAACTTGGGCTCGGTCCCGAATCTCGACTCAGCCACGGCCACTCCTCCGCAAGCGTGCGGCGAAGAAGCCGTCGAGCCCTTCGCCGTGGGGATAGGTCCTGAGAAAGCCGTCCTCCGCAACCAGCGGTGCGAACGGCGCGGGCAGCCAATCGCGGGCGCTCTCCACATTCAAGCTCGGGTGCTGGCGAAGCGCCGCACGGACTACGTTCTCGTTCTCCTCGGGCTCGGTGCTGCACGTGCTGTAGACGAGAACGCCGCCCGGGCGCAGCGTTGCCACCGCGTGGGTCAGAAGCGCGAGCTGCACCTCCGCGAGCCGGGCGGGATCGGTGGCGGCGCGACGCCACTTGATCTCGGGGTGGCGCCGCAGGGTGCCGAGGCCGGTGCACGGCGCGTCCACCAGCACGCGATCGAACGCGTCGTCGCGAAACGGAAGCCCGCGAGCGCCGTCGAGAACCACGTGCGACACGCAGCCGCCGTCGCCACCGCGCCGCCGACACTCGGCCACGTGGGCCGCAAGGCGCCCGCGCGAGCGATCACACGCGACCACGTGGCGCGGGGCTCGAGCGTGCTCGACGATGGCGCTGGTCTTGGTACCGAGTCCCGCACACAGATCGAGAATCACTTCGCCGGCACGCGGATCGAGCAGCGCCACCACGGCCTGCGACGCCTCGTCCTGAGGCTGAAACCAGCCGCGCTCCCAACCCGGAAGCTCCGTGGGATGCGCGCCGCGCACGCGCACGGCCCGCGGCAGCCAGGGAGACTCGCTGGCGTCGACGCCCGCGGTGTGAAGCTCGTCCACCCAGCGGGCGCGATCGACTCCCGGCGCGAGCCGCAGCGACAGCGACGCCGGTTCGTTCCAACGCCGCGCCAGATCCTCCGTCACGGTCGCGCCGAAGCGCATCAGCCAGCGCTCGACCAGCCAGCGGGGGTAGGAGCACGCCTCGGAGATGTGTGTCGCGGCATCGAGCGAACGGCTCTCCACGTCGAGTGCGCCGCGAGCGCGCTCGCGCACCAAACTACGCAGCACGCCGTTCACGAATCCCGTAGCCCTCGCGGCTCCCAGCTCGCGGGCCAGATCTGCTGCGGTGGCCACGGCGGCGTATTCCGGAATTCCGTCGAGGACGAGGAGCTGCGCGGCGGCAGACCGCAGCACCGCGCGCACCGGCGGATCGACGCGCACCAGCGCACGGTGTGCAGCTCGCTCCAACGCGCGATCGATGCGCTGCCGGTGCCGGACGGCACCGAACGCGATCGCCGTCGCGAGCGCGCGCGCGCGGCGGTCGTCGAGAGCGAGCTCCGTGATGGCCCGATCGAGTGCACGCTCCAGGTCTGCGCCCCGGTCCACCGCGACCAGCGCCCGCGCCGCGGCCGTACGCCCGCTCGCAGGCCGAGCGGCACGTGCAGCGCTCATCCCCAGCACTCGCCGGGGACGATCCGCGCGCCGCGCACGAACTCGTCGCCGCGCTGTCGTCGGCCACCTTCGCGCTGCACCTCGAGCAAACGAACGCTGCCCCCCGCGCATGCGACGCGCGGTCCGGCGCCACGTGTCTCGAGCACGGTACCTGGCGCGGCGCCGAGCTCCTCCGTCTCGGCGCTGGCCCGGTACACCTTCAGCACGCCGCCGGAGTACGGCGTGAAAGCACCGGGCGCCGGTGACATCGCACGCACCAGGTTCACGATCGAGCGCGCGTCGCGGTTCCAGTCGATGCGCGCGTGCTCGCGCTCGACGGGGCGCGTGTAGGTCGCGCGAGCGTGGTCTTGCTCGGCGAAAACCGCAGCACCCGATTCCACCGCCGCGAGGTGCTCGCGCAAGAGCTCCGCTCCCAGCGCCGCGAGCCGCACCGTGAGCGAGCCGCAGTCGTCGTCCGGAGCGATCGGGAGCTCCCGCATCGCGAGCACGGGGCCTTCGTCCATGCCTTCGGTGAGGCGCATCAGGCTCACACCGGTCACCGCGTCACCCACGAGCAAGGCTTGCGAGATCGGCGACGCTCCCCTGTAGGCCGGCAGCAGCGAGGCGTGGACGTTGAGGTAGCCGAGGCGAGGCACGGCGAGAACGTCGGCAGGCAAGATCCGGCCATACGCGACCACCACGCACAGATCGGGGCCGATCGCCGCGAGCTCGCGGGCGAAGGCACCGTCGCGGAGCTTGACCGGGGTGAGCAAGGGTATGCCCGCCTGCATCGCCGCCTCGCTCACCGGCGACGGCCGCGGCGCACGACCGCGACCTGCGGGACGCTCGGGCTGCGTCACCACGGCCCGTACCCGGTGCTCGCTCGCGAGCAGTGCGGCGAGACTCGGAACCGCGAAGGCGGGCGTGCCAAAAAAGACGATGTCGAGCGCCATGGGTCTCCTCGCGTTGCTCCACCGAGGCGGTCAGAGGAGTACCAGCGGATCCACGTCCACGGCGAGGCGGCTGCCACGCGGCGCCTTCACCCGCGGCGGATTGCCGAGAAGCTCCGTGATCAGCGCCTGCACGTGACGGGGGCGTTCGGCACGAAGCAGCACACGCCGGCGCAACCGCTCGTCGACGCGTTCCACCAACGCGGGCGCCGGCCCGAGAACGTCGATCCTCGGCGTGCGGCCCGCCGCACGGGAGCGCAGCTCGTCGGCGAGCCAGGCCGCATCGTGCTCGACGGCGCTCGCGACCGAGCCCTCGATGCCGATCGCCGCGAGCCTGCCGAACGGCGGATAGCCGGAACCACGGCGGAACTCGATCTCTTCGTCGAGGAAGCCCTTCACGTCGTGGGTCTTCGCGAAGTGAAAGACCGAGTGCTCGGGGTGGAAGCTCTGCAGCACCACGCGTCCCGGCCGGTCCGCGCGACCGGCGCGACCGGCCACCTGCACCAAGAGCTGGAACGCACGCTCCACCGCGCGAAAGTCCGAACGCGCCAACAGCCCATCGATGGAAAGCACGGCTGCGAACGTGACGTGCGGAAAATCGTGGCCCTTCGCCACCATCTGCGTGCCGATCAACACGTCCACGGCACGCGACGCGACCCGCGTGAGCGCGCTCGTGCGGTCGGCGGCGCTCGCCACCGCGTCACGGTCGAGGCGCTCGATGCGCAAATCGGGCAACAACGCCTGGAGCTCGTCCTCGATCCGCTGCGTACCCGCGCCGAGGCGACGGAGATCCGCGGCGCCGCAACGCGGGCAGCGCTCGGGGATGGGCCGCTCGGCGCCGCACAGATGGCACACCAACCGCGAGGGGCGGCGATGAAGCGCCAAGGACACGCTGCAACGCGCGCAGCCGGGCCGATCGCCGCAGCTTTCGCACACGAGCAGCGGCGCCCATCCACGGCGATTGAGGAAGAGCAGCGACTGCTCGCCACGGGTGGCGTTCTCGGCGAGGGCTTCGGCGATGGGCCGCGAGAGCCGG
>CAYUSL010000601.1:0-3849 GCA_964447125.1 uncultured bacterium | reverse complement strand
TACGTCGAGGACATCCGGGTCGGCGACGTGGTCGACTTCCTCGCCAAGCAATTCGCGGTGGTCTGAGCGGCAAGAGGCACGCAAACGCTCGGCTGGCAGGACCGGAGCCGCCGGTCCACGATCGCGTGCGACGGCACCGTCGTTCGTCGCCGCTGTGCTCGCAGCGTCGAGGAGCGCACGGGGCCGAGCGGTCGTCCGGCCGTGTGGAGCGCTGGTGAGACGGAGGAACGGCGATGAGTAAGCTCGACGGGCAAGCCTTCATCGTGACCGGTGGCACCGGCGGCATCGGCCGCGCCACCTGTCGCGGCATCGTGGCCGAGGGCGGCCGCGTCACCGTCGCCGACGTATCTGCCGAGCGCACCCGCGAGCTGGCGGACGAGCTGGACGCGGAACGGGCGCTGGCGTTCGCGTTCGACGCGCGCAGCGAGAGCGAGAACCAGGCGCTGGTGCAAGCGACGCTCACCCATTTCGGACGCCTCGACGGCTTGGTGGCGGCGGCGGGCATCCTGCGCAAGCGTGGTACGCCTCCCAAGCCCGTGGTGCAGATCACGCTCGACGAATGGGACGACGTGATCGACATCAACTTGAAGGGCACGTTCCTCGCGAATCGCGCCGTGTTGCCCACGCTGATTGCCCAGCACTCCGGATCGATCGTGAACGTGTCGTCGGTTTCCGGTCTGGTGGGACGCGCCCACGACGGTGCGTACTGTGCGTCGAAATTCGGGGTGGTGGGGCTGAGCCAGGTGCTCGCAGAAGAGGTGCGCCGCGACGGCGTGCGCGTACAGGTGGTTTGCCCACACGCGATCGACACACCCATGTGGGAGCAGAACCACCCAGTGCCCAAGCCGGGTGACGCGTTGCCGCCCGAACGCGTGGGCGAGCTGATCGTGGCGCTCTTGGCATTGCCTGCCGACACCACGCTGCTCAGCGTGCAGATCGCGCCGCTCGGCGCGCGCAAGCGCAAGCCCAAGCCCGAAGCGCCGGCGAGCTGAAGGGTGGAATCGAGCGCCGTCGAGATCCGCCTTCACCACGACGGTCGCGATCGTCGTGCCGTGTTGGTGGCGCCGCCCGGGCTGCCGCCCGGCACGCGCGTTCCGTTGGTGATCGCGTTCCACGGCGGGCTCGGCACCGCAGCGTTGATGCGTCGTCAGAGTGGGCTCGATCGAGTCGCGGCGCGTCACGGCTTCGCGGTCGCGTACCCCGACGGTATCGGCCGCTTCCGCGACCGCATGCTGACCTGGAACGCCGGCGATTGTTGCGGCTATGCGATGCGAGTCGGGTCGGACGACGTGGGCTTCACGGTGGCGCTCCTGGACGAGATCGGCCGGCGGCTCGCGGTGGATGGTGCGCGCACCTACGCCGTGGGGTTCTCGAACGGCGGCATGTTCTGTTATCGCCTCGCGTGCGAGGTGCCCGAGCGTTTCGCGGCCATCGGTGTCGTGAGCGCGACGCTCACGTTCCACGGGGCGACGCCGCGGCTCCCCACGCCGGTGATTCACGTCCATGGTCTGGCGGACCGCAACGTCCAGTTCGCCGGCGGGATCGGCGAGAACCAGTTCTCGCGGGTGGATTATCGGCCGGTACCGGAGACGATTGCGTGGTGGAAGCGGGTGAATGGCTGCAACGCCGAGCCCGTCGAGATCGTCGACGAACGCGATTGCCGCATCGAGCGTTACGCGCCCACCGGTGACGACGGCGCGCCGGTGGTGACGCTCACGCTGCCCGAGGGCGGGCACACCTGGCCGGGTGGCGTCGACATCTCCGAGCATCTGAACACCGGCCGCCTCGTGGCCTCTGTCGACGCCTCCGAGAAGATCTGGCAGTTCCTCGCCGCGTTCCACCGCTGAACGCGTGTGTCCGAGTAGCGCTCGGGTGAGTCGGGCGGGCGATGCAATCCGCTAACGGCCGGCACCCTTCGGCGCTCGGATGAGTCTTCTCCCGCCAGCGAGGTAGATCGTAGAGCCGTCGAAGCCGCTGTACGTGAGCCGACGATCCGAGGCTCGCGGAACCAGCTCGTACACACCGCTCGCTTCCACCTCGCCCGTGAAGTCGTGGTAAACGACGCACAAAAAGTCCCGGCCTCGAGGCGTGCAGTCGATCCAGGCACCACCGTCGGCGCCACCCGCCCACGTCGCAGAGGCCGGTACCTGGGGCGGTCGCGCGGGTACTTCGATCGGTGTGGAGCACGAAGACGCGCCGAGCGTCGCCGGCGCCAGCACCAGACTCGCCCGCACGAACCTGCTCACGGCACTCGCGGTGCGAATCACGATCGAGCCTGGAGCGATGAGGAGCTCGCGCGAGTCACGTGCCAGACCGCACCGCGCGACCGTCGAACGACCTCGCGTTGACGCGAACGTTCATGTCCGTGCCACGTGCCGTGAATTGCCGAGCAACGCTGCGACGAACCGCGCTCAGCTCGCCGCCGGAGGCGCGGCAGCCGGCGGTGGCGCGGCGTTGCCGAAGGTGCGCTCCACGCGCTCGAGCAGCTCGCTGGCTTCGGGATAGCGCGCGTCGATGGCGACCGCGGCCCGCAGCATCTCGAGCGCCTCGGTCACGTTGCCTTGATCGAGGAAGATGCGGCCGAGCTCGACCAGCGCCTTGGCCTGCTTGGAGTCGAGCTTGAGCGCGGTGCGAAACGCGAACGCCGCCTCGCTGGGGATTCTCATCTCCACGTAGAGCTCGCCGAGCTTGAGCCACGGCAACGCTTGCAGCGGCGCCATCTCGCACGCGGCCTTGTATTCGCGCATCGCGTCGTCGAAGCGCTTGTGGGCGCGGAAGATGTCGCCCACCCCGATCCGTCCCTGGAAGTTGAGTGGGTTGAGCCGCTGCGCGATCGTCACTTGCTCGATGGCGCGCCGCTCGTCGCCTTGGCTCACCAAGAGATGCGCCAGCTTGAGGCGCGCCTGGATCAGATTCGGATTGAGCCGAAGTGCCGCCTCCAGCGCGCGGATGGCCTCGGCCTCGCGCCCGAGGTGGGTGAGCACCGTGGCCAAGACGACGTACGCCTTGTCACGCTTGTCGTCGGAGGGCCGCGACTCACCCTCTCGGGTTTCTTCCGCGGCGGCGCGCCGTGGCGGACTTTCGCCGATCGCCACTGCGCGTTCCGCAGCAGTGAGCGCGTCATCCCATGCGCCGAGCTCCATGTGTACGTGGGCGCGAACCAGCCAGCCGGTGGCGAGCTCGGGATCGAGGGCGAGGGCACGGTCGATCGCCGCCAGCGCCGCCGTGAACTCGGCACGCCGCGCGAGGATGAGGCCCTTGCCGAGGTGCGCCTCGGCGAGCTCCGGGTTCTCGCGGACGGCGGCGTCGAACTCGACCAGCGCTTGGCCGTGGCGGCCCTTCTGAAGCAGCGCCTTGCCCAGATTGAGGCGGGCGAGTGCCGTGTTGCCGATCGGCTTGAGACGTGGGGCGCTTTCCGTCATCGTTCGGCGAGCCTAGCGGTCACGCTTCGCCCCGATCAAGCCGAGCACGGGATCGCCGAGCATTTGCGCGAGGCGAGTGCCGCCGCTGCCGCCCGCAAGCCGCCTCGCTCGGGCTTGATCCGAGCTGCTGAGCGCAGCGCGCGCTGGGCGGGGGTCTGTTCCAGACCCGATCGCGCGCATCGGGCGAAGCCGCGGCGTCCGGTTCGCCGCGCTCGCTCTCCATCTCTCCGCGAGCCCGGGGCGAGCCACGAGCGTAAGCCGAGTGCCTTGGGGGTGGGCCCCGCCGTGGCTTTGCCACGGCGGGCGGGGGTCTGGAACAGACCCTGATCGCGCACCTCGACGACCGATGGGCGCCCCCGTCTCCACGCTCGTTCTCCATCTCTCCGCGAGCCCGGGGCGAGCCACGAGCGTAAGCCGAGTGCCTTGG
>CAYUSL010000600.1:0-3850 GCA_964447125.1 uncultured bacterium | reverse complement strand
GTGACGAACGTCGTGGCGAATCCGCACATCCGCTTCGTGGTCGTGTGCGGCGCCGACTCCGAGCGCGCGGTTGGCCACCGACCCGGCGCCTCCCTGGTCGCACTCGCCCGCAACGGGGTCGGCCCGCATGCGCGGATCGCCGACGCACCCGGCAAGCGGCCCATCCTCCGAAACCTGGACCCGCGTGCGGTCGACCACTTCCGCGCGACGGTCGAGGTGGTGGACCTGGTCGGCGAGGCGGACCTGAGCCGGATCGCGCGCGCCGTCCAAGCGTGCGCCAAGCGGGACCCCGGTCCGGCGGCACCGTTGGCTCTCGCGAATCGGGTCGTGACCGAGCGGGCCTATCTCCCCGAGCGCATGGTCCCCGATCCCGGTGGCTACTTCGTGGTGTACGTGGACCGAGCCCGCGAGACGCTGGCGCTCGAGCACTACCGCAAGGACGGAGCGCTGGACGCACTCTTCACGGGACGGACCGCCGCCGAGCTCTACACTCCGGCGATCGCCCGCGAGCTCCTGTCGCGGCTTGACCATGCCGCGTACCTCGGACGCGAGCTGGCGCGCGCCGAGCGCTCTCTCACGACCGGCGAGCCGTACACTCAGGACGCTGCACCCGAGCGTTCGCGCGCTCCGGCACGCGAGGCTCGCTGTGGATGCGGTCCATCCGCCGGTAGCTGCGCATGAACGGCGCCAGCTCATCCAAGCTGCTTCTCGCGGTCGTCGCGCTGTTGCTCGCGACGCCGGTGAGAGCCGGCGAGACCGCCGCCGGCGCGGCAGACCCGCCACGGATGGGCGTCGAGGCCCTGATGGAGCGGGCCGAGAGGGCGAAGGGCACCGTCGTGGTCGAGGGAATCGTGACGCGCGTGGTGCCGGACCGGAAGCTCTTCGCGCTCGCCGACCTGAGCGACCGGGAAGAGGTCGAACGCTCCGGTACTACGAGCTGCGTGACGTTGCCCGTCGCGTGGGAAGGCGAGATGCCTCCCGTCGGCTCGATCGAAGAGGTGGCGGGAAAGCTCGACCTCGACGAGGGCGGGCGGCGGGTCTTTCGAGCGACGTCGGTGCGCGCGCGGCCGGCGACTCCGCCAGCCATGCCTCCTCCGGCAGGGGAGCGCCGATGAGCCCGCTCCGCCGTCGGGCCCTCGGCGCAGCCGTGTTCCTGGGCGCGTCGCTCGCGCACTTCGCGTGGTTCGCGCATTCGCAGACGGCCGCGAACTGGGTGTCGCTCGACGGCGAGGCGCCGGCGCCCGCCCTTCTCTACCTGCGTACCCAGGACGTCTGGCTGGGCCTCTCCTACGGCCTGGCGCTCGGCTTCGCGGCGACGTGGTTCCTGCGCTACCGAGAGGAGCGGCGCTGGCAGGCGCGGGCGCTCTCGGCCGGTGGGCTCGCGATGTCGAGCGTCGTGGCCGCCGGTGGCTGCTACCTCGTCGGGTGCTGTGGATCTCCGCTGCTCGGCCTCTACCTGACGGTCTTCGGCGCTCGGTTCCTGCCGCTCGCCAAGCCGCTGGTGTTCGCGGTCACGGTGGCCTCGCTCGCCGGCGGGAGCGGGTGGCTCGCCCGCGCGCGGCGCGCGCATGCGTGTTCGTGTGAGCCGGCGACAGCAAGCTCGCCGACGACGGCGAGTTGCTGACGCGCCCCTTGCGACGGCCCAGCAGCCGAGTTCCTTTGGGCCGCTGACCTGCGCGAGCCCCACGCATTCCCATCTCGGCACGACGACGACCGGCGTCGGAGCAAGTTGACTTCCCCGGTTCGGGAGTACCCGCGAGGTGCGGGCCACACCGTTCGGGCTTGCCTACAGTCGGGCATGCGGATATCCATATGTTCATGGCTCAGCCCCGCGTAGCCGTCGACGACGTCCGGCACGTTTCCCGGCTCTTCAAAGCGCTCGGGGACGAAACGCGCCTCAAGATCGTGGCGCTGCTGGCCCACGGCGAGCTCTGTGTGTGTCACGTCGAGGAAGCCCTTGCACTTTCTCAGCCTGCGGTGTCGCGGCACCTGAGCGTGCTGCGCGCAACGGGGGTCGTGGAGGCGCACCGCGACGGAACCTGGGTCTATTACCGCCTCGCTCGCCAGCCGGACGACGAGTCGGAGCGCCAGCTCAAGGCGGTCGTGAACGCCTTCCGAGCTCGGACCGGCATGAAGCGCGAGCTCGAACGCCTGATGAAGGTCCGCGGCCCCGGATCCTGCACCTGATCAACGAGGCGAACCCACGTGAGCACTGGTCCGGATCAACCCCGCCGACTCGGTTTCTTCGAGCGCTGGCTCTCCCTCTGGGTGGCCCTCTGCATGCTGATCGGCGTTGCGATCGGGAAGCTCGCACCCGGCGTGACTCAAACGCTGCGCGGGCTCGAGCTTGGGAAGAACACTCAGATCAACGGCCCCATCGCCGTGCTGATCTGGCTGATGATCTACCCGATGATGCTCAAGATCGACTTCAAGAGCGTGCTCGGGGTGCGGCGCCGTCCGCGCGGAATCCTCGTCACGTTGATCGTGAACTGGCTGGTGAAGCCGTTCTCGATGGCCTTCCTGGGCTGGCTTTTCTTCAAGCACTTGTTCCGGGCCTGGATCGACCCCGGCCTCGCAGACCAGTACCTCGCGGGTGTCATCATCCTCGCTGCGGCGCCCTGCACGGCGATGGTGTTCGTGTGGTCGTACCTGGTGCGGGGCGATCCGGCCTACACGCTCGTCCAGGTGTCGGTGAACGACCTCCTCATGCTGGTCTTGTTCGCACCGATCGTGAGCCTGCTGGTCGCCGGAGCGAGCGGCCTCACGGTTCCCTTCGGCGTCCTGCTGGCGAGCGTCGTCGCGTTCATCGTCATCCCGCTCGCCCTCGGTAGCGCCAGTCGAGTGCTGCTGATCCGCTCGCGCGGCCTCGAGTGGTTCGAGGGGCAGTTCCTGCCGACGCTCGCGCCGGTCACGATCGTGGCGCTCCTGCTGACGCTGGTGTTGATCTTCGCCTTCCAGGCCGAGAACCTGACCGCGCGCTTCTTTCACGTGGTTCTGATCGCGATCCCGATCCTCATCCAGGTCTACTTCAACTCGGGCCTCGCATACGGTCTCATGAAGCGCTTCGGCGTCGAGCACGCGGTCGCGGCTCCTGGCGCGCTCATCGGCGCCAGCAACTTCTTCGAGCTCGCCGTCGCGACCGCGATCGCGCTCTACGGGCCGCAGTCGGGGGCGGCGCTCGCCACGGTCGTTGGCGTGCTTGTCGAGGTGCCGGTGATGCTTTCGGTGTGCGCCGTCTGCAACCGAACCCGGAGCTGGTTCCCGGCCTTGTCGGTCGCGAGCACTACGTAAGTGGGCAACGAGAGGCTCTCCCGATGACGCACGAATCGAGGCTCGACCCGCTCGTCGAGCGGATCATCGACGACATCGCACCGAAGTTCGCGTCGGTCTTCTCGCGCGAGACGATCGAGCAGTTCGTGATGCACTCGTACGAAGACCTCTCGCGCCGGGCGCGGGTCACGACCTACGTCGCGGGCCTGACGCAGCGGTTCGCCATCGACCGGCTTCGCGATCTCGCACGCGCGGAAGGAAAGACCGTGTCCGACAAACCCGAAGTGCTGTTCGTGTGCGTCCACAACGCGGGCCGGTCGCAGATGGCGGCCGGCCTCCTCCATCATCACGCTCAGGACCGCGTGATCGTCCGCTCGGCGGGAAGCGCTCCCGTCGAAACGATCAACCCTGCTGTAGTCGAGGTGATGACGGAAGTGGGCATCGACCTGTCCCAGGAGTTTCCGAAGCCACTCACCGACGAGGCGGTGCGAGCCGCCGATGTGGTGATCACGATGGGCTGCGGCGATGCGTGCCCGGTGTATCCCGGCAAGCGCTACCTGAACTGGGAGCTCGCCGACCC
>CAYUSL010000599.1:0-3854 GCA_964447125.1 uncultured bacterium | reverse complement strand
GCCGCTCCAGGAGGCCGCTCATCGGCGCAACGCGCTGGATCTCCCGGATCACCTCTGCGTGCAAGGCCGCGGTGTCCACGCCGCGCTCGACCGAGATCACGAGGAAGTCGAAGTAACGCACCCTGCGCGTACGGCTGACACGCACGTCGAAGCGTTCTTTCACCACGCGGAACGAACGGATGGCTTGGAACGGAATGCGCGCGACGATGGGCGGACCGGCTGGCAGATGCCAGTTCAGGTACGAGCGCAGCTTCAGATAGACGGCATCGTCGGCGACTGCGACCACCCAGTTCGAGGTCCGCAGTGCGGCCACGAGCTGATGCCACGAGATCGCCGCGACGAGGAAACACAGAAACCCGCTCATCCCGCCGAAGATCGCAAGCAGCACCCAGCCGAGCCGTGTGATCCAGACGGCGGGATTCGCCAATGCGATGACGACCCACGCCGGTCCGCCGACGAAGATCGCGAGCAGCGCGATCGACAGCAGGAACCCGTGACCGAAGCGTCGCGAGCGCCCGAGCGGCGGGACCAGCGACTCGCGCATCAGCTCGATGCCGAGGCGACGCGATGTCGTCGTCACGTCGCAAGGCCCGACGCCGACCCAAGGGTGCGCGGCGTCAGCCGTGCGGTGCCAGTCGCCACCATCGATTCACCTCGGTCATGCGCGCGACCAACGTCGCATAGGGATCGTCGTGCTCGTCCACCAGCCCCCAGTTCGAGTTCTCGCCGTCGAAGCGCCCACCGTGCGGCTCGTCCACGTGCTCGAACCAGTGGTAGCCCACCACGTAGTCGGAAGCGATCGAAGCGGTCACGTCTTGCTCGAACCAGTCGGCGCGCGCCTTCTGATCGGGCACCACCAACATCATCGGCGGCCAGGTGTTGGGAAGGCCCGAGTCGACGGCGCGATAGCCGAACTCCGATTGCAGCACGGGCTTGCCGGTGACTGCGTGTATGGCCGCGAATCCGTCGCCGTCGGGAAGGAAGAGCTCGCGCCCGGTGACCAGGTTGTCGAGAAGCGAGATCGCGAGCGCCCACAGCGGATCGTGCTGGTAGCGATTCACCGACACCACGTCCACGTCGTCCGCGGACGCGCGCATCACCTCTGGGTAGACGAGCTGACCCACCACCCGTTCGCCCAGGATCAGATGGTTGGGATCGGCGGCGCGCACCGCCGCCGTCGCGATTTGGTAGTAGCGCCGAGCGGCCAGCTCCAGGAAGGCCTGGCGTGCGTCCATCTGTTCGGCCGGCGGCGGGTAGATCGCCGGGCCGAGCGTGGTCGCCGACGGCAGCTCGTCGAAGCTCGCGAAGGATCCCCCCCACGCCGCGTTCAACGCCGCGACGTCGCTGGCGTAGCGGGCGCGCAAGAAATCCACCAGCACGATCTTGCCTGCTGCCGTCGCGTCGTAGCCCATGTAATCGTCGAGCAGGAACGTCACGCGCTGATAAGACGGCCCCCAGCGCATCTCGTTGTCCAGGAAGTAGCCGAGAAGATCGGGGTCGGACGCGTGCGGCGCGACGCTCGAGGCCGCGACGGCGGCTGCACGCGCGGCGAACTCCGGCGCGAAGTAGTCCGGGATCGGGCCCGACCAGTTGCCGCCGGCGATGTCGAGGATCACCGTGTACGCGCGCCCCGAGCCGGCGAAGTCCTCGCTCCAGGCGCCGAAGGTGTTGAAGCCCCACGTGTCGTAGCGTCGCTCTAGCTCCTCCGCCCAGGCAGCGCGCGTGCCGTACCGAGCGAGGTTGTTGTCGTGGTACGGGCTGCTGCCCGACGAGGGCTCGTAATCGCCGTCGAACACCACGTGATTCACGCCAGTCGAGAAGAAGGGATGACCTGCAGGGGTGACGAGCCACCAGCGATCGGCCGTCCGTGCCACGCGGAAATATCCGGTCGCGCCGAGGTCCGCTCCGGTCCAACCGCCCCAGGAATCGGCGGCTGGCCCGTCCACACCGTCGCAGTCCTGGTCCTCGCCATCCGCGCTGTCGTCCACGGCGCCGGGATGAACGGAGGCGTCGAGATCGTCGCAATCGGAGGTGCGCGGGCTCGTGCGGCTGGCGACGCCACCTTGGTAACCGTCGCCATCGCCATCGCAACCGGCGAGAAAGACGACGGCAAATGCGATCACCACGGGCGCGAAGACGGCGCGCGCCAGTCGGTATGGAGCGGACGAGAGCGAATGCGAGCGCATCGGAAGCTCCGGTTCGCAAGAGCGCTGCGCGAGTGCCGCGCATGCTGGCGATCCCTTCATGCTACGCACCCGGCCCGCGGAGTCTCAACGCGTGCTGCGCTCGGATGAACGCGAAAGGTCCGAGGACACCGCGGCCGGCATCACGTATCGTGCCGTGGATCGCGCGGAGCGGAACCGATGAGCCCAGCGACTCTCGAGGTGCGCGTTCCCGGCAAGCTCATGTTGCTCGGCGAGTACGCCGTGCTCGAACCTGGCGCCGAGGCGCTGGTGCTCGCAGTGGACCGCTTCGTGCGGGTGCAGATCGAGGGCGGCGCAGCGTTCACGCTCGATTGCCCGGACATCGGGGTCCACTCGCTGGTAGGACACGCGACGCCCGACGGGCTCGCGTGGAGCCGCGACGGCCAGCCCGCCGACACCACGAAGCTCGCTTTCGTCGATCGCACGCTCGGCCTCGCCATGGCGATCGCACGTGCGATGGGCCGCGAGCCTTCGCCGTGCAGGATGCACATCGCGAGCGAGCTCGGAGCGGGTGACACGAAAACCGGGCTCGGCAGCAGTGCCTCGGTCGTCGTCGCCGTTGCCGCGAGTGTGCTTGCCTGGTGCGGCGTCCGCGTCGACGACGCCGCGGGCCGCACGCTCGTGTTTCAGATCGCTGCACTCGCCCACTTCCTGGCGCAAAGCCGGCGTGGCAGCGGCGCCGACGTCGCCGCCGCGGTCAGCGGCGGGATCGTCGCGTATCGCAACCCGGGCTTCGAGGCCTTGCTCGGCAACGTGGCGGGAGAGGTCCCGAGCGCGGCGGTGACGTTCGCGATCCTCGGACGGCCGTGGAGTCGGCTGCGACTCGATGGCTTTCCGTGGCCCGAGGGTTCCGCGTTCGTCGCCGCATCCACGGGGGAAGCCGCGTCGACGACCCGGCTCATCGATCGTGTCGTCGGTCTCACGGGGCGCGACGAGGAGCGCTTCCGGGAGCTTGCGCTGACGCTCGGCGAGCTGAGCCGTCGCACCATCGCCGACGGCTCGGCAGCGGCGCTCGGTAGTGCGATGCAGGCCCATCAGCAAGCACTCGAACGCTTCGACGCCGACTGCGGTGGGCTCGGGATCGTGACGCCCGCGATCCAAAGGCTCGTCGCCATCGCTCGGAAGCTCGATGTACCCGCCAAGATCTCGGGCGCGGGCGGCGGCGATTCGGTGGTGGCGATGGTGCCGCGCGAGCGCGTTGATGCGCTCACGCAGGCCTACCGCGACGCAGGCGCCGCGACGTTCGTGGTCGCCGCGCCCGTCGCCGGTGCCACCGTCGTCCGCTCCTGACGCAGACTTCGCGCGAATCGGAGCGGGCTGGTCGCGTCAGTCGGGCGTATCGCGCGGGACGTCGAAGCGCGCGAAGAGTCGCCCCACCCACCACACCACCGGCGTCGCGACGATCGCGAACCCAATACCGGCAGCAAAGCCGGCGGCGATCACGCTCGCCCACACGTGCTCGTACACCAGCAGGCCGAGGCCACCACCGAGCAGAACCGCAATCGCGAGGATGGGCATCTTGATGAGCATGATCCCCATGCGGTCGAGCATGCGGAAGCCGCCGGTGTCCTTGAGCTCGAAGCGCTGCGGCATGAGCAGGAAGAGCGCGTTGTCGAGGGCGATGTGGATGCAGTTGAAGGGCACGATCGC
>CAYUSL010000598.1:0-3860 GCA_964447125.1 uncultured bacterium | reverse complement strand
GAGATCACCACCGGCGGGAGCACCATCATGCCCATCGCCAGCAGCACCGAGCCCACCACCAGGTCGAGCACCAGGAACGGCACGTAGAGCAGGAAACCGATCAGGAATGCGGTCTTGAGCTCGCTCAGCAAGAACGCGGGGGCGAGGGCGTCGAAGCGCACTTCCTCGCGAGACGACGGCAGCGGCTGACGCGAGAGCTCGACGAAGAGCGCCAAGTCGCTGTCGCGGGTTTGGGCGAGCATGAAGGTGCGCACCGGTCCCCAGGCGCGGCCGAGGGCTTCGCGAGCGTCGATGGTTTCGGCCATGTACGGCGTGAGCGCCTCGGCATCGACCTGCTCCCACACCGGCCGCATCACGAACACCGAGAGAAAGAGCGCCAAACCGATCAACACCTGATTGGGCGGCACCTGCGGCAGACCGAGCGCCTGGCGCAGGATCGAGAGCGAGATCAGGATTCGCGTGAACGACGTGAAGAGCACCAGCACCGAGGGCGCGAGCCCGATGACCGTGATGAGCGCCACCATCTCGACGAGATTGGAGGCGCGGCCAGCGTGCACGTCGCCGAGGTCGAGCTTGAGCGACGGACCGCCGCTCGCCTGGGCGTGAGCCGCCGTCGTCCACGCCAGCGCCGCGAGCGTGGCGATCGCCACGATGCCCACGGCCCGCGCCAGGGGCGCATTTCTCGCGCGCTTCACGGCGCGCTCCCGTTGCCGTTCTTGAGGTGGCGCTTGAGCGTCGAAGCGAGGCCGAGGAGCGCGCTGGGGTCGGGAGCGCGCTGCGGGCTGGTGCGCGCGGCGCGTTCCAGCGAGGCGCGCACGTCCACGGTTTCGAGGGCGGGCTCGTGTACCGCGGGCCGCGGCGAGATCGCCGGCTTCGCGGGCGCCGCGGGGCGCGCGGCCTCGGCGGCAGCCCGCATGGCTTGCGCAACGGCGGTGGCCTCTGCGGGACGTGGGGGATTGGGCACGATCGCCAAGGGGCGAATCTGCTCGGAATCGACGCCGATCAGGATGCGTACGCCTTCCACCTCGACGAGATGCAGCGTGCGCCGCGGGGCGAGCGCGCGGCTAGCAACCACCACCAAGCGATCGCGGTCGGAAGCGGCGCCGCCGAGAGCGGCCCCACCGCGCTTCTTCGTCCAGTAGAGGGCGACGCCCCCGATGAGCGCACACACCACTACCGACAACGCGCTGCGCGTGAGCGCGCCACCGAGATCGATGGGATTTCCGAGGCCGAGCCCCAAGCTCGAATTCTTGGTCGATGCGCTCGAAGCGCTGCGGGCGCCGGTGCGCTCGGCTTCCGGGCGGGGCCACGCGGGGGTGGAAAGCGACGACGGCTCGGGCGGCGGCAGCACGATCGGGGTGATCGGCTGGATCGCGCCGCGGTTCTCGGCCGCCGGCGCGTTGGTGCTGGGTGCTGCCATCGTCGTCGCAGCGGGCGCCGGGGCCGGAACGGTCGCCGCGAGGCTTGCGGCGGCGATCGTGTCGGCGCTGCTGGCTGCGTCGACGGCGCGCTTGGCACTGCTCGACGCCGGCTTGCGCGATTTCGGCTTGGGTGGGGGCTGTGGATCTTCGCCGTCGCTCCCGTTCGCGTTGGCAGCGGTGGTGTCGAGGTCGACGGAGAGCACCGCCGTGCGCGGTGCGCTGCCTTCGTAGGCGCGCGCGGTGGCCACCACGGTGAGCGCCGCCAGGGCAGCGAAGCCGAGGCCGGCACCGAGCCGCGAGATGGAGTGAGGTCGAACCCTGTTCGTCGCTCTCGAGGCATGGCTCATCGCAGTGGCTCCAGGCGATCGCGGGCGCTCACCACTTCCGTGAGCCGCACGCCGAATTTGTCGTGGACCACCACGCATTCGCCGCGGGCGATCAGCTTGCGGTTGACGAGCACGTCCACCGGCTCCCCGGCGAAGCGGTCGAGCTCGATGACGGAGGCGCTGCCGAGGGAGAGCAGCTCCTCGATCTTGAGGCGCGTGCGTCCCAGCTCCACCGAGATCTCGAGCGGGATGTCCATCACGAACGACAGGTCTTGGACGGCCTGGCTCACGCCCGCATCGCCGGCGGGGTCGCCGGAAGTGGTGGACTGGGCATCGTTGGGTCTGGTCATGGATGGATCCTCGTGAGGCGCGAGACGGTTCTCGATCGGGTGTGAACGATCAGCGGGCCTGGATGCGGTTGGTCAGCTCGAGCGCCACGCTGCCGCCCGACGCACCCGTGGTGCCGGCGAATTTCGCGACGCCCTCGACGAAGGCGGTGAGCGGGTCCTCGACGCGCTGGCTGAGCGTCAACACGTCGCCCACGGCGAGGTTCACCACGTCGCCGACGCGCGCGTGCATGCGCCCCAGCTCGACCTGGACCAGCACTTCCAGGGCGGGCAGGCGCTCCGCGATGAGCTCGCCGAACGAGCGCGTCGCCTTCGGATCGGTGATGCGGAAGTCTTTGATCAGCTTCTGGCGCACGCTCTCGAGCGACGCGTCCGGGACCACCACCGCCAGCGACTCGGTGAAGCTGCCGATGGTCACTTCGACGTCCACCACCACGACCTGCTCGTCGTTGGGGGCGATCGGCGTGAACAAGCTCGCCTGCTCGGTGCGCAGGTAGTTGAGCTTGAGCGGCTGCACCGCCTGCCAGCCCTCGCGGTAGGAGGCGAGCACCGACTCGGCGATGCGGCGGCCGAGCCTGAGCTCGACGGCGGTGAGGTCGCGGTTGAGCGGGACCGGGGTCCTGAGCTCGCGATTGCCGAGCAAGAGATCGATGAAGATGGAGATCAGCTCGGGGTGCAGCACGACCATCCCGTAGCCGCCCAGCGGGTCGAGGCCGAACAGGCTGAAGCTCGCTATCGACGGCAGCGACGCCAGAAAGCGTCCGTAGGGCGTGGTGCGGGTCGACAGCACCGCCACCTCCACGTTTCTGCCCAGCATCGCGGCAAGTGCCGCGCGCAGCCCGGTCGAGAAGCGCTTGTGGATCAGGTCGAGCGTCGGCATCTTCTGCGCGACGCGGTACTGACGGCTGAAGTCGAAGATCTCGACCTCGGTGGTCTCCTGGGCTGCCGACTTGAGGTCGATCGAACCGTCGTGGATCGCTTCCAGGAGCGCGTCGATCTCGGCCTGCGAGAGCACCGGCTCGTCCGGTACCCCGTGGTGGGTGCGCAGGATCGGCGAGGTCATTGGATGACCAGGTCGGTGAACAGCAGGTCGAGCGCCTTGCAGCGGTCCTGCTCGTAGTTGGCGCGAGTGATGACCTCTTTCTTGAGGTTGAGGACGCCGTCGACGTCCTGGAGATCCGCCATGGTCTTCGAACGCAGCAGCAAGATGATCGAATCCCGCAGACGCTCGCGCTTGGCAGCGATGGCCTCGGCGCAGCCTTCACCGCGCATCTCGAGAACCATGTCGACCTTCAGGTAGCGATTCCCGCTCGGGTCGTTCAGGTTCACGATGAAGGGCTCGAGGGCGACGTTGTTGGATTCCGAAGCACCCTTCGCACCGTGGCCGCCCTTGGCGCCTTTCTCACCCTTCTCGCCGCCGCCTTCCTTCTTCTCACCGTGCTCGCTCGCCGGCGGCTCTTTCTTGTCGCCGTGCGCGCTCTCGCTTCCTTCTTCTGCGGCAGCCTCGTCTTCGGGTGGCGCGTCGTTCTTGGCTGCGGCGAGCTTCGGCCGCAGCAAGAAGAAGTACGCGGCACCGCCAGCGCCTCCGAGCAGCAAGACCGCCACCGCGATGATCGCGATGAGCTTGGTCTTCGAGCTCTTGGCGGGCGCTGGAGCCGCGCCTTCCTCGATCACGACCTTCTCTTTGTCCTTCGCACCTTCCGCCATGGGGGAGCACTCCGTTGCTCGGGGGATGCCGGTCCTACGAGCAAGCCGAGTGCCCGGTG
>CAYUSL010000597.1:0-3875 GCA_964447125.1 uncultured bacterium | reverse complement strand
GCGCGGTAGATCGACGCGAAGTTGCCGGCGCCGATCTCCAGCAGGATCTCGTAGCGGTTGGCGATGATGGTGCCGGGGCGCAGCTCGAAACGGCGCGCGGCAGTGATCTCGGCCGTCGAGGGCTCACCACCCACCGTGCCGCTCTTCGCCTCGCGCACCCGTAGCTGGGAGCGGATGCGCGCGAGGAGCACGGGAAAGTCGATGGGCTTCGAGACGAAGTCGTTGGCACCGATCTCGAGCGCCTCGATCATCTCCTCGCGCTTGGTGTAGGCCGTCTGGATGATGACCGGCAGGTCGGCGGCGGAGTGATCGGTGCGAACCTGGCGCAGCACCTCGAGCCCGTCCATGCCGGGCATGGCCATGTCGAGGAGCACCAGGTCGACGGGGTGACGGGCGATGGCTTCGATGGCGCGGTTGCCGTCCTCGGCGGTGAGGACCTCGAAGCCCTCGCGATTGAGCAAGCGGCGCAGCATGTTGCGCGCCGGTTCCAGGTCGTCCACGACCAGAACGGTGCTTCGGGTCCCGTTCATCGTTGTTCGCTCGCCGGCTACCATTCGCGGACGACCTCGATGGCGTTGCGTGCGAAGGCGTCGAACGAAAACACGAAAGCCTACCCCGGGGAAATCCGGATGGATGTCGGTCGTCCCGCCCGTTTCTTCGCGCGCGTGACACGCTTGCCGAGACCGAGGAGAGTACCTGGGATCGCGCGACCCTCGCAAGCCGGATTCGCGCCCGAAAGCGCGAAGCACCCTGCGACGAAATCCGAAGGCCGGAGGCTCGATCTTCATGAATGCGTCTACACACGCCACCGTCGTCGAGTCGATGGCAGAGTGGATCGCTGCGGTTCGGAGCGACGACGTCCCGGAGCGCGTGCAAACGCTGGCACGTCATCAGCTCGTGAACGTATTGGCGGCGATCCACGCCGGCACCGCCACCGAGGAAGCGCAGGCCGTGGAGCGTGCCGTGGCTCGCCACGCCACACCGGGGCGGGTGACCGTGCTGCCCACCGGCGAGCGTTGGTCGCTCGCCGATGCGCTCACGGTCTCGAGCGCGCGCAGCATGGTCCTCGACTACGACGACTATCTCTACCTCGGTCACACCGGCCACTCGGCGGTGCTCGCGAGCTTGGCGGTCGCCGAGCTGGAGGCGCGCGGCGTGGACGAGCTGTGGCTCGCCCAAGTGGTGGCCAACGAGGTGGCGGGCCGGGTCGGCGCGAGCTGCGTCCTCGGGCCGCAGAACGGTCAGGCGTGGAGCTTCATCCACGCTGCCGGGGCGGCGGCTGCTGCGGCCAAGCTGCTCCGTCTCGACGCCGAGCGCACGGCTCACGCCCTCGCCATCGCGCTCTATCAGCCGACGTTCACGCTGTGGCCCGGGTTCATGGGGCCGGGCAGCAAGGTGCTCACCGCAGCCGGCCCGACGCTGGCCGGTGTGCAGGCCGCCTACTGCGCGGCGGAGGGGCTCACAGGGGCGCGGCAGATCTTCGGGCATCGCCGCAAAGGCTTGTGGCGGTTCTTCGCGTTCGTGCCGATCCCCCACGCGATGACCGGATTCGGCCACGCCTGGGTCACCGACACCCTCGCATTCAAGCGCTATCCGGGCTGTGCCTACATCGACACCACCATGGATGCGCTGTTTCGCCTTCTCGACGAGCACCGCGCGCAGACGGGCAAGGCCCTGACGCCCGACGACATCGAGCGCATCGAGGTCGACGCGAGCTTGCTCACGGTGGAGATGGACAACCTCTCCGCCGAGCACCGCACCGAGGTGGGCCTGTCCGCCGTCCTCGCGAACTTCTCGATCCCGTTGAGCGTGGCGATCGGCGTGGTGGCGGGGCAGCTCACGCCCCGCGAGCTCGAGCCGACGTTCCTCGCGGAGCACGAGACCGCGCTCCGCGCGCTGGCCGGCCGCGTGGTGTTGCGCCACGACTGGGGCGCGACCTTCGACGTCGCCGAGTCCTTCGACGGGGCCTTCGGCTCGAATTCGGTGGTGGCGGCGTTGCGTCTTTCCGATTTCGCGAAGGTGGCGCGTGGCTACGGACACGAGCTGGGCGGACGCCGCAGCCACGGGCTCGACCTCGCGAGGCTCGCCGGTGAGTACCGCGGGCGGCTCGCGGGGTTGCTCCGGCGGGCGCGTGCACGGCGGGTGGATGCCCGCCTACGCGGCACACGGCCGGACCTGGGTGGGGTGGATCTCACGCGCCTGCGGATGGCGTTCCCGGCGACGGTGACGCTGGTGCTGCGCAACGGCCGGCGGCTCACGGCCAAACAGGAGGTTCCCGTTGGTGCCCCGGGGGAATTCGACCGGCTGGGCGCGGTGCGCTTGAAGAGCGACCGCGAGATCGGCGGGAGGCACGGCGCAGCGGTCGCAGCACGCCTCGGCGCGCTCCTCGACGGCGAGAATTGCGGTGATATCGGGGATTTGGTGAAGCTCGCGTGCGGGCGGGCGTAGCCGCTGCCAGCGCGGCCGCTGGTGAGGTGGCGCGGCGTCCTCGAGACGTTTGAACCTGGCACGCCCGGAGTGGTCTAATGAATGTCGTACGGTGAAACACGGACCTATCTGAAGTTTGTCGGAGCTCACTCACATGGCACGGCAGCTCGGTCAGTACCTGGTGTCGAGAGGCGCGATCAGCGGCGACCAGCTTCGGGTCGCGCTCGACGCGCAAACCCGATTCGGCGGGCGGCTCGGATTCAACCTCGTGGATCTGGGCTTCCTCTCCCCGCACGACCTCACCCACCACCTCGGGGCGTACCACGGCATCGAGGCCGTCGAGCCCACCGAGGTGCGCGGGATTCGTTGGGATGTCCTCAACTCGGTACCTCGCGAGCAGCTCCTCAAGCACCGCGCCATTCCCATCGCCATGACCAAAGGGCGCATCACCGTGGTGATGAGCGATCCCAGCAACGTGCACGCGGTGGACGAGATGGCCTTCGTCACCGGCAAGGCGATCTCGGTTCGCGTGGCCCCGGATTTCGTGATCAAGCGCGCGCTCGAGAGCTATTTCGGCGCCAGCTTCGTGGAGCTGGTGCGACCACAGCAGAGCGACCTGGTGGCGCAGCTCAAGGCCACGGCGAACGCGCGCGGGGTGGGGATGGCGCGAAGTGCCCCCGGAGTCGAGCCGATCCCCGGGCTCGTCACGCGCTCTGCGGATCGTCACGACGGCGACGAAGAAGAGTGGCTCGGTGTCCGTAGCAAGCCCTGGCCCGTCGGGCCGGTGGGCAATGCGGTGCCGGCGGTCGTCACACCGGCCCAGCCGGAGGCGGCCCTCGAGCGGGTGACCGAGGACGATCTGCCTGTCGTGATCGGGGAGCTCGCCGACGTGGTCGTCCCCCAGCGTGGGGAGATCGTGCTGATTCACGGGCTCCCGGCGGCGTGTCGTCAGCTCGCCGAGGTGTCCCACTGGGCGGACGTCGCGGCGGTGCTGCTCGGCTACGCGGCCACGGTCTTCGATCGCGCCGCGCTGTTTCGGGTTGGGCCGCGGGGCTTGCGTGGCTGGCGCGTCGTGGGGGGAAACGTCGACGAGCGGCAGTTCCGCGGTTCGCGGGTGCCCGCCGGTAGTGGATTCGCGCACGAGCTTCTGGCGCGGCGTGCGCTGGTCGTGCGCGAGCTGCGCATCGACCCTACCGGTATCGCATTGGCACGTGCGCTCGGGCCCGGTGCAACGCCCCGTTCGGTGTGCGGATTCCGGCTCGACGTCCGCGGTCGGCCCGTCGCCGTGTTCTACGGTGACGATGGCGGCACGCGTGGTGCGACGCTCACCACGCGCCTCACGAGCGACGGGCATCGTGGCAATCTCGAGATCCTGCTGCGCAAGGTCGAGGTCGCGTTCGAGATGGTGTCCGTGCGCCGCTGGCTGCCGAGGGTGTAGGGCCGTGTCG
>CAYUSL010000596.1:0-3879 GCA_964447125.1 uncultured bacterium | reverse complement strand
GCCGCCGCGAGGAGCCTGTCGCAAAATGTGCCGCGCACGGCGACAGGCACCTCGCGTGATGCTCCCTCGGCGGTCTGTTGCAGACCCCCGCCCCAAACAAGGCGTGATTTTTTCGGCGCCCCGCCCCCAAGCCAGCTCGACTGCGCTCGCCGACCGCGCCACAGCCGCGGCAAGGACTGCGTCGGGAACCCATTTCCCGACACGCTCCGAGGCGGCGATCCCACCACCGTGACTGTAGGCTCGATCGTCGTGGCACCGGGTGTGCGCATGGCGCACGTGCCCGGCTTCGCGTTCGGCTTTCCTCAGGGCAACAACGTCTATCTGATCGGCGAGCGCGACCCCGCGCTGGTCGATACCGGCATGCCCGGGGACGTGGGCGAAGCGTCCCTCACCGCGCTCTTCCGCGACGCCAGCATCGGCGGGCCGCGGCGTTTGCTCGCCACCCATCTGCACCGCGACCACGTGGGCGGCTGGCCCTGGTTGCGCGAACGCTGGAACACGGAGCTCTGGGTCCACCCGCTCGAGGCAGGCAACGCCTTCGCGAGCGTCGACGCCAGCGAAGCCGACGTCCCGCTCGCCGACGAGCAGGTCATCGACTGCGACGGGATCGAAGTGCGGGTGGTCTTCACGCCCGGCCACAGCCCAGGACACGTCGTCTTCCATCTGCCCGACGAGCGGCTCTTGCTCACCGGCGACCTGATCGTGGGCAGCGGCACCTCGTGGGTGGGACCACCGGGCGGGTCGCTGGTGGATTATCTGGCATCGTTGCAGCGGGTGCGTGAGCTCGACGTGGCGCGGCTGCTGCCCGCCCACGGTCCAATCGTCGACGACCCCATCGGCAAGATCGACGAATACCTGGAGCACCGTGCGCAGCGCGAGCGGCAAGTGCTCGGGTGCATCGCAGACGGACGGGTCACCGTTCCCGCGATGGTGGCCGTGATCTACGCCGCCTACCCCGACGGCGTCCACGGCATCGCCGCGCTCACCGTCCAGGGGCATCTCGACAAGCTCGTGGCCGAGGGCCGTGTGCGCGTGGATGCCTCGGACGTCGAAAATCGCTACCAGCTCGCGAGTTGAGCGCTCCCAGAGGAATCCTTCGTGCGCCCCTTGACGATCAATAATGCACACGTTAACATTTCATTACTGAATATTTTTATCAGACAGAGATCGTCATGACGCCCAGCCTTCGCGACACCCCAGCGCTGACACTGCTGCGCGCCCTCTACCGCGCCCAGCGGCGCGTACGCGAGGTGGATGGTGTGGGCATCGCGCGTCACGGCCTCGCCGAGAGCGAGTTCGACGTCGTGATGACCCTCGGCAACACGGAAGGATTGCGCATGTGCGAGATCGCTTCCCGCACGCTGACTTCGCCAGCGAACGTCACGCGGGTGGTGAAGGAGCTCGAGCGCAAGGGGTTGGTGAAGCGCACGCGCGGGACGCTATCGGACCGCGAGGTCGTGACAGCCCTCACTCCCGAGGGCGAGCGCCTCTTCGAGCACGCCTACCCCGCCCAGCACGACTTCGTGGCGCGTGCATTCGACGCCATCTTGCGCCCGACCGAGCAACGTCAGCTCGCTTCGCTACTCACGCGACTGGCCGCGCTGCAGGTGCCCGAGGAACGAGGTCCGCGGCGCCACGACGAGAAGGCGCGCGCACCGCGCGGCTGATCCCAATCACCGAAACCCCTCGCCGAAACCCAACCTGACCCTGGGCCGAACGCCCCACTGGAGGAGCTTTCATGCAGTTCTCGAATTCGATTGGACGTTGGCGAAGCGCTGCAGTTGCGTTGGTCATTCTCGCCGGTACCGCGGCCATCGCTCACGCCGAAACCTGGAAGGCGGACCTCTCGCACAGCAAGGTGAGCTTCAAGATCCGTCACCTCATGATCTCGAACGTGGAGGGCCGCTTCACCAAGTTCGAGGCCAGCATCCAAGGCGACCCGGCGAAGCCCGAAGGCGCCGTCGTGACGGCAACCATCGATGCGAGCAGCATCGACACCGACGACTCCAAGCGTGACGACCATCTGCGCAGCCCGGACTTCTTCGACGTCGCGAAGTACCCCACGATCACCTTCAAGTCGAAGAGCATCCGCAACTGGAAGGAGTCGAGCTTCGAGGTCGTCGGCGACCTCACCATGCACGGCGTGACCAAGGAGATCGTGCTGGCCGTGAGCGACCTCACGCCGGAGATCAAGGACCCGTGGGGCAACGCGAAGCGCGGCATGACCGCCACCGCCACTCTCGATCGCACCGCCTACGGCATCGTCTGGAACAAGGCGCTCGAAGCGGGCGGCGTGACCGTGGGGAACGACGTGAAGATCACCATCGAGCTCGAGATCAAGAAGGACAAGGACGCCTGAGTCACGAGCGTCTCCGTCCTGGCCGTTCGCGCGTCCCCGCACGGCGCGCTCTCGAGCCGCAAACACGCCGTTCGCGCGCGCCGCGCGCGGGCGGCGTGTTGCATTGACCGCTGCCGAGGGCACACGGCATGATCCTCGCGATCGCGACGGTGCGCACCGACTCGGTGCACGCGAGCGCGCGAAACCGGAGACCCACGATGCCCGCCGTGGAAAAATCGATCGACGTGAAGTGCGATCCCAAGCACTTTTACGGGATCATCACCGACTTCGAGCGCTACCACGAGTTCGTGCCCAGCCTGAAAAAGGCCACGGTGCTCGAAAAGAAGGGCGAGGTCTACCGGGTCGAGCAGCGCATCGAGCTCATGAAGAAATCCATCGCCTTCGTGCTTCGGCTGGAGGGCAAGCCCGGCAAGAGCCTGAGCTGGACGCTCGAGAAGGGCGATCTGCTCAAGGCCAACGACGGCGCGTGGACGATCGAGAAGAAGGGCAAGGACCAGATCACGGCCTCGTACGCTCTCGACCTGGAGGTCGGCATGCTGGTGCCCAAGGCGATCGTGAACACGCTCGCGAGCGCCGACCTCCCCCGCATGCTGGAGGCATTCAAGACCCGCGCGGAAGCGTCGTGGGGCAAGCGCTGAACGACTCGCGCCGACGCGCGATCGCGACGACGAGCGCATGACATACTAGGCGCCGACGCGTGGTCGATTCGTCGCGTCGAGGAGCTGCCATGAGCACGCACGCACGCCGTATCTCGGCTGGATCGCTGGCACTCGCGCTGGTCGCCGGAACCGCAGCAGCCGCTTCCACCTCCGCATCGGCGACTGCGGCGCCTGTAGCGGCGCCCGCGGTGCAGGAGCCACAGCGAGCGCCGTTCTTGCTCGCCGCCAACGAGGGCGGCACCGCTTCGGGAAGCCTCGCCGACTTCGAGAAAGCCCAGGACACTCCGGGCTACAACAGCGAGTACATCTTCGCGCTCACCCGCGGCCTCGCTGACTCGTCGATCCATCCCGCCGGCAAGGTGCCACTCTTCATCTTCACCCTGCCCTTGGACGTCGTGTTCCTGCCGTTCGCAGCGATCGCCGGCTTGTTCGGGTGACGCGCTTTCGGGGGGCTTTTCAAGCCCCCCGCCCACTGCGGCAAAGCCGCAGTGGGGCCCACCCCCAAGGCGACTCGCTGTGCTCGTCGGCTCGCCGACCGGCTCGCGGAGAGATCGACCGCGAGCGTGGAGAGCGGTGCGCGGAGCGGCGGACGCGATACACGAGCGCGGGCTTTTCAAGCCCCCCGCCCACTGCGGCAAAGCCGCAGTGGGGCCCACCCCCAAGGCGACTCGCTGTGCTCGTCGGCTCGCCGACCGGCTCGCGGAGAGATCGACCGCGAGCGTGGAGAGCGGTGCCCGGAGCGGCGGACGCGATACACGAGCGGGGGGCTTTTCAAGCCCCCCGCCCTCCGGGGCGCACGCTGTCGCGTCTCGACTTGCCGGGTTGAGTCCGCGGCTCAGGAACCGAAGAGGCTCTTGGTCT
>CAYUSL010000595.1:0-3890 GCA_964447125.1 uncultured bacterium | reverse complement strand
GACCACGAGTTCCTGCTCAAGGGCGACGTGTTCACCGAGGACGTCATCAGCACCTGGCTCGAGTACAAGCGCGAGAAGGAAGTGACGCCGGTCAACATGCGGCCGCACCCCTACGAGTTCACGCTCTACTTCGACGTCTGATCGTCGATCGCATCGCGTCGTCGGATCCCCCGGGGCTGCAGAGCGGCCCTGGGGGATTCGCGCTTCTGGCGCGCCGCAGTCGTGGAAATCGTGCGCGCAGCGTCACGTCCTGTTCACTGGTAGGCGGGCAGAAAAATCTTCCCGGCAAACGTGGTTGTCAGATAGTCGAGGAGCAACACGACCGCGACCCAGTGAACGTGCCAGGGCGCGATTCGAAACCGCCCCACGCTCACGAGCGGCGCATGTCGCCACTCGCGCCTCCCTGCAAATCCGATCAGGCAGAAGAACGTCGGCAAGAAGTGGGCGAGGAGGAAGCGGGGTCCACCGGCGATCGGGTGGTAGAACGCGAGCAGTAGGCCGTACGCAACGATCGACGTGATCGCGAATCCGGAACAGACCCAGCGGCCGTTTCCGGTCAGGATCTCGACTGCCGTGCGCGGCCAGCGTACGACGAGTAATACGGAGGTCGCCGCGAAGAGCTGGAGGAACGGCGCGTAGAGGCCTTCGCGCACGGCGGCTGCGTAGGCGCGCAGCCCCTCCGTCACCCGTTGCCGGATCTGCGCCGCTGAATGGCTCGAGAAGTACTGACGCGCGCTGGGGGGGGCAACGAGCGGTGGACTCTGCAAGTGCGATCCATGCCGAGCGGTCGCACGAAGCACGTCGTCCCACGAGTCCATCCACGCGTAGCGGGTCGTGTTTACGTTGTAGAGCCACTCTCCATGAATCGCATGGCTGCGGTAGAAGTACGGCGCGAGGCAGATTGCGAATCCGAGCCCAACCATCCCCGCCGCCACGAGCGGACGCGTTGCTCCTCGGATGTCGTCGCGGCCGGCCCGTGCGCGTGCAAACCGTGCCACCGCGCCTGCCAACGACCAGGCGAAAAACACCAGAAGCATCGGTGTCGCTGAGGCTTTGGTGCCGTGGGCAAGCGCAGCCAACGTTCCGGAGGCGAGCGCGTCGCGAGCGCGCGCGTGTCGCAGGGTACGCAGCAACGTCACGAACGTCGCGAAGTGGAACCCGTAATACAGAACCTCAGCCTGAACGTGTGGCGCGCGGAAGACGAACACAGTGAACGCTGCGAGGGTGAGTAGCACCGCTGCGTCGAGCCACGGAAGGCACCACGCGAGGAGCGCCCCGACGCCTCCCAAGACCACGACGGATGTCTCGATGTTCCATTGCTTGGCTCGATCGAAATACGCACGTTCGCTCAAGCCGGGGCGATAAGCGAGCGAAGTCAGGTACAGGTACAGCGGCATCCGATTGCGGCCGGTGGGTTCCTGGTAGTTGGACTCTGCGAGGATGCGCGCTTCGGCCAGGTAGGCGCCCTGGTCGGCGTTGGACCACCACCGGTTGACCGCGCTGGCGTGAACCTGGGCGGCGAGCCAGTAGAGCGAGAGCAGCAGGCCGCTGATCGCCGCGTAAGCAGCGACGTGCACTACCCGGGTGGCGGTCGTCGCGGCGCGCGGCGCGCGGCGACTGTTAGCGCTTGGCATCGGCCTCGAAGTCGTCGATCCCGACGTGGTTGGCTGGAGTGCCGTCCGCTTGATCCGGGCAACCCCCGAGGGACGCATCGAGGACGCCGTCGTCGGGCCGCGATCTGAGGATGCAGACGCCAAGGCGTCGCCGGATAGCGTCACGTCGGCCAGATACGCGCAACGGACTTCGACCATAGCATTGCGGCGCTTGCACCGTGCGAACGCCCAAGCCGGTGCCGGCGTGCCAGGACGACGGGGATGGCCCCTGCGACAGATGCCGCAGCCCGCGGTCCGGTTCGACCCGACCGTGGCGGAGGGGACTCGGGCCGGGCGGGCAGGTTTGCGCCGACCCTACGCGATCCCTGCACGGATGCTGGTCACGCTGGCGCAACCATTACCAGACAGGCTCGATGCGGGTCAGCCAAATGCCGAAAATCATTGACTTGTTGATCCATTCGCCGAGCGTGGCTCGGGCTCGGTTCGATCCCTCCAGGTTCGATTCCTGCGGCATGAAACGTGCGAAACCGAAGCATGACCATGTTTCGTACGTCCAATGGAGCGATCGAGCTCACAGCGACCCGAACGAATGACCCGCCGGGGGGACTCACGATGAACGCCACCACCATTCAGGCCCAGCCACTGACGCTCCTCGACCTCGTCCAAGCGCTCGGCAGCGTGCTCGACGACGATGCCGCCGTCGCGTCCGCGGTCGGCACCCTCGTCAACGCTGGTGCGGTCAGGTTCCAGGGCGATCTTGCCGGGCGCCGCGTGCGAATCGTGCCCAGCCCTGAGGCGTTGGCCCGCCTCGCCGCGTGACCCTGCCCCGCGGATCCCGTCGGCGAACGCCGCCACCTCGCCGGGTGGGGTTCACTTTGCCGCGGTATCTCGGCCGAGTTGCGCGGGTCTGGGGACCCATCGGCGGGCACGGCTCGCCCCCGGTTGATCGCGTGGAACCGAAGGCTCTTCTCAGTCCGGAAACGTGAGACGGGCTCGTCACCAGACCGACAAGTCGCCGGCAGATCACGGCGAATCGTCGGACGCAGCGGAAGGCTGCCGAGGATTACGGGCTCAGCCTCGACCGAGCGAATGGGGTTCACTCCCCACGAACGTGGCCGAGATGCGCGGAAGCGCAGCGCCCTTCGAGGTGCCCCCAGCCTTTTACGCTTCGAACGGGTTCAACGTGAGCGTGAACCACCGCGCCCTCCCACGCGGCTCCAACGTCCCCGGCTGCCGCCGCTTCGAACCGGCGCCCTGCGCGAGCAATCCACCGCTTCGCCACACGTGAGGCCCTGAGGGGTCGGGCGGCCGCGCCCAATCTGCCTGCTCACGACGGGGGTCGCCCGGTCGGCGATGAGCCGCCCGTGACAGCGGTACGCCCGTGCACCGCTCGCCGCTGCCTGAGCACGGTTGACGCGGGTCCATCCGCGCGTCTCGGCTCGAAGTCGGTGTGGAGCCGCACCTGGGGCGTGTCGCTGCGCCGGGCACGGACTCGGTCAGCGTCTCGGGGCGGTGACGGCGTGGTGCGGAAGTTGCTTTCCCTCGACTTCGGTCTGGTGCGCGTCCCGATTCGTACGAATCGAACGCGCTAGGAAAGTGTTCGCGAGGTGCGGTCGTCGCCGGCGACCTCGGCCAGTCGACGATGGAGGTCGAAGTGATGCGTGCTGGCATCGCCGAGCGGAGACGCCGCGCAACGCTCCCCGGCGGGGTTGCTCGCCTTGGGGCAGGCTTCCAGCGTCTGGCGCTGGCGCTCGCGCTGTTTGGGATCACCACCTGGGCAGCAGTGTGCGCTCGAGCCGACACGAGCGCCGAAACCATGGCGGGGGGCGCCGACAGCGAGCCGGAGTCGCTCTATTTCACCGACGTTCCTTCGGTCTACTCGGCCTCCAAGTTCGAGCGGCCGATCCTCGAGGCGCCGTCGGCGGTGACCATCATCGGTGCCGAGGAGATCCGTCGTTTCGGCTACCGCACCCTCGCGGATATTCTCGCCAGCGTTCCGGGCTTCTACCTGAGTTACGACCGCAACTACACGTACCTCGGGGTGCGCGGCTTCTTGCGGCCGGGCGACTACAACACGCGCGTGCTGTTGCTGGTCGACGGGCACCGCATGAACGAGAGCCTGTTCGGCACCGTTCCGCTCGGCACCGACTTCCCGATCGACGTCGATCTCATCGCGCGGGTGGAAGTGGTCCGCGGCCCAGCGTCGGCGCTCTACGGCACCCATGCGTTCCTGGGAGTGATCAACGTCATCACCAAGCGCGGTCGCGACTACGAGGG
>CAYUSL010000594.1:0-3896 GCA_964447125.1 uncultured bacterium | reverse complement strand
ATCACGATGTCGTGGAAATCCGGCGGGGGCAGGCCGAAGTTGGGGTTGGCGCCGAGCAAGATCGCGAGCCCGCCTTCGTACGTCGTGGCGCCTTCGGGCGAGGGCTGCTGGAACGCCGACCACAGCGCATACGTCACGTCCGCCGTGAGCAGCAGATCCTCGGTGGCGTTCCACGCCGTGCCGAGGGTGAACTGATCGGGGCTGAAGAAGCTGAACACCTGCTGGCGCAGCACGATCTTCGACTCGGGCAGCACGTCGACCGGGATGTTGAAGATGTGCAGCGCTTCGATGCTCACGTCGATGGGCACTTCGTAGAGCGCCTCGTTCTTGCTGCGGTAGTCGAAGCCGATGCGAAACCCCTCGGCGGGGTGCACGAGCATTCCCGCGACCGGATAGAAGCGGCCGTGCTGGGTTGCGGAGATGGTGCCTTCGCTGAAGAGGCCTTCGTTGTCCGGGCGGTCCTCGCGCAGCGTGAAATCGGGGCCGCCGCTCGAATCGACGAAGAGCGAGATGCCGGCACCCACCGAGATCCACGGCGCGAGCTCGAAACAGAACGGGAACATCACCATGGTGCGCTGATTGCGCGCGCCGTAGAGAACGTAGGTGGGCTGGTCGTAGGGGATCGCGAGGGTGCGCGCGACGCGCTTGTCGGGCAGATGGAAGAGCCCGCCGCCCGACATCTTGATGCCGCCAGGCAGCTCCATCGGCGGCGACACGAAGCCCGCCACCAGGCCGCTGGTGGTGTCTTCGTCGACGTCCTTGCCGTTGATCTCCAGCGTGGGCGGTGCGTAGAAGTAGCCGAAGCTCGCTTCCATGCCGCCGTTTTGCGCGAGGCCGGCGGGGTTGTAGTAGACCGAGCCGAAATCTTGCACCACGGCGGTGACGGCGCTCGCCATGCCCGCGGACCGAGAGCCCACGCCGTACGCATCGAACGGGTTCGCTCGTGCCGCGGTCGTCGCCATCGCGAGCGCCGCGACGCCGAGCAGCACGATGTGCGCACGACGTCCGCCGGAGGGACCGGCTCCCGCCGGTCTGCAGTCGGGAGGTCGCACCGAGCCTGTTCTGGTCACGGCGCGCCCGTGTCGGCGCTGATCGCGGCGCCGAGGTAGTAGACGATCCCGTGACCGTGGACTTCCGGGAAACCGGGATTCTGCTCGGGCACGTCCGCGCTCTTGAGCGCGCTCACCTTGCCCAGGATCTGCGTCTGGAAGGTGAGGTTGAACGTGGGCTTCGACTTCGACACGTCGGTGCCGAAGAGCTGCTTGGCGGAAAGCCCCGTGCCGATGCCGAGGATGTGCTTGTCACCGTCGAGGAAGTTGGTGGTGCGGGTCTGTTCGGGGGCTGGCGAGGGATCGAACGCGTAGCCGCCGCGCAGCCACACGTCGAGGGATTCGCCCTCGAAGACGCGGAAGTCGGCACCCACGCGGGGCGTGAACGTGTCGTGGAAGCGCGGATCGATGGCCGGCCCGCTCTTGAGCTCGAGCGGCAGGATCGGGATGTCGATGTCGGTGTCGATGACCAGCGACGGCGACTCGAACTTCGAGTAGCGGTTGTAGGCGAGGTCGAAGGCCAGCACGCCGTCTTCACCCTTGTCGCCGAAGTGGTAGGCCGCACCGAGCGTGTACGTCTCCGGCGTGTAGAGCAGCGTGGATGTGAAGTCGAGCTTGAGCGGGATGCCCGAGAGCAGGATCGTGAGCGGAATCTGCAGATCCACTTGGTAGCGGTAGCGCCACGTGAATCCGAAGGTCCAACCGTCGAGCGCCGACGTGAGCTCGCCGCCCTTCACGAACGCGCCCGCGTCGGGTGAGAAGAGCGACTTCGATTCCTGATCGACGGTGGTGAGGATCGACGACACGCCGTTCAGGCTGCGAATGCCGGGCTTGAGATCGAGCCCACCGCCGAGATCCGCGTTGAAGCTGGCGCCGAAGCCGAGCAGAAGCCACGGCAGCGGATCGCTGGCGAACGCCGCGTGCATGACGTTCGCGCGCGGGTACTGTTCGAGCAACACGAATTGCGGTGTCGTGGCCGCGGGTACCTGCAGCGACAGCACGTAATCGACCGGCTGGAAGTAGTTGTAGCCGAAGGCCACACGGTCCTTGAGCCAGTCGATGAAGGGCAGCGTGAACGCAAAACCCAGATAGAGCCCGTCGGTGCCTTCGCCGCGGGAATCGTGCTCGCCGTCGGCGGAGAGGTCCATGTACGCGTATTGGTAGCCGAGGCCGATGCGCGTCGATGTCTTCTGGATGATGGCCGCTGGGTTTGCGTAGCCGCCGGTGAAGTCGTCTGCGACGGCGGTGAACGCACCCGCCATCGCGGCGTAGCGCGGGCCGGGGCCGAAGAGCCGGTAGTTGGTGGCCCACGCCGATTGCGGCAGCAGGATCCCGAGGGCGAGCTCCACGACGAGCACCGCCCACGCGGCGCGTGCGGCGGCCGATCGGCGTGGGAAGCGCAGGAGCATGATCCGGATCGCGGCGCGAAGATTGTGCGGCGCCCGGTTGTATGCGATTCGACGGCAAGCGGGCAACCCGAAAAGTTCCGTGGTCGCGGCACAAATCGTGCGCTACGGTCGTCGGCGCGAGGCCCCCATGCCGATCCGAATCGCGTACGGCCGCATCAACCACGAGACCAACGCGTTCAGTCCCGTCGATACCTCGTTCGGAGCCTTCGCTCGCGCCCACCTGCTGGAAGGCGAAGCGCTGGCGGCGGCCTGCTCCCGAAGTGGCGAGGAGGTTGCGGGCTACGCCAAGAACGCCGAGCTCTCCGGCTTCGTGCGCGCGGTGGAGGAGCGCGGCAGCGAAGTGGTCGGCGTGCCGCTTCTGAGTGCCTGGGCCGTTCCTTCGGGGCCGCTCTCGGAGGAGGCATTCGAGGCCATCACCACCCGGATGCTGGAGCGCTTGCGGGCGGCGGGGAAGGTGGATGGCGTCTATCTGGCGCTTCACGGGGCCATGACCACTCGCCACGATCCGCATCCGGAGGCGCGGCTCTTGGAGGCGGTGCGCCGCGAGATCGGGCCCGACGTGCCGTTGGCGGTGAGCTTCGATCTCCACGCGCAGCTCTGCGCCAAGAAGCTCGCACCCGTCACGTTCGCGTGCGCCTATCGCACCAACCCGCATCGCGATCACGCTGCCACCGGCAGGCGCGCAGGCCGCATCCTCATCGACGCCGCGTTGGGGCGCGTTCGCCCCGTATATCGCTGGCGGACGTTGCCGATGGTGCTGGGCGGCGGTACCACGGTGGATCTCTTGCCGACGATGCGTCCCCTCTTCGGACGCATGAAGAAGATGGAGCGCGAGCCGGCGGTGCTCGATGCCAGCCTGTGCATGGTGCACCTGTGGAACGACGATCCCGAGATCGGCTGGAGCGCGCACGTGATCACCGACGGTGACGCGGCACTCGCCGACCGGCTCGCCGACGAGCTGGCGGATCGCGCTTGGGCGGTGCGGGAGGTGACGCCGCCCACGTTTCTAGGCGCGAGCGAGGCGATCGCGCGGGCTCGCGCCGCGCGGCTCGCGCGCCGGCTCGGCGCGGTGTGCTTCTCGGATGCGAGCGACGTCGTGGCCGCAGGCGCGACCGGCGAGAACACGAACCTGATCCGCGCACTTCTCGAAGAAGGGCAGGGGCTCGTCAGCTACGCGCCGATCCTCGATGCGCAGGTCGCCGCAACGCTCGCCACCGTGGCCCCCGGCGCGCCGATCGACTGCGACGTGGGTGGTCGTATCGATCCGGTCACGAACCCACCGCTGCGTGTGCGAGGTCGCCTGCTCCGCACGTTCGTCCACGAGCCGTTCGGCCGCATGGCCGTGCTCGATCTCGACCACGTGAAGCTCGTGGTCACCGAGCACACGCCGATCGTGATGAAGCCCGCTTTCTACAGCGACGTGGGGCTCGATCCGTGG
>CAYUSL010000593.1:0-3901 GCA_964447125.1 uncultured bacterium | reverse complement strand
CGGCACGGCCGGCGCTGGTGAACGTGCACGACGCCAAGACACAGCTTTCGCGTCTGCTCGCTCGTGTCGAGGCTGGCGAGGAGATTCTGATCGCCCGCTCGGGTCGCGCCGTCGCACGCCTCGCACCGCTCGATTCCCGCGCCACCGAGCGTGTGTTGGGGCGCGACGCCGGCACGTTCACGGTGCCCGAGGATTTCGACGCGCCGCTCCCCGACGAGATCCTGCGCGAGTTCGAGTCGTGAGGATCCTGCTCGACACACACGTCTGGCTGTGGATGCTCACGTCCCCGGAGCGCTTGCCGAGTGGGCTCCGATCGGCGCTCGCATCGCACGCCAACACGTTGCTGCTCTCGGTCGCGAGCGCCTGGGAGATCGCCATCAAGTACCGCCTCGGCAAGCTCGCGCTTCCCGAGCCACCGCGGAAGTTCATCGCGGCACGACTCGTCCGTGACGGGATCGCTGCGCTACCGGTCGAGCTTCACCATGCGACGCACGTCGCCAGCCTCCCGGAACACCACCGCGACCCATTCGATCGCCTGCTGGTCGCCCAGGCCACACTCGAGGGATTGACCCTCGCGACCGTGGACGAGGCGTTCGATCCCTATTCCGTTCGCCGCCTCCGCCGCTGAGCGGGACGCCGACGCCGCGCACGCTCGATCGCACGACGGTGGACGCGGACCACGACGCCCCGCCGCTCGACGGCCTCACGGTCCGCGGCGCATGCAAGCGCTTCGGCGAGGTGATGGCGCTCGACGACGTGAGCCTCACGGTCGCCGCCGGCGAGTTCGTGACGCTGCTCGGCCCCTCGGGCTGCGGCAAGACCACGCTGCTCCGGATCCTCGCCGGCCTCGAAGTCGCAGATGCCGGCGAGGTGAGCCTCGGCGGCAAGCGAATCGACGGGCTGCCGGCCCACGAACGACCGGTGAACACGGTCTTCCAGAGCTACGCGCTCTTTCCGCATCTGGACGTGTTCGAGAACGTGGCGTTCGGGTTGCGTTCACGGAAGCGCCCTGCAGACGTCATTCAGCGTGACGTCGCCGAGGTGCTGACCCTGGTGCGGCTCGACGGCTACGAGCGCCGTCACATCGACCAGCTCTCGGGCGGCCAGCGGCAGCGGGTGGCACTGGCGCGGGCGCTGGTGAACGAGCCCCAGCTCTTGCTGCTCGACGAGCCGATGTCGGCCCTCGACGCCAAGCTCCGCGCCGACGTCCAGCTCGAGCTGCGGCGCGTGCAGCGCGAGTGGGGCACCACGTTCCTGCTGGTGACCCACGATCAAGACGAAGCCATGACGGTGTCGGATCGCATCTTCGTCATGAGCCGCGGGCGAATCGAGCAAGCCGGCGCCCCCCGCGACATGTACGAGCGGCCGCGGAACCGCTTCGTCGCCGAATTCCTGGGGGCGGCGAATTTGATCGAAGCGCGCCGCGTGGGCGAGGCCGAGGTCGAAACCCGCTGGGGGCGGCTTCGGCTCGCAGCACCGCCGCCTTGGGACTCCGGCACGCTGGCGATTCGGCCGGAGCGGATCCGCGTGGAGAGCACGGACGGCCCGCCGCCCGGCAATTGCGTTCGCGGTGCCGTGAACGACGTCATCTACCGCGGCGATCACGTGGACCTCGCCGTGGCTGCAGGCACGCTTCGCATTCGCCTCGCTCCCGCGCGACCGGTGGCGGTCGGCGAGGAGCTGTGTGCGGTGCTTCCCGCCGAGCATCTGGTGCCCCTCGATGGCTGAGCCCAAGCCGCTAGGAGTGAGTCGGGAAACTCGTTCCCGACACACTCCTAGCCTCGCCGAAGGCGAGGATCGGCGAGCGAAGCCGAGCCGGCTTGGGGGTGGGGCCCCGAAAAAGTCACGCCTTTTTCGGGGCGGGGGTCTGGGACAGACCCCCGAGGAGACATCAAGCCAGGAGCCTGTCGGCGTGCGAAGCACATCTTCCGACAGGCTCCTGGTCTGGATGGGGCGGCTCACCACGCGCCGCCGCCTCCACCGGATGGCGGCGGCGCTCGCGACTCCCGCCATCGCGTGGCTCGCGCTCTTGCTGGTCGTGCCGTCGGTGGTGATCGGCGTGGTGGCGTTCGTGGAGCGCGCCTCCGACGGTCAGATCGTCTGGTCGCTGACGTTCGGCAACTTCCGCAGGCTGATCGGCTTCGGGATCCTGGGGTTCACCACCGACTACCTGTGGATCGGCGTGCGCAGCGTGTGGGTTGCCGCCATCACCACCGCGATCTGCGTGCTGCTTTCCTATCCGCTCGCATTCCACATCGCGCGGCAGCCCGAGCGCACGCAACCGCTCTGGCTCGCTGGCGTGGTGATTCCCATGTGCACCAACCTGGTGGTGCGCACGTACGCGTGGGAGCTTCTGCTCTCACCGCAGTTGCCGCTGGCGCGCCTCGCCGCGGCGCTCGGCCTGATCGACGACGGCGCGGGCCTCTACCCGAGCGGGTTCGCCGTGCAGCTCGGGATGGTGTCCACCTCGTTGCCGTTCGCGGTGCTGCCGTTGCTCGTGAACATCCAGCGCCTCGATCGCTCCCTCATCGAAGCGGCCCGCGATCTCTACGCCGGGCCGGTGCGGGTGTTTCGCACGGCGGTGCTGCCGCAAACGTGGCCCGGCCTCGGCGCAGCGATCGTGCTCACGTTCGTGCCGGCCATGGGCATGTTCGTGATCTCCGACCGCTTGGGCGGATCGAATTTCATGCTGGTCGGCAATCTCATCCAGCAGCAATTCGGCTCGAGCCGCGACTACCCGTTCGGCGCGGCGGTGAGCCTGGTGCTGATCGTGCTCACGTTGGTGGGATTGGTGCTCTACCGCCGCACCGGCCGCGGGATCGAGCTGGCATGAGCGCCTCCCGCTCCGATCGCCTGATTCGCGGGCTCACGTCGACGGCCACGGGGCTCGCGTACGCGCTGCTCTGGCTACCGCTGGTGGCGGTGGCGGCGTACTCGCTCAACCGCGCAAGGGTGGGCCTCGACTGGGAGGGTTTCTCGCTTCGTTGGTACGCGAGCCTCGCCGCAAACCCCGAAATTCGCCATGCGGCGCTCAACACCGCCGTACTGGCGATCGCCTCCACCGCCATCGCGACGGCCCTGGGCACGGCGCTCGCGATGGCGCTGGCGCGCTATCCCCAGCCGCGCTGGCTGGCGCGCATCCTCGACGTGTGGGTGGATCTGCCGATCGTCACGCCGGACATCGTGTTTGCTGCGGCGCTGGTGATCGCATTCAGCTTCGCGCGGCTCGTCTCCGACGTGTTCCAGCCGAGCCTCACCACCATGATCCTCGGCCACGTCACCTTCCAGATCTCGTTCGTGGCGCTGGTGGTGCGCAGCCGCTTGGTGGTCCTCGGTTCCACGCTGAGCGAGGCCGCCCACGATCTCAACGCCACTCCCATGCAGGTGTTCCGGCGCGTGACCTTGCCGCTCATCGCCCCCGCCATCGGCGCGGGCGCGGTGCTCGCCTTCACGCTCTCGCTCGACGATTTCGTGATCAGCTTCTTCACGGCCGGGCCGCGATCGGACACCTTGCCGATCTACATCTACTCGTCCATGCGGCGAGGGCTGAGCCCGGAGATTCACGCACTCTCGACCCTGATCGTGGGAATCACGACCCTCCTGGTCGTGGGCCTCCACGCGTCCGACCGAGGTCATCGATGATCGCAACCTTTTCCTTTCGTCGTCGTTCCGGCGCGCGCGCAGCGCTCGTCGCCTGTGCATTCGCCCTGGCCGCGTCGTTCGTTGCGATGGGCCGAGCCCACGCGGAAGAGAAGCTCTCGGGCGAGCTCAACTTCTACAATTTCGCCGAATACATGGATCCCAAGATCCTGGCCGACTTCAAAGCCAAGACCGGGGTCAAGGTCAACGAGTCCTACTACGAGTCCACCGAGGACATGATCGCCAAGCTGCAGCACGGCGG
>CAYUSL010000592.1:0-3902 GCA_964447125.1 uncultured bacterium | reverse complement strand
GGCGGGCAGGGGCCGTCGTAGCCGTAGTAGTCGCCCTTCATGTCGGGATCGGCGGCGAACCAGCCGGTGTAGTCGTTGATTCCCTGGCGCGCGCCCTGGTTGGTGTAGGAGTCGGACTTACCCCGCGCCACGACCTGGCGCGAGAGGTCGCCCTCTTCGAGGCGGGTGCGGTTGGTGGGCATCTCGATGAGCGCCCAGTGGAAGAAGTTCGCGCGCGGCAGCGACGCGGGGATGCCCTTGCCCTCCTGGTTCACCAGGCTCGGGTCGGTGGGCACGTCCGAGTCGTGGCAGATGAGCGCCAGGCTCTTGGTGCCGGCGGGCAGGTCCGACCAGCGGAAGCCAGGGTTGAAGTTGTCGCTGAGGGTGATCTTGGAGGCGGGATCGGGCTTGCAGAAGGCGAAGCGGTCGGGGATCACGGCACCGTCGCTGAAGCTCACGCACTCGAATTTCATCTCGTCTCCTCGGGGGCGAATCCGGAACGACCGGGATCGGGATTCTCGGATGATGGACGTCGTGGCAGTTTGCGGCTCAGCATCGTATAGCGCGGCGCGTGCTCCTGTGACTTCCCGCACATTTCGATTTCGACCGAGCGCGATGAGCCGGGCGCGATTGGGGTTCGCGCTGGCCGTGCTCGTCCTGGGCCGCGTCGATGCGCTGGCCCGCGCGGCCGCGCCCATCGAAGCTGGCCCGCGCGATTGCGCGCAGATCGCGCTGACGTTCGATCTCTGCCCGGTCTCGCACGCGCCCGGCTTCGAGTCGGCGCTCGTGCAGATGCTGATCGAGCGACGCGTACCGGCCACGTTCTTCGTGTCGGGGCGGTGGGCGAAGAAACACGAGGCGGCGCTGCGTGAGCTGGCCGCGGTTCCGTTCTTCGAGATCGGAACCCACGGCGCGCGTCATCTCCACCTGCCCACGCTCGCCGCTCCCGCGCAGCGCGCCGAGATCGGCGGCGCGGTGGAGCTCCTCGCTCAGCGCTTCGGCCGCCCGTCCAGCCTCTTTCGTCCGCCCTACGGCGAGTACGATCGCACCACGTTGGCGATCGCCGCAGCGCTCGGGCTGCGCGTCGTGACCTGGGACGTGGTTTCCGGCGATCCGTCCGCGGGGCTCGCGGCCGAGCACATGTGGAACACGATCACCGAGCAAGCGCAGCCGGGGAGCATCGTGGTGTTCCACGCCAACGGGAATGGCCATCACACCCGGGAGCTGGTGATGCGTACGATCGACGAGCTGGCGCCCGAGCGAGGCTGGCGCTTGGTGACGGTGTCGGCGTTGCTCGCAGGCTGCACGCCTTCGCCGGACGAGTCCGAAACACCCACGGCCGCGCCGGCTGACGGAGGCCCGACGTGACCACCGCGATCGACTCCCCGCTCGCGATCCGGCGCATGGAAGCGCGCGACCGCGACGCCGTGGTTGCGATCTTGTCGAGCTCGGACCCGTGGCTTCGCTTGGGCTACACGCGCCAGGACTGGCTCGGCCTCTTCCGCCCCGTGCCCGTGGACCGCGAAGCGTACGTCGCCGAGAGGAACGGCGAGGTCGCGGGTTTCGCGGTGGTGCGCCCCGCGTACATGCTCGGCGACTATTTGAATCTCTTGGCGGTGGCTGCTTCCCACCGTGGCCACGGCGTGGGTGTGCAGCTCATGGAGCACGTGGAGCGAATCGTGTTCGCGCGCACCAAGAACTTCTTCGTGTGCGTGTCGGACTTCAACGTCGACGCGCGGCGTTTCTACGCCCGTCTCGGCTACGAGGAAGTCGGCGTTCTGAAGCACCTGATCGTCGCCGGAGCGTCCGAGATCCTGTTGCGGAAGACCGTCGGGCCGCTGCGCGCGGTCACGGCACAAGATTCGGTTTTCCACGACTAACCGGAGCGGTAAGCTGGGCCTTCGTCACAAGGGGGCACCGACCGGTTGGCCGGTTGGTGTGTGGGGGGCGCGATGACGGGCGAATTCGCGATCAGTGGTGTGTCGGCGCGCGAGCAGCTCGCGGCCATCGTCGAAGAGCTTCACGAGCTGGTGTCGCGGGCGCAAGAGCCTCGGCCGAAGCAGGCATTCGAGGCCTGGTCGCGAGCGCTGTCGGAGCGCAGCGCCGCGCTCGCCGAGCGCGTCACGCAAGCGCGGGCGGCGGTTGCGGGGCGCAGCCGCAGCCTCGCCGAGAGCCTCGATCGCGTCGCGGACACGCTGCGTGCGTATGCGGCCGAGGTGGCGCAGGGGCCGATGGCTGCGCGCCTCGAATCAGCGCAAGCCAGGCTCGCCAAGAGCTACGAAGACCTGCTGCATCAGCTTCGGATGCGCCGCGCGGCGCTGGGTGCCATCCGCTTGCCGCATCTGAAGCCGGTGCGTGTCGGCCGCAGCGTGTTCCACGTGTTCTGCGGACTTCTGGCCGCGGTGCTCTACGAAACCGTGCTCGAGCGCGGCCAGGCGATGATCGTGCTGCTCAGCTTGCTCGGGCTCTTCGGAACGCTCGAGATCACGCGCCGCTTCTCGACGCGCTGGAACGATTTTCTCGTCGACAAGGCGTTCGGATTCATGTCGCGCCCGTGGGAGCGCCATCGCACCAACTCGGCCACGCTCTACCTGATCGCGCTCACCATCATGACTGCGCTCATGTCGCGGCACGCGGTGGCGGTGGGCGTGCTGGTGCTCGCGGTGGGTGATCCCGCGGCGGCGTTCGTCGGCAAGCGCTTCGGCCGCCGCAAGGCCTACGGCAACAAGTCGTGGGCGGGGCTCGGTGGCTTCGTCGCCGCGTCCGCGCTCGCGGTGCTCACGTTGCTCAGGCTCGCAGCGCCGGCGTTTCCTTGGATTTCTGCGGTCTTGCTCGCCGCCAGTGCGGCGACGGTGGGAGCGCTCGTCGAGGTGATCTGCCAGGACCTCGAGGACAACTTCGCGATCCCCATTCTCGCAGGCGCCGTCGCGACGCTCTGGTTCTGAAGCGCGCCTCAGAAGTCGTGTTTTCGCACCGCACCGTCTTGGTGCGGTGCTACTTCCTCGGCGAAAGCCGCATCGTGATGCGCGCGGTGAAGACCTCGACGTCGTTCGCGTCGCGAACGCTCACGGGTAACACGCGGTCCCCCGGCGAGCTCCAGTCCAGGTCGCGCCCGTCGCAGATCGCCCGCACGTCGCTGCGGGCGATCTTCTTGTATTCGACGCTCATTCCCACCGGGATCCAGCGCAGCGCCGGTGAGATCGACAGCTCGCAGCAGCTTCCCGCTACCAGCTCGGCGACGTTGCACATCGCGATGGCGTGAACCGAACGGATGTGATTCTGCACCCGCCGCCTGTTGGCCACGCGCGCTTCGACGAGTCCCGGCTCGAGGCGCGTGAAGCGCGGGCGGATCGAGCGGAAATAGGGCGCCGAGAAGCACACACCCTGGGTGATCACCCAGCGGCCGAGCGGCGAATGGCCGAAGCGACTGGTGAGCTTGCGGAGCAGATTCTGGGGCTCGGTATGGCTCATTCGCGGGTTCCCCTTCCGAGTGCGATCGCGTGTGTGAGGAAGCGCACCACGATCTGGATCTCGTCTTCACGAAAGCCTTGCGTCAGTGCGGTGTTGGCCTTCGCGAGCGTGCTCAGGCCGCGGGTCGCACGCTCCCTGCCGGCTGGCGTGATCTCGACGAGGCGGCTGCGTGCGTCGGTGTCGTGCTCGGTCCTGCGAACGAGTCCCTTCTCTTCCAATCGCGTCACCACTCGCGTGATGGCCGCGGGATCGAGGGCGAGCGCGGTGGCGAGCTCGGTGGGGCGGCTCGCGCCGTGCTCGACGAGCTGAAAGAGACACACGAGCTGCGAGACCGTGATGTCGAGCTGGGCGACGATTTCCGCGTTGGCGCGCGTCAGCAGCGCTTGGCGCGCCTGGTTGAGCAGGTGAAAGAGCCGAGGTCGCGTGGCCATGAGCGAGCGTGCCCGATTTTT
>CAYUSL010000591.1:0-3902 GCA_964447125.1 uncultured bacterium | reverse complement strand
GTGTCAACGGGGTGATTCCTGGTATCTCGACGCCGCGTTCATGAATCGATCGGGTCAAGGCGCGCGCCCTTTTCGGCAGCGCGCTGGCACCGGAATCACGCCTTCGGCGGGCCTAACCACTGCATGGCCTCGTCCGGATCGGTGAAGATCTCGATCCGTTCCGGCCCGCGCGCCCGCAACGCCTGGAACATGCGCGCCAAGCCGAACTGCGCAGTGCTCGCCACCAAGATCGCGCGTCGCGACGTCGCCGAGAGCACGTTGGCCTCCGCCAGCGAGCGGATGGCGTCACCGGTCACCAGCATCTGGGTCACGCCACGGGCATCGATGAGCTGATGCAAGTCGTCGGAGAAGAGCGGGTCTCTTCGCAACCGACGTTGGTGATCGAGCAGCTCGTCGTCCGTCATGCGGCCTTCGTAGGTCGTGATGGCGAGTTGCCGGTCGAGATCGATGTGGTAGCGCGATGGCATGGGCTCGCTGGAACGATCGGGTAGGTCTTTCGATCTTACAGAAACGAGCAGCGATGCGCGCGACGAATCACACGGCGAGCGAGCTCGCGCGTGGTCGGCGCGTCCCTTCCCCCGCCACCGCGCTCCTCGCGGGCGGACGCCTGGAACAGATTGGCGTAGTCACGGCGTCGAGCGTCGCGAATCGCCTCCGGGCGTGAACCGCTCGCGACCTCGCCGTGCAGTTCTTGCCTAGCCGGGACAGCTTGGGGCGGGTAGCCGGTCATTCTGCCAGCCCCCCCGCCGGCAGCACCGACACCACCACCGAACCGAAAAGCCGCGCCGAATCGCTGGCTAGCGCCACCGCGTCGGTACGCGACGGCGCCCGGCACAGCCCTTGCTCGATAGCCGGCCGCCGAGCGCGCGGTCGACTCGCCCGCCGCCTCACCACCCAAAGTGCCCACCCCGTCCCGATTCGCCCTTCGCTGCCGCCGCACCCCGAGGAGACACGCATGGACGTCACGCTACCCACGATCGTCGATCTGGCGTCAGCGTCTTCGCTCCGCGAGCAGCTACTCGCCGCACTCGCAGCCGGCGGGCCGGTCACGCTGCGTTGCGCCGACGTCGAGCGCATCGACACCGCAGGCGCGCAAGTCCTGCTGGCCTTCCTCGCCGATCTCGCTGCCAAGGGCAGCAAGCCCGAGTGGCGCGACGTGGGCCCCGCTGCGCGCGCCAGCGTCGCCCGGCTCGGGCTCACGCATCTCATGACGCTCGACTGATCTTCGTTCGCCGAACGTACGCAAGGAGATTCCGATGGCAAGCATCCTCGCCGTGGATGATTCGCCTTCGATGCGAAAACTGGTGGCCTCGACGCTCTCCGCAGCCGGGCACCAGGTCGTCGAAGCCGAGGACGGTGTCGCGGCACTCAAGGTCGCGCAGGGCCGCTCGGTCCAGCTCGTCATCACCGACGTGAACATGCCGAACATGAACGGCCTCGAGCTGATCGGGAAGTTGCGCGGGCTCACGACCTACAAGTTCACGCCGATCTTGGTGCTCACGACCGAGATGGACCCCGGCAAGAAGCAACAGGCCAAGGCGTCCGGTGCGACCGGCTGGATCGTGAAGCCGTTCGACCCGGACACCCTCCTCGCAACCATCCGCAAGGTCATCGGGTGAGATCGTGGCGACCAAGTCGAACCGAATCTCGGCAGAGCTGATCGACGCATTCTTCGAAGAGGCGCGCGAAGGGCTGGAGACCCTCGAGTCCGGTTTGCTCGGGCTCGCGGACGATCCGGACGGCGAGCGCATCCATCCGATCTTTCGGGCCGCGCACTCGATCAAAGGTGCGGCGGGGGCCTTCGGCTTCAGCGACGTCACGAACTTCACGCACCACGTGGAGACCTTGCTCGATCTCTATCGATCGGGCGAACGCAGCGCGACCCAGTCCGAGGTCGATCTCTTGCTGCGTTGCGTGGACGGGCTGCGCGGAATGCTCGACGCCGCTCGCCACGGCACCGCCAGCGATGCCGCGCTGATCGCCGACCTCGAGACCGAGCTCAAGACCGCGCTCGCGGCCTCCATGGACGGCGAGCCCCCGCGCGCGACGCCCGCCCCCACGCCGATCTCCGCAACCGAACCGACCCGCACGACGCGCAGCTTCGAGATCGGCTTCCGTCCCCACCGCCACCTGCTGCGCACCGGCAACGAACCGGCGCGCATCCTGCGGGAGCTCGAGGGCCTCGGCGAGCTCGAGGTCACGTGCGACGCGGGCGCGCTACCGGGCCTCGTCGAGCTCGTGCCCGAAGACTGTTACCTCGCCTGGAATCTGCGGCTCGCGGGATCCGCCGAGGAATCCGCGATCCGCGAAGCCTTCGCCTGGGTGGACGACGACTGCGATCTCACGATCACCGAGGTCGGAGCCGCCCGCGATCCGGCGCAGGAGGTAGCCGTCGCGAACGCGACCAGCGCCGCCACGGCACCCACGCCGGCAGCGGTGCACGGCACGCCGGCCGCGGCACTCACCCCCGACAAGGTCGGTCGCGCGAGCGCCGCCGTCGCCGTGAGCTCCGAGGCCTCGTCGATCCGCGTCAGCATCGAGAAGGTGGACGCGCTCATCAACATGGTGGGCGAGCTGGTCATCACCCAGTCGATGCTGGGCGAGATCGACCACGACTTCGATCTCAGCCGCCTCGAAGCGCTGCGCCAGGGCCTCGCCCAGCTCGCACGCAACACCCGCGAGCTGCAGGACAGCGTCATGCGCATCCGCATGCTGCCGATCGGCAGCACCTTCAATCGCTTCACCCGCCTGGTGCGCGATCTCGGCCGCCAGCTCGGCAAGCAGATCGAGCTCAGGACCAGCGGCGAGAACACCGAGCTCGACAAGACGGTGCTCGAGAAGATCGCCGATCCGCTGGTGCACCTGATCCGCAACTCGATCGACCACGGCGTCGAGCCTCCCGAGCAGCGCCGTGCCGCTGGCAAGCCCGAGGTCGGCGTGGTGCATCTCAACGCCTATCACCAGGGCAGCAGTGTCGTGATCGAGGTGCGCGACGACGGTGCCGGCCTGGACCGCGCGCGCATCCTGGAAAGCGCCCGCAACAAGGGATTCGTCGGCGCGAACGACGAGCTCGCCGACGAGCAGGTCTTCGATCTGATCTTCCTGCCCGGCCTCTCCACCGCGAAGGAAGTGAGCGACGTGTCCGGGCGCGGCGTCGGCATGGACGTGGTGCGACGCAACATCCAAGACCTGGGCGGCACGGTCTCGGTGCGCTCGGCGGCCGGCGCCGGCACCACCTTCGCGATCCGCTTGCCGCTCACGCTCGCGATTCTCGACGGCCAGCTCGTGCGCGTGGGTGACGAGACCTACATCATCCCGCTCATCTCGATCGTCGAGTCGCTGCAGATCCAAGGTGCCTTGCTCAACTCGATCGCCGGGCGCGCCGAGGTCTATCGGCTGCGCAACGAGATCATCCCGGTCTTGAGGCTCCACGAGCTCTTCGGCTCGGCGAGCGCTCATCGCTCGCTCTCGGGTCAGCTCACGGTGGTGGTCGAGAACGAAGGACAGAAGCTCGGGGTCGTAGTCGACGAGCTCCTCGGGCAGCAACAAGTCGTGATCAAGAGCCTGGAAACCAATTTCCGGCGGCTGGAGGGGGTCTCCGGCGCCACGATCCTGGGAAACGGAGTGGTGGCGTTGATCCTGGACGTCGCCGGCCTGGTCCAAATCTCCCGACATCGCGCCACCACCGCTGCTTGCGAGCCCGAGGCTCGCGGCGAAATGGCCGCTGCGGCCTGAGGAGCACACCATGAACACAGCGCAAGTCACCGAGATCGAGCGAACCACGAGCAGCTCACCGGAGCATGGCGGCCAGTACCTGACCTTCATCCTCGCCGGCGAGGAGTACGGGGTCGACATCCTGCGCGTGCAGGAGATCCGCGGCTGGGAGCGCGCCACGCGCCTGC
>CAYUSL010000590.1:0-3934 GCA_964447125.1 uncultured bacterium | reverse complement strand
CCCGCGCCCACGAAAGCGGCTTCACCGACGGTCACACCGCACACCACGGTGACGTTGGCGCCGATGGAGGCACCGCGCCGCACGCGCGTGGGCAGGAACTGCGACGCATCCTTGCGGAACGCCGCGCGCGGCACGAGATCGTTGGTGAACACCATGTTGGGCCCGAGGAACACGTCGTCTTCGATCGTCACCCGGTCCCACACGAGCACCGCGTTCTTCACCGTCACACGATCGCCCAGCACCGCACCGCTCTCGATGAAGGCGTGATCACCGATATTGCAGTCGGCTCCCACCTTGGCGCCGCGCATGACGTGGGCGAACGCCCACACCCGGGTGCGTGGCCCGACGTCGTCGGACTCGCAGAGTGCTCGCTCGTGGACGAACACGCTGGCGTCTCGACTCATCGCGGAATCCCCTCACGATCCAGCGCCTCCCCGAGCACACGCGCCACACGCTCTTGTTGCTCGCGGGTGATCCCCGAGAAGACCGGCAGCGACAGGACCTCGCCCGCGAGCCGCTCCGCCACCGGAAAGTCGCCTGGACGATGACCGAGCGATGCGAGCGCTCCGGTGAGGTGCAGCGGCGTCGGATAGTGGACCGCGGCCTCGATTCCCGCCGCGGCGAGCTGTACCAGCACCCGATCGCGCGCCGGCACCCGCACCACGTAGAGGTGCCAGACGTGCTCGTTGCCGGGGAGCGCCGCCGGCCGCGTGATTCGTGGATCGTCCGCGAACAGTGCGTCGTAGTACGCCGCCGCTTCGGCACGCGCTGCGTTCCAGCGCGCGAGGTGCGCGAGCTTGGCTCGCAACACCACGGCCTGCAGCGCATCGAGGCGGGAGTTGAAGCCCACCTCGAGATGCTCGTAGCGGGTCTCGCCGCCGTAGTTGCGCAGCGCGCGCACCCGGCGAGCAATCGCGGGGTCGTTGGTGAGCACCGCGCCCGCGTCACCGTACGCACCCAGGTTCTTCGAGGGATGGAAGCTGGTGGCGGCGGCGCCGCCGCGCGCGGCGACCGGCTGGCCGCAGCGCCGGGCGCCGTGAACCTGGGCCGCGTCCTCCACGAGTTGCACGCCCGAGCTCGCGAGCAAAGCGGCGAGCGCTTCGAGAGGTGTTTGCTGGCCGAAGAGGTGTACCGGGACGACGGCACGCGTGCGTGGACCGAGGCGCGCGGCAGTCTGCTCGAGATCGAGCCCGAAGGTCGTGGCGTCACAATCGACGATCACCGGCTGCGCGCCGGCGCGCAGCACGGCGAGCGCCGTGGCGATGAACGAGTTCGCCGGCACCAGCACCTCGTGACCCGGCCCGACGCCGACAGCGCGGAGCGCGAGCTCCAGCGCATCGGTGCCGTTGCCCACGCCCACACACTCCGCGACTCCCACGTGCTCCGCGTAGGCGCGCTCGAAGTCCTCCACCTCCGGGCCGCCCACGAAGCGCTGGCTGGCGAGAACGCGCTCGAACGCCAGCGCGATCTCGCTCGCCACCTCGGCGTGCTGGAGCGTGAGGTCGAGCAGCGGAATCCGCGGCACACCCGTCATCGGCGCAACCCGAGCCCCACCAGCACCAGCGGCTTCAGCATCTCCCACCAATCAGTCCCGGGGCGCATCTTGGTCTGGCCCAGCACACGCGGCGGATAGATCTTCGTCACCGGGACTTCCACCGTGCGATGTCCGAGCTGGATGGCGCGCAGATAGAGATAAGGCTCCAGCGCGTAGCCGTCGAGCCAACGCTGGTCGAGATCGAGGCGTGGGTCCTCGAGGACTCGGCGGTGAACGGCGCGAAAGCCGTTGGTCGACTCGCTGACTCTGCGCCCCGCCACCCACGAGAAGATCAGCGGATGGATTCGCGTCGCGACGCGACGGTAGCGCGGCATCTCGCCGCGCTCGCGCGGCCCACCTGCGTAGCGCGAGCCTTGCGCGAAGTCGGCGCGGCCCTCGGCGATCGGATCGAGAAGCGACGGGATTTCCTCGGGCGCGTCCTTGTCGTTACCAGCCATCACCACCGCGACGTCGGCACCGCGCGCCAGCGCCGCGCGGTAGCCGGCCCGGATCGCAGCCCCGACACCCGAGCGACGCTGTAGCGAGATCACGTCGGCGCCGCCGTGGGTGGCGATCGCAGCAGAGCCGTCGGTGGACGCGTCGTCCACGACCAAGAGGAAATCCACCACCTCGCGCGGAGTGCGCTTCACGACCGCACCGATTTTCGCGGCTTCGTCGAAGACGGGGGCGATGGCCGCGATCGAGAGCGATCGATACATGGTGCGAGACGGCGCCGGTTCCAACCCGGGGTGAGCGCGGCGGCTCTGCGATGCGGGGTGATGCGAGCTTACCAGGGTCGCGGGTAGACTCGCGCGCGCCGATCCCGCTCCACCCGAGACCTGAACGAGCGCCAGCGATGCACGATGCCTCCGCGGACGAGCGCGCGGCGCCGCCGAATCGTGCACACGCGTGGCCGCAGGGTGCAGCACTCGTGATCGCGGCGCTGGTGAGCGTGTTGCACGCCATCAACCTCCTGCACCTCGCCTACGCGAACGGATGCACCCCATCGGGCCTCGTCTGCCCCGGGGGCGTGTCGCCGTGGATCACACCGGATTCCAACTCGTACATTCAGGTCGCCGAGGACGTCCTCGCTTCGGGTCCGTTACGGGCTTCGTACCTGATCCGCGGGCCTGGATATCCGTGGTTGCTCGCGCTGGCGCAGCGAGCGTTCGGCACCATGCTGGCGGCGCTGTGGATGGAACCGATCCTCGCGGGAGTCGCAGCGTGGTCGGTGATGTGCATCGCGCACCGGCTCACGGGGCGCCGCGCAGCAGTGCTCGGTGCCGGGCTCCTCGCCGCTGCATGGCCGGCGATGCTCGCGTATGCCCCCGAGCTCCTCACCGATGCGCCGCATGCATTCCTGGCTGCAGCGGCGCTCGCTACGACGGTCGCCTGGCGCGAGCGCGGCGGCGTGCGGCGCGCGGGACTGGCATCGCTCGCGTGGATCGCGTGTCAGACGTTTCGCCCCACGTTCTTCTTCGTGGCGGCATTGCTGCCTGTCCTGCTGGTCGATGCCAAAGGTCGCGCCCGCGCCGCCACCGAGCGCCTCGGGATCTGGCTCGCGACGCTGCTCGTACCGGCATTCGTGGTCGGCTCGAACTTCGTTCAGCACGGCGTCGCCACCGCGTCCGCGATCGGCCCCGAGACGATCGCTTGTTACGCGATGCCGCGACTGCGCGCCACGCTCGGCGAAGGCGACTTCTTCGACATCCGCGACGCGGCCTTCGCGCGCTATCGCGCCATTTCGCTTCCCGAGCGAATCGAGGTCCAGCGCCGCGACACCCGCGAGTTGATCGCCGCACACCCGGTGGAAGCGCTGCTGAGCCTGCTGCGCGAGCTGCGGCGCCAGTTGCTGGCGGCGCCCCGCCCGTTCAGCCGCTACGAGTGGGCGCCGCTCTACCCGGCGTGGATGAGCTTGCCGAGTGGGGTCAACGCGCTCTTCTGGGTGCTGGCGCTGGCGGGTGTCGCGGTGTTGGCGCGTCGCGATCCGGCGTTCGCACTCTTCTTGCTGGGTGCCTTCGTCGGGGTGATGGTGCCCGCAGCCACGAGCGCTCTGATCGAAAATCGCCTGCGATTGCCGCTCGATCTGTGGGCCATGCCGTTGGTGGTGCTGGCGCTCGGCGCCGTCGCGAACCGCAATCCGACGTCAGCCCCGCCCCAGCGCTCGTGACGCCGTTCCGGCTCGTCGCGCCGTTGCGCCATCGAACTGTCGACTGTCAGAATCGAAGGGTGACCGTCGCAGGCCCAGACGCGGGTTCGCGACGGCTTCGTGCATCGCACTCGACATGCTCGACGCCGGGCGCCGACCGAGTGCCGCCAGCGCCCCGGACCCAACCTTCGTCCCACCTTCCGTGGAAGAGGAGCCCATGAAGAACCGTCGTCGTTCGCGAACCCGTTGGT
>CAYUSL010000589.1:0-3947 GCA_964447125.1 uncultured bacterium | reverse complement strand
TGGCTCGCGGAGTGATCGACAGCGAGCGTGGAGACCGGTGCGCAGGTTGGTCGTCGAGGAACGCGATCGTGGGCTTTTCAAGCCCCCCGCCCGCCGCGGCCAAGCCGCGTCGGGTCCCACCCCCGAGGCGCCTCGCTTCGCTCGGCGGCTCGCCGCTGGCTCGCGGAGTGATCGACAGCGAGCGTGGAGACCGGTGCGCAGGTTGGTCGTCCCGGTGGCGAGTCATGGGTTTTTCAAACGCTTTGCCGGTCGCGGCCGCCGAGCACCGCGATGTAGGTGACCAGCAGCGTGAGCGTGATCAGGAACATCGGCAGCTTGAAGGCGATCGAGAACGGTAGCGGCGAGAAGAAGGCTTCGATCAGCGCGGCACCGAGGAGCAGCACGCAGGCCGCCGTCACGAGGGGCACGGAGTCGAGGGCGGCGCGCCGCAGCGATGCCGTTCGTGTCCAGCCCTCGGTGCGGACCAGCGAGAGCCCGAGCTTGAGGCCGGCCGCGCCCGCGAACGTGACGGCAGTCAGCTCGAAGGGGGCGTGCCCGACCACGAACGACAGGAAGTTGTCACGATAAGCACCCGCCAGCATGTACCCGAACGCAGCGCCGATGGTGATCGCGTTGCTGAGGAGCGCGACCACGCTGCCGACCCCGAAGAAGATGCCGTAGGCGAAGCAACGCAGGGCCACCGTCATGTTGTTCCGGACGTAGAACCCGGACATCGAGAAGCTCTCGTCGAGGCTGCGCACCTCACCGAGGCCCGAGTACATGGAATCGAGCCCGGCGCGTGAGTTCTCGTCGAGCACCAAATCGAGCCAGGCCGGGGAGACGGTGGCGAGCACGTACGAGAGCAGACCCACGCCGAAGAACACCGCGAACGAAATGCGCAGGTACGGATCGCGACGCAGCTTGGTGGGCACCGTGACGAAGAACGCGTCGCGCCAGCGCTGCCAGTCGACGGTCTCGAAGCGGTAGAGCAGCGCGTGGGTGCGGCTCACCAGGCCGTGGAGATACCGGATGGTGGTCTGGGGTTTGCCCTCGGCGATGGCTTGCGAGAGGTCGCGTGACGTGGCGCGGTGGAGTCTGCAGAGCTCGGTCACATCCGCGCCGTGCGCCCGTCGCGCGCGTCGATTGCCGAGCTGAATGACGAGCCGCTCCAAGCGGCGCCACGAAGGTGCGCCGTCGCCGGGAACGTCGGCACCGCGTTCGTCGGAGCCGTGGGCGAGGGGCTCTTCCGAGGGGCGCGCGCCCGGGGTGGGGCTCGTCGCTGCCTTCGCCGGTGTGCGGCGGCGTGGGCGGATCATCGTCGGCGCGCCCCGCGCCCGCGCTTCGATGGGGCGGCGCTGTCGGTCGAGCGTGCGGTGGCACCCCAAATCGAGTGGTGGAGCGCCGCCATTAACAGATCCGGATCGGCATCGCGCTTCCAGCCGGAACGCTCGGCGACGAGGTCGACCAGCGGCTGGACCAACGTGCGGCGCAGCGCCGGTGACAAACGGTCTCGCCGGCGCACGTAGAGATCGACGGCGTGCTGAACCTCGCGCAGCGCCTTCACGTCGTTGGGAATCCACTTGAGCAGCGGCGTGAGCTCGTCGACCGAGTACGGCAGGGGCGGCGGCGGAGGTGTGGAGTCCTCGCGGATCACGATCGTGCCGGCGGCGACGTCGCCGAGACGCTGAAAGTGGCGACCGAGGAGCATCAAGGCCGCTCCCACGCCGTAAGCGAAAGGCACCTGGTCGGCGGGGCGCAGCAAGTTGCGCAGCAGGCTTTGCTGCCACGAAAGCGGCGTGCCGTTCGACGAGATCACCCGGAGGGAGCACACCCGTTTGCCCGGCGATTGGCCGTCGAGCAGCACCTCGCAAGTGACGAAGTAGAAGTACTCGAGAAGAAACATCACCACCAGCAGCATCCCCACGCCGTAGCCCCGCAAGAGCTCGAGCGGGATCATCAGCACGACCAGGATCACGAGACGGATCATGCCGTCGACGAAGTAGGCGATGGTGCGCGCCGCCGGGCCGGCGAGGCGCAGCTCGAGCGGCACACCCTCGGGGGTGATCACCGTATAGAGCGTGTCGATGCGCGCTTCGCCGCGATCGGGCCGAGCGAGCCGGGCAAGCCGCGGAGCCGCGACCACACCAGCGTGGTCATCAGGGATGAGAGCGCGAACGGACACGATCGGGTCGCGAAGCGGAATCTCGGTCTCGCACGCTGGGGTGAGCGGCGTCACGAGCGTACCATCCCACACGGCGCACACCCTGCCGAGGCGCGGCGGGTAGGTGTCTCGCACATCTTCACTGGAGCCCGATCAGGCAAAGGATCGCGATCCAAACGCTATCCCCACGCACTAGCAATAGTATTAGGCTTGTTGCGTGCTATCGCGCTCTGGCAGCATGCGCATTCCAGGCAAATGCGCTACTTCCATCGAGGGCGGCGAAGCACGCTCCGGGCCGATCGAACGAGACAGCACCTACGACAGTGTTGGCTTTCCATTTGTTCATCATACGGCCGCTCACTCGCGGAGAGTCATGATGATGAAGAGCGGATCCAGGCAGTGGTTGGTCGCGATCCTCGTTGGAATCGGAGCTGGGTGCGGCGGCAGCGGTGGCTCGGGTGCGTCCTTCGAACCACCCGTGCCGTCCCCTCCGCTCATCGTCGGCTTTCAAGGTCCGAGCACGTTCACGGTCGCGCCCGGAACGACGGTCCCACTTTGCGCAGCGGTTTCGTTCGTCGATCCTGACGGGGACATCGATGCCGCGTTCTCCGAGAACGAATCCTGCGTGCCCGTCGAGCCCACGCCGAGCTGCAATGCGCTGAAAGCGAGCTTCAATCCCGGCATCGACGGACAGCCGAGCGGAGGGTTCTCCTTCTGCTTGTCGTACAAGCAGTGCTCTGCGCCCGGTCCCTGCGCCGAGGTGCGCTATGAGATAGACGTTCGAGTTCGCGATGGAGCGGGCTTGACCAGCCCCTCCTTTCACTGGGCGTTCCAGGTCTCCGACGGCATCACGCCGGCACCAGAGCCGACGCCAACCCCCGAGCCGCCGCCACCACCTCCAGCACCTGCGGAAGCCCCCGCCATCCTTTCTCTGCATTCGCAATCCGTATTCACGTTCCCCGACGGGAGCGGCTACCACCCCACGTGCGTCGACATCCGTTATGCGGACCCAAACGGCGACATCGATCGCTTCTTCACCCGGAACGAGGAGTGTGTGAATACGCGGACGGGGCAGTCGTGTCCGATCAGCCCAACGGATTTCGATCCCGGCGTGCGTGGAAGGACGAGTGGCACCTACCAGTTCTGCAAGAACTTCAAGCCCTGCGATCCCACACCTGGCACCGAGTGCTCGGATCAGGTGCTGTCGCGCGACATCTACCTCGAGGATTCGACGGGGCGTCGAAGCGCACCAGCGCGCTGGTCGTATCGGGTAACGAACGGCCAGTGATCGCTGCGCTTCGCGCGCGGGAGTGGTGGGGATGGATGACACTCGACTTTTCGCTGGTGTCAGAGCTCGATTCGTTGAGCGCGCGCTTAGCGCGAGCTGAATCGCCTTCGCGGGCGCAGTGAGCGCACCGACTCACGATCGTCGTCGTCTCGAACGACGTCGATCTCGGGAACGAAGACGAACAACGAGACCTATCCGCGGCTCGCGGGCGGAGTTCCGCCGTCCTCGTTCGTCGTTTGCGACCTGAAGAGCGACGACTGCGGCAAGGGCGAGCCCCGGCCCGAGTAACCCGCAGACCCTTTCGCCGTCGTCATTCCCTTCGCCCTCGCGTGTCTGGCAGCGGCCGGTGACCCGCCCGCAGGTCCAGAAACGCGGACCACAGGCGCCTATCCGCGATCGAGGATGCGGCTCAGGAAGGCCTGGGCGCGTGCGGTACGCGGCGCCGCGAAGAACTCGCTTGGCGCAGCGATCTCCACCAATTCGCCTTCGTCGATGAACGCGACGCGGTTCGCCACCGCC
>CAYUSL010000588.1:0-3960 GCA_964447125.1 uncultured bacterium | reverse complement strand
CCGCACGCGCGAAGTCCGGGATCGGGTGGATCATCGGGCTGCCGTGCAGCACCTTCGCGGCGGCGAACTTGTTGTTGCAGTCCTGGCTGCCGGCGCTGAACACGTTGCGCGAGTCGAGCGCCCGCAGGAATCCCAGGAGCGCGAACGAGCCCAGCGCGTTGAACGCCAGCGGATTGCCGAAATAGACCCCCACCGCGTTGGGGCCGTGCTGATCGAGGATGGGGCGCAGCGACCGGCCGATCGCGCTCAGCGCCTCTGGCCACTTGACCGCGCTCAGGCTCCCATCCGGCGTGCGCAGCAGTGGATGCCGGAGCCGCTCCGGATGGGTCGCGATCTCGAGGAAGCGCGTGCCCTTGGCGCACGCGAAGCCGCGGCTCGTGGGGTGATCCTTGTCGGGACGGATGCGGTGCGGCGTACCGCGTTCGTCGCACTCGACCACCAGGCCACACGCGGCCTCGCAGATTCGGCAGTAGGTCCGCACGCTCTTCATCGCCGCTCGCTCTCCGCGCCCGAGGCCACAGGGTACGGAGCGCTCCCGAGGCTGTCGACCGGATGCGCCGCTTCCTGACGGGGAATGACGCGAGGGCGTCAGCGGCGGGCGATCGGTCGAGTCCCGCTCGCTCGCAGCCGAGGCGCGCGTGGACACGGCTGCTCAGGACTCGTCCAGCACCTCGCGAATCTTGGCGAGCAGCGACGTCGACGTGTACGGCTTCTGGAGAAACGGGACTTCCGACTGGTAGACGCCGTGACGCACGACCGCGTCGTCGGTGAACCCACTGGTGAAGAGGATCGGTACGTTCGGAAGACGCTTGCGAAGCTCGACCGCCAGCTCACCTCCGCCCATGAGCGGCATGACCACGTCGGTGATGACGAGGTCGAAACCGTCGGCCCGCTGCTCGACCGTGGCGAGCGCCTCGGCGGCGCTCGCCACGGCGATCACGGTGTAGCCGGTGCGATCGAGAATGCGTGCGGCGGTCGTGCGCACGGCCTCGTCGTCCTCGACCAGCAACACGCGCTCGGTCGCGCGGGACGCGGCTTGCGGCGCTCTTCGATGACGAGCCTTGACCGGCGCCTCGGTCTCGGGGAAGCAGACCGTGAAGGTGGAGCCCACCCCCGGCGTGCTCTGGACTCCGATGTGGCCGCCACTTTGGGTCACGATGCCGTGGACCACGGCCAGCCCCAGGCCCGTTCCACGTCCCCGCTTCTTGGTGGTGAAGAACGGCTCGAAGATCCGCGCGATCTGCTCGGCCTCCATGCCGATCCCGCTGTCGCGAACCTGGAGCTGAACGTATTTGCCCGGCGTGGCGCCGGAATGATGTGCGGAGTCGTGCTCGGTGAGCAGGAAGCTCCCCGTCTCGAGCGTGAGCCGGCCACCTTGGGGCATAGCGTCGCGGGCGTTGACCGCCAGATTCATGATCACCTGCTCCAGGTGCCCGGGATCGACGAAGACCGGACCGATGTCCGGGCTCAGCACGGTTCGGAGGACGATGTCCTCGCCGAGCAGCCGCCCCAGCATTCGCTCCATCTCGTGGACGGCTTGGTTGAAGTCGAGAACGCGCGGCTCCAGGACCTCGCGGCGGCTGAAGGCCAAGAGCTGGCGGGTCAGCGAGCTGGCGCGGGTGGTGGCCTCGTCGATCTGCTGCGCGTAGACGGCGGCTTCGCTTCCCTCGGGCAGATCCATCTGCAGCAGTTCGTTGTTTCCGGCGATCACGGTGAGCAGGTTGTTGAAGTCGTGGGCCACTCCGCCGGCCAGCAGCGCGATCGACTCCATCTTCTGGCTCTCGCGAATCTGCTCCTCGAGCTCGCGCCGCGACGTGATGTCCTCGGCCACACCGGCGATGCGGATCAGATTGCCTTGCGGGTCGCGGACCGGGAACGCGCGGTCGCGGATCCAGCGGATCTCTCCGTTCGGCCGCACGATCCGATACTCCTCGTCGTACGTGCCGAGGGTTTGCTTGGTCGCCGCCGCTTCCCAGATCCGCTCGCGATCCTCCGGCACGATTGCATCGAGCCAGTCGCGCGGCGATGCGTAGAGCGACTGGAGCGATCGCCCCCAGATCGTCTCGTAGGCCGGGCTCACGTAGATGATCGTCGACTTCTGGATGTCGGTGAGCCAAAACACCTCGCGGATGTTCTCAGCCAGCTCGCGGAAGCGCTCCTCGCTCACCCGCAACGCTTCGTCCGCGCGCTTCCGATCGGTGATGTCGACGAGCGCACCCGTCATCCGGCACGGCTTCCCATCGGGCCCGAGCTCGGTGCGCCCGCGGGCGACGAACCAGCGCGTCGTTCCATCGGGATGGGGGTAGCGAAACTCCTCGGCCATCGGCACCCCATCGCGCATGCAACGTTCCGTCGCTGCCAGGATCCGAGGCTGATCGTCGGGATGCACCCATTCGATGACCTTCATCCGCTGGCCGCCATCGGCGTCGCTCAGCTCGCGACCGTAGAGCCTCGGCATCGACTCGTCCCACCAGCCCCGATCGGTGGTGAGATCGTAGGTCCAGGTTCCGATGCCGCCACCCTCGAGCGCCGCCGTGAGCCGCTCCTGCGAATCCTTCAGCTCGGAGGTGAAGCGGACCCGCTCGGTGATGTCGCGGGCGATCCCCAGCACGCCGACCAGACCACCGCGCTCGTCGTACATCGGCGTCTTGATGGTCTCGTGAAGTGCCCGGTGACCGTCGTCGGCGAACGTGAGCCACTCCTCGTTGACGGATGGTTTGCCCGCGGCCGCGGCGCGCGCATCGTGGGCGCGGAAGAACTCGGCCAGCTCGCGATCGACGAACTCGAAGTCCGTCTTGCCCAAGAGCACGGCCTCGGGAGCTCCCATGAGGCGTTCGAACATCGGATTCGCGTTGAGGTACTTGCCCTCGGGGTCCTTGAGCCACACGAGGTCCGGGATGGTGTTGAGGACGGTGCGCAAGAGCCGGCGCTCGCGGGCGAGGTCGCGCTCGATGACGCTGCGCTCGATGGCGTAGCGAAGCGAACGTGCGAGCACCAGCGGTTCGACGCTTCCTTTGATCAGGAAATCCTGAGCGCCGGCTTTGAGCGCCGCAAAGCCCATCTCGTCGTCCGCGAGCCCGGTGAGCACCACCACCGGCAACTCGGGGGCGCGCCGCCGCAGCGTCGTGAGCGAATCCATTCCGGTGGAATCCGGCAGACCGAGATCCAGGAGCGCCACGTCGATGTGTTCCCGGCCGACGATTGCCAGCGCATCCTCGAGCCGCACCGCTTCCAGGAACGTGGTGCCTTCGCCGACCACGTCGGCCAGCGACTCGCGCAACAGCAAGACCTGCGTCGCGTCATCCTCCACGAGGAGAATTCGCGCGTTGCGCAGGCTTCTCATTGCGCGTGCTCGGGAAGCGTCACGATCGAGAACCAGAAGTCGCCCACGGATCGGATCACCTCCACGAAGCGATCGAACTCGACGGGCTTGGTGATGAAGCAGTTGCCGTGCAGGCCGTACGAGCGGGCCACGTCTTCCTCGGCCTGGGATGTGCTCAGCACCACCACCGGCAGGTCGGTCAACGTGGGGTCTTTCCGGATCGCCGCCAGCACCTCTTCGCCACTCATGCGTGGCAGCTTCCAGTCGAGGAGCACCAGATCGGGTCGCGACGCGCTGCCGTACGGCCCCTCGCGGCGCAAATACCGCATCGCCTCGACGCCGTTGTCGACCTGATGGAGGGCGTTGAGCACGCGGGACTCGGCCAGCGCCTCGCGCGTGATGAGCGCGTCGCTGGGACTATCCTCGACGAGCAGAATCTCGATGGGACGGGCATGCTGGGACACTCGATCACCTCGAGGCTGCGGCAACCGCTCGGTTCCGCGCGGGCAAGCTGAATCGGAACGTGGAACCGGCGCCCACGGCGGACTCGAGCCAGATCCGCCCGCCGTGGCGTTCGACGATTTTTTTGCAGATCGCGAGCCCGATTCCGGTGCCCGGGTACTCGGTCCGCGTGTGCA
>CAYUSL010000587.1:0-3965 GCA_964447125.1 uncultured bacterium | reverse complement strand
GCTACATGACCGAGCACCCCATCGAGCGCATCTACCGCATGGCGCGGGTGTTCCGAATCGGCGGCGGCACCAGCGAGATCCAGCGCCGCCTGATCGCGAAGGGATTGGGCCTGTGACGATCGCCTGCAATGGGCAGGCTTGCGCCCGTCCCGACGAACACCGCCCCGGACGCAGGGGCGACCGCCAGCTCGCCGGTGAGCGTTGATCGCTTCCCGATGACCGCTCCCGAGCTCGATCTCGCCGGCATTCGCCGCACGCCGCCGTGGTGGCGGAAATGGCGCACGTTCGTGGCCTCGTCGGGCAGCGTCACGATGGCGAACTTCACGGACGCTTTGGCCTCCGTTTACGAGGACCGCAGCGCCTTTCTCCTCGACAAGCCGATCGAGTCGAGCTGGTTCACGGGCAACGTCCTCTCGTACCGCGACCTCAATCGCTTCGTGTGCCGTGCCGCCGATCTGCTCGCCAAACTCGGCGTGCGTCACGGTGACCGCATCGCGCTCGCCACCTCCAACCGCATCGAGATCGCCATCGTCGAGTTCGGCGCCCAGCGGTTGGGCGCGGTGCCGGTGCCGATCAACTACATGCTCACGTGCGACGAGATCCGCCAGCTCGTCGCGCGCTCGGGCGCACGCGTGATGGTGACGGACCGCAGCGTCTTCGACGGCACGCTGCGCGAAACCGCGTCGCTGCCCACGATCGAGCATTCGGTGATGGTCACCAACAAGTCCACTCCACCGGGCGTGCACTCGTTCGACGCGCTGATGGCCGAGGCGAGCGAGGACGTCCCCCCGGCGCTGGTCTCACCGGACGACCCCGCCGTGATCTTCTTCACGGCCGGCACCACGGGCCTCCCGAAGGGTGCGGTGCTCACGAGCGGCGGGCTCATGAACGGCTTCCTGCGCTACGCGCGAATCGCGGCGCTGACGCCCACGTCCACGTCGCACCTGGCGCTCCTGGTGATGCCGCTCGCACACACGGGCGGCCACCAGAACTTGTTGATCCAGCTCGCGTTGGCGCGGCCGTGCTTGGTCATGGGTCGCTTCGATCCCAGCGCCATCCTCGACTTCATCGAACGCTACCGCTGCACGATGTTCGCGGGCATCCCGGCGATGTACCGGATGCTGCTGGCGGCCGGCGCACGCCAGCGGGATCTTTCCTCGATCCGCGTCTGGGGCGGCGGCGGTGATGCGTTCCCCGCGGATCTCGTCGACGAGTTCCGTCGCCTGACCGAGCGCCGCTTCGGCCCGTTCCGCCGATCGGCGGCCTTCATCACCGGCTACGGTCTCGCGGAAACCGCGGGGCAAGTCTCGATCTCGATCACGCCTTACCTCGCGGGAGGCGACGCCTGCGTCGGCTTCTTCCTCCCCGGCGTGAAGTGGCGGCTCGTCGACGAGAACGGCGGCGACGTGGCGCCGGGCGAGGTCGGCGAGCTCTGGCTCAAGACGCACGGCCTCATGCAGGGCTACTGGAACGATCCCGAAGGCACGGCCAAGGCCGTGACACCCGACGGTTGGTTTCGCACCGGCGACCTGCTCAAACGCGGCAACCGCTTCCGCCATCACTTCGTCGCCCGCGAGAAGGACATGATCAAGGTGGGCGGTTACAGCGTGTTTCCCGCCGAGGTCGAGCGCGAGCTGGCCGCCCATCCCGACATCGAGCGGTGCGTGGTCGTGGGCATGCCCCACCCCACCAAAGGCGAGCTACCGGTGGCAGCCGTCATCCGGCGCGACGGCGCAACCACCACCGAGGACGAGATCCTCGCCTGGACCGACGGGCGCATCGCCGCGTATCGGCGGCCGCGGCGCGTCGTTTTCGTCGACGCCATTCCCGAAAACTTCGCCATGAAGCCGCTGCGCCGTCACGTGAAGAACCAGTTGCTCGCCATGGGTGTCGTCGCCGAATCGCGTAGCGAACGTGAGCGACTCGCCACGTCGGATCGCAAGCTGCGGGAGGCCCACCGGTCCCTCGGTGAGCCCGGGTCCGCGCGCGACGCTTCGGACGAGCGCCGGCGCGCGAGGGACCGCGCACCCTCCAAGCACCAGGAGCCGACCCAGTGACTCGACACGCACTCAAAGGTACGCACGCCCTCGCCGGCGTCGGACTCTCACGCTTCGGCAAGGTCTGGGGCACGAGCTGCCTCGGCTTCACGCTGGAAGCCTGCAAGAACGCGATCGAGGATTGCGGCATCCCCCGCGACGAGATCGACGGTTGCCTGGTGTCGATGCCCGCGGTGATGGGCGAGCAGCACGGCTGGGCCACCCGCGTCGCCGCCCACCTCGGCCTCGAGCCGCGCCTCGCCTGCACCATGGACATGGGCGGCGCGACACCACTCGGCATGATCCAGACCGCCGCGCTCTACATCGACGCCGGCATGGCCAACGCGGTGATCTGCTGCTTCGGCATGCAGAACAACCCGCAGGGCATGGTGCCGCAGCTCTTCGGCAGCCAGTTCGCCATCCCCTACGGCGACATCGGCGCGATCACGTTCATGGCCCACGTGGGCCGTCGCCAGATGCACCTCTACGGCTACACGAGCTCTCAGTACGGCGAGATCGCCGCCGCGTTCCGCTACCACGCGTCGATGAACCCGCTGGCCCAAAAGCGCGAGCCATTCACCGTCGAGGATCACCAGCGCTCGCCGTGGATCGTCGAGCCGTTGCACCTCCTCGACTGCTGCCTGGTGACCGACGGCGGCGGCGCCGTGATCGTCACCAGCGTCGAACGCGCCCGCGACTTGAAACAGCCAGTGGTGGTCATCGCCGGTGCGGGGCAAGAGCACGGCGCCGAGATGATCTTCCCGGTGCTGCCCAAGAACGAGCTGCCGTCCGGCGCGCGCGCCGCGCGGGCCGCGTTCGCGATGGCGGGAGTCCTTCCTCACGACGTCGACGTGGCGCTGCTCTACGACGGCTTCACGCCGCTGGTCATGCACGAGCTGGAGGCGTTCGGCTTCGCACGCCATGGAGAGGTCGGGCCATGGGTGGCGACCGGCGCGCTTCGGTTGGGTCATGAGCTACCCACCAACACTCACGGCGGATTGCTTTCCGAGGGCCATCTCTTCGGCGTCGGTCATATCGCCGAAGCCATGCGCCAAGTGCGCCGCACTGCCGGCGAGCGCCAGGTGAAGGACGCCGAGGTGGTCTTCGTCACCGGCTTCGGCGGTGCTCCCCACGAGGCCCCGCCCACCCTGAGCTACACGACGATGGTCGTGACGCCGGACCAACGGTGATGCACGCGAGTATCCAGCGCGGCGCCGTTCTGTGGGCGGGGGCTCGTCCTTCGCCGTCGTCCGCGCCCGCGACGAGGACCTGATCATGTTCACCATCGACAAACCACTGCCATCGCCCACCGAGGACACCGAGGCGTACTGGGATGCCACCCGCGAGGGAAAGCTGGTGGTCTCGACGTGCGCAGCCTGCGGCCATCGCTTCTTGCCGCCCGCCAAGATCTGCCCGAAATGCCTGGGCGATCAGGTGAGCTTCCAACCGGTGAGCGGCCGAGGGCGGGTGTTCTCGTGGATCGTCGTCCACCGCCCACAGCATCCGGCGTTCATGGAAGACGCGCCCTACAACGTGGTGATCGTCGAGCTCGACGAGGGACCGCGCATGCACGGACGCCTCGTTCCCGAGACCGATCTCTCCACCATCGCCGTGGGCAGCCCCGTGGAAGTCACGTTCCAGAAGATCAACGACCAGATCACGTTGCCCATGTTCCGGGCAGTGGGCGGCTCGGAGGTTCGCGATGCTCGCCGATGAGCCGCCGCACGGATGTTGCCTCGGGGGTCTGTTCCAGACCCCCGCCCCACGAAAAGCGCGGTTTTCGTGGGGCCCCACCCCCAAGCCGCTTCGCTTCGCTCTGCGCCCCGCCTACCGGCGGGGGCCACAAGCCGGGCGCGGTGACGCGTAGGAACCCACCATGGACTTCAACTTCACGCCCGAGCAGGAAGCCTATCGACAGATGATCCGCGC
>CAYUSL010000586.1:0-3968 GCA_964447125.1 uncultured bacterium | reverse complement strand
GAGTCGAGCGAGGGCGAGCCGTGCCCGCCGACGAGTCCCCAGACCCTCGCGACTGTACCGGCGCATGCCCGGCAAACTGACCCACTACCCGGGGCGGGGGTCTCTCGAGACCCCCGAGAGAACGTGGTGCGAGGAGCCTGGCACGATGCGAAGCGCAACGCGCAACAGGCTCCCAACGTCTACACTCGCTGCTGGAGGACCGAGGCCACGTGAACTGGAAACTCTTCTGGGCAGGGCTTGCGATCGGTGCGGTATTCCTGGCTGCGACGGCGCAGCACACCGACGTCGCCCACCAGTTGGCGCTGATCCGGGGCATCCCCGCATCCAAGGCCGGCTGGTTCGTGGTCGGCTGCGCTTTCCACCTCGCGCATCTCGCGGGGCGCTCGTTGCGCTGGCGTTTCCTGTTCGCGCCACCGCGCCCGGCGGTGCCGCGGCTCTTCTCGGCGCTTTCGATCGGCTACCTCTACAACAACGTGGTGCCGCGCTCGGGCGAGCTGGTGCGGATGCTGGTTGTGGGCAAGTGGGTGCCGGCGCTCGGCTTCGGCGGCATCGGCGTGACGGTGGCGGTCGAGCGCCTCCTCGACGTGCTCATGGTGCTGAGCCTGGCGATGGTGGTGTTCGCGGGCGCACGCTTCACCGCCGCCGACGTGAGCAGCACGCCGGCGATCCTCGGCACGATCGGTGCGGTGGCGGTCGGCATCGCCGTCGCGATCGCGGCGATCGTGGCCTACCCCGCGCGCATGCGCTCCCTCACCACGTGGATCTTGGCGCGACTTCCCGAGCGACTGCGCGCGCCGCTCGGCCACTTCGCCGACGGCATCTTCACGGCGCTCGGCGGGCTACGGTCCCTCGGTGGCCGCACCGGCGCGATCGTGGTGGCGCTCTGCCTGCTCGACTTCTTCTTCGTGAACACCTCGTACCGAATGCTGAGCCGCGCGTTCGGGGACGCGATGATCTCGGTGAGCGATACCGCATTCATCATGGTCGGGTCGGGGCTGGGCGCCATGCTGCCGAGCGGGCCGGGAAACGTGGGAACGATGGTGTTCTTCATGGCGGCTGCGGCCGAGCGAACCTCCATGGCACCCGCCGCGCTGGCCTACGCAGTCGCGATCTTCCTGACGTATTACTTGGTGCGCACCAGCACCGGGGTGGTCTGCCTGGCGCTCGAGACGCGGCGCGAGCGTCACCACTCGGTGCGCTCGGCGCGCGACGCTCGCTGACGTCTGCTCCGCGCCGATTTTCCTCGCGACTTCTCGACTTGAAGGCGCAAACACGCGAGCGATATCTTGGCCGTTCGCGTAACGCATTGCGCCATATCGAGCACGCCGCGCGCTCTACCGACACAGGTGCCGCGGCCGAGCGGAGGCCGGATGTTCAAGAAAGTCGACCACATCGGCATCGCCGTCCTCGGGCTCGAGGAAGCGATCGACTTCTACACGAAGATGCTGGGCAAAGGCCCGGATCACCTCGAGGAAGTCGCCGATCAGAAGGTGCGCACCGCGTTCTTCGCGGTTGGCGAGACGAATCTCGAGCTGCTCTTCCCCACCTCTCCGGAAAGCCCGGTCGCCAAGCACCTCGAGAAACGCGGCGCCGGCATCCACCACATCTGCCTGGAAGTGCACGACATCGACGCCCGCCTCGCCGAGCTCAAGGCGAAGGGCGTCAAGCTCGTGGACGAAGTGCCGCGCATGGGCGCCCATGGCAAGCGAATTGCGTTCGTGCATCCCAAGTCGACCGGGGGCGTGCTCGTCGAGCTCAGCGAGCCAGTCGGCGACGCGCACCATTCCTGAAGCAAGCGTGACCGCGCTCTCCCGCGAGCTGGGGGAACGCGCTCGGGCACGAGGTCGGTGCGCCGAGGGCCGGGAGCGGCGGCCCCACGATTCGGGCCTGAAACGAACGAACCCGTCGATCGAACCTCGTACGCACAACCGGGAGGACCCGTGACTCAGCCCAGCGCCCTACTCGACCATGCCGACCGCGCCGTCGCCGCGGCACGCGACCTCGCCCAAGGCGCGGCCCGCCACCTTGCGTCCGTCTCGAGCCCGGGCGGCAAGCTCTCGAACGACGCCCTCGACCTTCACCAACTCGCCGCCTACGACCTCGCCTACATCTTCGCCGAGCTGGGCGCCGCCGAAGAGACCGTGCGCGACGCCCGCGAGCGCGGCACCGAGCTCGAGCTCAGGCTCGCTGCACTCTTCCTCGCCGAGGCGCTGCACTCCATCCGTTCGCGGGTGCAGGCGCGCCCCGCGGAGTTCGGCGTCACGACCGATCCCTTCGCGGCCAGCGAAGTGCAGACCTACCTGACCGCGAACCTGGCGCCGGAGCGCTACGCGGAGATCGGCAAGCTCCTGCGCGACCTGCCCGGCGGCGCCGATCCCGGTCACGACAGCGACCACCAGGCTATCGCCGACACCTTCCGCAAATTCGCCCGCGAGCAAGTGGCACCGATGGCGGAGAAGATCCACCGCCAGGACCTGCTGGTTCCGCAGAGCATCATCGACGGGCTCGCCGAGCTGGGTTGCTTCGGCCTCTCCATCCCCGAGACCTACGGCGGCTTCCAGAGCGACACCGACCCCGACAACATGGGCATGGTGATCGTGACCGAGGAGCTCTCCCGCGGCAGCCTCGCCGCCGCCGGCAGCCTCATCACCCGCCCCGAGATCCTCGCCAAGGCGCTCCTGAAGGGCGGCACCGAGGAACAGAAGCAGACCTGGCTGCCCAAGCTCGCCACCGCCGAGGCCATGGCCGCCGTGGCCGTGACCGAGCCCGACTTCGGCTCGGACGTGGCCGGCATCGTGGTGACCGCCACCCAGACCGAGGGCGGCTGGCTCCTCAACGGCGTCAAGACCTGGTGCACCTTCGCCGGTTACGCCGACACGCTGATGGTGCTGGCGCGCACCGATCCCGATCCCAAGCAGAAGCACCGCGGGCTCTCGCTCTTCATCGCCGAGAAGCCGCGCTTCGAAGGTCATTCCTTCACCCACACCCAGGAAGGCGGCGGCAAGATCGAAGGCCGCGCCATCCCCACCGTCGGCTACCGCGGCATGCACTCCTACGAGGTGGTGTTCGAGAGCTACTTCGTTCCCGACGCCAACCTGGTGGGAGGCACAGGCGGTCTGGGAAAAGGCTTCTACCTGCAGATGGAAGGCTTCGCCGGCGGCCGGCTGCAGACGGCTGCGCGCGCGCTGGGCGTGATGCAGGCAGCGCTCGAAGAGGGCCTGCGCTACGCCAAGGACCGCAAGGTCTTCGGCAAGCCGATCTTCGAATACCCGCTCACCCAGTGGAAGCTCGCGCGCATGGCCGCGGCGCTGCACGCCGTGCGCCGCGCCACGTATCGTTCGGCGAAGCTGGTCGAGGAGGGCAAAGGCGCAGTGGACTGCGCGCTGGTCAAGCTCTACGCATGCCGCACGGCCGAATGGGTGACGCGCGAGGCGATGCAGATCCACGGGGGCATGGGCTACGCCGAAGAGTTCGCAGTGTCCCGCTACTTCGTGGACGCTCGCGTGCTCTCGATCTTCGAGGGTGCCGAGGAAGTGCTGGCGCTGCGCGTGGTCGCGCGCAGCGTCGTGGAAGAAGCGGCGTCAGCGTGAGCCGCCCCCGACCCGCGCGAGAGGATCTCGACGAGTAAATCCGCGACCCGCGACATCCGCGCCGGTTGCCGAAGGAGCCACGTCCATGACGATCAACCTGAAGCTCGCGCCGCAGACGGAGCGCGCCCCCAGCTCGCCGGTCAAGCTCGCGCAGATCAAGAAGCCGCGCTACGGCCGCGCGCTCGAGGACTTGATCCCCGGCCAGGTCTTCCACCATCCACGCGGGCTCACCATCACCGAGGACATGATCCTGCTCTTCTCGAGCGACTTCTTCGAGACCAACCCGCTCTATCGCAATCGCGAGTTCGCGCGCGCCGCCGGCTACGATCGGCTGCCGGCGAGCCCCCAGCTCGTGTTCAACGTGGTGCTGAGCCTGGG
>CAYUSL010000585.1:2886-3969 GCA_964447125.1 uncultured bacterium | reverse complement strand
CGAAGTGAGCCCGGGCGATTCGATGCCGATCAGGTTCACGAGCCCCGGCAATCCGCGCGCGGCTTCGTGGGCGACCACGAAGTCCTGCTCGGGAGCGCCCGGCGCGCGCCGCGATGGCCGGATGCCGCTCGATTCGGGTGTCAGGTGCTCGATCGCGAGAAACGGCAAGAAGCGCCGCGCGCCATCGAGAAAGCGCGCGCATTTCCCAGGATCGACGGCGAGGCTCGGCTGCGCGCGGTCCACCCACGTCGCGTCGGGGCCGAGCCGTGCGCGCCCTTCGAGGTCGAGCGTCCAGTGGACGCCGAGCCCATGCCCCTGAGCCGGCGGGACGGGGTAGACGAGGCGCGACACCCGCTTCGCTGCTGCGGGGGCAACCGACACGTAATCGCCCTTGATCGCATGCAGGCGATAGCCCGCAGTCTCGACGTCGATGCCCGCGAGCGCTGCGATCGTGTCGCTCGCGAGGCCCGCCGCGTTCACGACCACGCGGCTCGTGTGGGACTCAGCCTCACCACCGCCGGTCTTCGCGGTCACGCGCCAACCCGCGGGCAGCCGGTCGAGCGCTGTGGCCTCGGTTCCGAGAACCAGCTCGGCGCCGCCGTCTTGGGCTTCACGCCAAAGCGCTGCGACCAGAGCCAAGGCATCGATGATGCCCGTGTCCGGCGAGTAGAGCGCTGCCGTCGCACGCACCTCCGGCTCCAAAGCGCGCACCTGCGACCCGTCGAGCGATTCGAGGCTCGACACACCATTCGCTTCGGCGCGGCGGCGGATCGATTCGAGCGCAGTCTCCTCGGCGGTGTCGGTCGCGACGATCAGCTTGCCGATGCGCCGATGGGGAATGCCGCGCTCAACGCAGTATCGATACAGCCGATCCCGGCCTTCCACGCACAAGCGCGCCTTGAGCGAGCCCGGTGCGTAGTAGATGCCGGCGTGGATCACGCCGCTGTTGCGGCTGGTGGTTTCGAGGCCGAGGCGCGCGTTGCGCTCGATCACCAGCACGCTGCGAGCGGGCGTCGCGAGCGCCGCCGCCACGGCGATACCCACCACCCCGCCTCCGATGATCGTGACGTCGACGTCCATCGC
>CAYUSL010000585.1:0-2786 GCA_964447125.1 uncultured bacterium | reverse complement strand
GTAGCCGGTGAACTCGTCTTTCTTGAGGCGGGCGAGGTCGGCCCCGGCTTCGGTCAACGCTTGGCTCACGGCGGCGATGATGCGTGAAGGGCCAGCGACGTAGAAGATCGGCACGGTGAGATCACCGACCTGCTCGCGGAGGAAGTCGAGATCGATGCGGTGGCGGAGGCCGTCCCAACCGCGCACCGAATCTTCCGCGCGGGTCATCGTGAGCACCAGCCGCAGGTTGGGCAGCCGACCCGCGAGGTCGCTCAGCTCGTCGAGGTACGCGGCTTCCTCGGGACAGCGGTTGCTGTAGATCAGCGTGATCCGGTGGTCGAGGCCGCGCGCGGCGACCTCGCGAAGGATGCTGCGAAACGGCGTGATCCCGATGCCGCCGGCAACGAAGACCGCCGGGATCGACGAATCCTCGTGGAGGCTGAAGGCGCCGATCGGCCCCACCACCTCGTAGCTGCCGCCCAGCGGCGCCTCGGCGAGGATCGTCTTGAACGCGCTGTCGCTGGTGCGCCACGCGAACTCCAGATGATCGTCGCTGGGCGCGGACGCGAGTGTCAGCGGCCGGCGCGGGCCCTTCTTGTCGCGATAGGGCGGATTCGGGATTCCCAACGACACGTACTGCCCCGCGAGGAACGAGAGCTCGGCAGGCTTGGTGAATCGATAGCGCAACGTCCCCTGCGCGATCGGATCGCGGGAAAGAAGCTCCACGGACATCTTCGGCATGAACGGCGCTCCCTGGGTCTCGGCTATCGTGCGCTCGCGGCACCGGCGGCGTGCGCCTCGAGCAGATCCACATACTCGGTCGCGAAGCGGTGCGCGTCACCGGGCCAGCGCGCCGAAAGATAGTTCCCGTCGCGCACGGTGAAACCGCGTTCGAGATGCTCTGGGCCATCGCGCAACATCGCCGGCGGCCCGGCCTCGAAGTCGCTCGTCTTCGCCAACGTCGCGGTGACTTCCGCCTGCACGGTCAGCGGGTAGGTCCGGTAGTAGTTGCCCAGCCACGCCACCGTGAGCAACCACCCCGTGAGCTCCAGGCTCCGCGTGAGCGCGGTGGTTCGGCGCCCGAAGAGCACGGAGCGGCCCGCACGATCTCGGCTGCGCGCGACAACCAGCACTCCGTGGCAGATGGCACCCACGGGGAGATCGCGCTCGAATGCCGCCGTAACGAGCGACTGGATCGCCGCCGATTCGAGATACACCCGCATGCCCGGCGCATGTCCGCCCGGAAGCACGATGCCGTCGACGGCCTCCGATGCAGCGCGCTCGTAGCTCCAAGGCTCGCGGAACGCTGCGTCGGCGATCATGGCCTGGTATGCGTTGCGGCCGTTGGCGTCGGCGCGGAGCAGCGACCGCCACGGGCCGAGCCCGGTGCCGTGCACCATGCGTGGATCGGCTTCAGCAGGGCGGCCGTCGGGAGTCGCGAATCGCACCACGTGCCCGCGCCGCGTCAGCGCGAGCCAAGGCACTCCCGACTCGGTGGGATCGAAATCCCGGCTGGGCAAGGGCATGAGAACGATCGCCATGGGGGCGGCTCACGAAGGCTCGGCGTCTCGGCAGCGTGGAGCGAGGGGACGAGCGTAGCGCAGCTCGGCTCAGGGTCCCGCGTAGCCGAGACTGGTGAGGCTCTCCCGTTCTTCCGGCGAGATCGTGAGCGGCGGCGCGTCGTCTGCGGGAGCGGCGCGTCGAGTCAGAACCCAGGCGTGGATGGCGGCACGCAGCCGCTCGACCAGGTCGGCGTGCTCGTTCGCCACGTTCCGCGATTCGTCGGGATCGCTTTCCAGATCGTAGAGCTCGTTTTCGTCCCGACTGGGGTCACCAGCGATGGTCGGCACGACGATGAGCTTCCAGCGACCGTCGCGAACCATCTTCCACCGCCCCTCGTCGCCAGGCAGATGAATGCGCGGATTTTTCTTGTACTTCTCGCGGTACGGGGCGCTCTCGGCGAACGCGACGCGCGGTCGCGGCTCGCTCGCGCCGCGGGCCAATTCCACCGCGCTCTCGCCGTCGATGGCGCCACCGAGTGACACGCCGGCAATCGCGGCGATCGTGGGTGCCACGTCGATGCTGCGAATCGGCGACGCGACGCGCGCGCCCGCGGGCAGTCGGCCCGGCGCACGCAACACCAGCGGCACAGCCATGAGCTCCTGATAGAGCGTGAACTCGTGGGACCAGCAGAGGCCGTGCTCGCAGAGCGCCTCGCCGTGATCCGAGGTGTAAACCACCACGAGATCATCGCCGCCAGGGCGAGCGCGTAGCGCAGTCACGGTCGAGCGCAGCACCTCGTCCACGGTCAGAATCGCCGCGTCGTAAAGAGCACGCGTTCGTGCGATGTCCTCGGTCGTGTACCGGTACTCGAAGAAGAGGGTGTCGATCGAGATCGGCCGCGTGAGGAAATGAGCGAGCGGCAGGCTCTGGGACGCGGTGGGATCGAAGCGATCGCGATTCGCCGCGCTCGGCGCGTACGGCATGTGGGTGTCGAGAAGGTGCAGCCACGCGAACCACGGACGATCTGCGGGAAGTGCATCGATCGCAGCGGAAAGCACCGCCGCGCGCTCCTCGGCCTTGCCCTCGTTGGCGTGGAGATAACGATCGAAGCCTTGGTCGTAGCCGCGCTCGGCGCTGAGCCAAGGGTTCGTGACGACGCCCACCGTGGCGTAACCGGCCTCGCGAAAGGCCTCGGCGAGTGTCTGATGCGCCCGCGAGAACCGGAGATCCGGCACGTGCCCCGCCACCCCATGGTGCATGCCATCGAGCCCGGTGAAGAGCGAGGCCACCGCGGGAGCCGTGAA
>CAYUSL010000584.1:0-3971 GCA_964447125.1 uncultured bacterium | reverse complement strand
CCCCACACGGCGTAACGATCCAGCACCAGATGCGTGACGTGACGCTTGCGTGCGAAGGCCACCAGCGCCGGCGGATCCGCCGCCACCAGCGCGACCATCGGGCGTCGCGCGTAAAACGCGATCTCGGGCTTCCTGCACATGAGCAGCGCGTCGGCGGGGAGGTGGTCGCGCAGCCATTCGCCCACCATTGGGTACTCGACGGGCTCGCTCAGCGTCGCGACGGCCTTCGCCGTCTTCGCGCCGCCGAAGGCCACCAACGTCGCGACCAGCAGCGCGCCTGCCCGTGCTTCGGAGACCGCGGGAACGCGCCGACGGATCCAGCGCGCTGCGGGCTCGATTCCGGCGGCTGCGAGAAGCAGCGCCGCTGGCACCACCGGCACCAGGAAGCGCGGCAGGATTCCGTAGAGCGCGAACGCCGCTACCGGCACACCCGCCGCGATCACCCACACGAGCCCACGCCGCGAATCGCCGCCAACGCGCCACGCGGCCACGGCGCCCACGACGCTCAGGATCGCCAACGGCCACGGATGCACCTGCCGTGAAGGAAGCGTCCGCGCCAGGTCCCACAGGTTCGCGAGCACGAATTCGACGGCGAAGAGCGGCTCGTGCCGCGCCACGTCGAAGAACGAATCACCACGCTCGCGACCCGCGACACCGTCCTCGCCGAAGCCGAGCGTGGGCGCGTCGCCGCCCAGATCGTGGGCACTGAAACCGAGCGCCTCGTAGGCGAGCACGTCGAGCTTTTCCTTGCGATGGAGTGAGTCCTTGCCCAGCATCGCGAACGCCATCTCGAGGACCACGCCGGACTTGGCGCTGAGCGTCCACCGACCGGTGTGGCGATGGAGGTAGCGGACGTACGGGTAGCTCGCGCCGGCGAACGTCACGGCGACGAGCACGGCGGCCAGCACCCGCCGCGTCGGGCGCGCTTCGCCGAAGACCGCCAGTGCGACGACACCCAGCAACACGTACGCGACCCCTTCCGGTCGCGTGAGATAGGCGCCGGCGAACGCGAGCCCTGCCGTCACCGCACAGGCCGCGGCGAGCGCGCCCCTTTCGGCGAGCGCGGCGCTCGTGACGAGCACGGCCAGCCAGCCGCCGTATGCGAGCAGCAAGAAGAGCGGCTCGGACATCGAGCCCCAGAACCAGCTCGACACATAGCTCGTGAGGGTGGGCGAAACGGCCACCAGCCAAGTGGCCCAGCGCGCCGCCGACGCGCCGAGGGTGCGGCGAGCCAGCGCGTGCGCGATCGGCACCAAGCCCGCGCCGGCGACGATGAACACGATCCGGCTCGCCCATTCCGGCGAGCCCACCACGCGCTCGATCGCTCCCAGGAGCCAGGGGAAGAGCGGCGGAAAGATCAGGTGCGGCGCGCCCAGCAGCGTGTAGCCCTTGCCGGACCACAAGTTGTGGCCGAGCACCAGATAGAGCGCCTCGTCGGTCCCCACAGGACCTTTGGCGAGCGCGTAGCCCAGCCTGAGCAGCACCGCCGCGACGGTTGCGATCCAGGGCGTGGATCGCGCCGCCCGAGCCGTTCGAGGCTCGGTCACGGTCGGACCGCGAGACACACGATGGAATGCCCGAACGGCAATCGCATCCGCGCGGCGACGCGGCCTTCGAAGCTCAGCCAGCCCGCCAGCAGCCCGTGCAGCGCAGCCGGAAACGGCACGTGCAAGTTGTCGCGCTGCTCACCCGCGGCTCGCGGAAAGAGCGCTTGCTTGAGCTTCGCCACACCGAGAAAGAGCGTGATGAACGGCAGCAACGCGGTGTTGTAGTAGGTGGTCCAGACCGCGGTGAATCCGGCGCGCGCGACCTTGTCGTGAAGCTCGCGGGCGGTGTAGCGGCGCAAGTGATGGGCCACGCGATCGTTGTCCGAGTAAAGCAGCTCGTACGCGGGCACGGTGACGAGCAGCGTTCCACCCGGCACCAGCACGCGGTGCGCTTCTCGCAGCGCCGCCTCGTCGTTCGGCAGATGCTCGATGGCGTCGACGAGTGCCGCCAACGTGGCCACGCCATCCCGAAACGGCAGCTTCATCGCATCGCCGCCGACCGGCGCCGCAGCGCCACGCTCCCGGCAGAAATCGAGCGCCACCTTGCTCGCGTCGAGCGCCACCACCTCGCCGAACTCCGCCAACGGATCGAGCATCTCGCCGGCGCCGCAGCCGAGGTCGAGCACGCGCCCGCGCGGCGGCCGATAGCGCGTTCGCCGCAGCAATCCCGTGAAGATCCGGCGGCGGCCGATGAACCACCAATGGGTCTTCTCGAGATCCCGGAATTGCCTGTAGGCGACGAGCTCCACGTGGTTTTCTCAGCGAGGCGGCGGCTTGGACACGCAGCGATGATCGCGGACCAGGAAGCGCAAGGGCCAGCGCGCCGATTCTCCCGCGTAATCGACGCCGATGCGCGGCGCGCGCACCACCGCGTCGTCGGACACGCTGTCACCCGGCTCGATCCAGAGCGCTTGGCCGGTGGTGAGATCGACACCCGAGTGGCGGCGATCGAGGGCCAGCGCCGCGCACACGCACGCCGGTCCCCGTGCCAGCTCGTGATCGCGACGTCCCGGCCCGCGCCGCCGTCGCATGGTCGCGACGCCTTCGAGGGGCTCGCCGCCGCGGATCAGGACCGCCTCCGGCGTGCCCGCGTCGCGCGTGACCGCGTTCAGGCAATGGTGCATGCCGTACGTGAAATAGACGTATGCGTGTCCGCCGCGACCCCACATCGGCTCGTTGCGTGCCGTGCGGCGCCCGCCGTAGGTGTGCGCTGCGGGATCGTCGACCCCCAGGTACGCCTCCACCTCCACGACCCGGATCGAGACGCGTCGTCCGCGCTCCTGCCGCACGATCACCGCCCCCAGCAGCTCCCGCGCCACGTCCTCGGTCGGCCGCAGGTAGAAGTCGCGCGTGAGCGGCCTCATGCGCGAGGCGCGCGCCGCGCGGTGACGATCATCTCGTCGTGGGGATTCACGTAGAAGGTGCGGTTCTCGAAGGACTTGAGCCGCGCCAGCACCGGCGTCAGCGCGGGCAGAATCCGCTGACTGCGCTCGACCAGGAAGCGGTACGGGATCACCTTCCCCGCCCCCGCGCGCGTCCAGCTCGTCAGCTCGAAGCCGGCGCGGGCCAGCAACCGCTCGAGGGTGCGCGGAGAAAAGTGGAAGAGGTGCTCGCCGTGCTTGTAGTGATGCCAGCGCTTGCCCAGAAGCCGCGCCGTGAGCGACTTCACGTCCTGCGTCTCGATCACCAGCCGCCCGTCGGGAGCGAGCCACTCGCGGACGCGCTCCAGAAGTCCCACCGGGTCACCGACGTGCTCCAGCACGTCCCACAGCGTGACGAGGTCGTATGGCGCGTCGCGGCCGTCCCAATCCTCGATGCGACCGTGCGCCACGTTCACGAGCCCGAGGGTGTCGCGGGCGTGCTCCACCATCGCGGGATTGAGCTCGACGCCGTAGGTCCGCCAACCGGCATCGCGCATCACGCTCAGGAAGAAGCCCGCAGCGAAACCGGCTTCGAACACCGTCCCGGTCTCGCGCCACTCGAGCAGCGGTCGCGCTCGTCGGCGAAACGTCTCCACGTAGCAGTCGCGATCGCCCACGTAGTCGGTGTAGCCCCGCTCACGGGCGATCGGGCTGCGGAAGTAGTCGCCGGTGTAGATCGACTCCCGGGCGCCCGGGGCGAGGCGCGGGCTCAGGTACACCAGCGTGCAACCTTCGCACTCGACCACCCGGAACGGATGCGCGTCGATTCGCGTGCGGGCCGGTCCCGGTCCACACAGGATGCAGCTCGCGTGCTCGGTTTCGGTGATCGACGACATGCGATGAAGTGTGTGAGCGAGGAAGCGCGCGAGGCCGAGCGCGCGCCCGCCTCCGCAAGATGGGCACCGGTTCGCAGGCTGGCAACCGCGTGCTAGCGTCAACCGCCAGGTAGCGAGGAATCGCGATGGTGATGTGGCTGCGCCGCGGCAAACGCTTCCCCGATCCC
>CAYUSL010000583.1:0-3971 GCA_964447125.1 uncultured bacterium | reverse complement strand
TCCACCGGGAAGTGGATCTCGGGGTCGAGGTCGAGCTCGGGCTCGCGGCCGTCGAGCTCGGCCATCGCCTCCTCGACCATCTGCTGATAGAGCTCGAAGCCGACGGAGGCGATCTGCCCCGACTGTTCCTTGCCGAGCAGATTCCCGGCGCCGCGGATCTCCAGGTCTTCGAGCGCCAATCGGAAGCCGGCGCCGAGGTCGGTGAGGTTGCGGAGCGCCTCCAGCCGCCGCACGGCGTCGGCGGTGATGCGGTTCTCGTCGGGCACCAGCAAGTAGCAGAAGGCTTGCACCGGGCCGCGTCCGACGCGCCCGCGGAGCTGGTAGAGCTGCGCGAGGCCGAAGCGATCTGCTTGGTTGATGAGGATGGTGTTGGCCTTGGGGATGTCGAGGCCGGACTCGATGATGGCGCTGGTCACGAGCACGTGCACGTCGCCGTGCACGAAGCCGAGCATCGCCTTCTCGAGAGTAGCGGCCGTCATCTGGCCGTGGGCCACCGCGAACTTGGCCTCGGGCACCAGCGTGCCCAGCGTCTTGGCTTGCGCCTCGATGGTCTCGACGCGGTTGTGGACGAAGAACACCTGGCCGCCGCGAGCCAGCTCGCGGCGGATCGCGTCCTGCACCAGCGGCTCGTCGTAACGGCTCACGAAGGTGCGGATCGCCAGGCGGTCCTCGGGCGGGGTGGCGATCACGCTCAGGTCGCGCAGTCCCGAGAGCGACATGCTGAGCGTGCGCGGGATGGGGGTCGCGGTCATCGAGAGCACGTCGGCCTGGGTGCGGAGCTTCCGGAGCTTCTCTTTGTGCGCGACGCCGAAACGGTGTTCCTCGTCGATGATCACGAGCCCCAGATCGCGGAAGCGGACGTCCGCGCCCAGCAGCCGATGCGTGCCGATGATGATGTCGACCGCGCCCTTGCGCAGGCCTTCGAGAACCGTGCGCACCTCGGCGGTGGAGCGGAAGCGCGAGATCGACTCGATGTTGACCGGCTGCCCTTTGAAGCGCTCGCGGAAGGTCTGGAAGTGCTGCTGCGCCAGTACCGTGGTGGGCACCAGCACCGCGACCTGCTTGCGATCGAGGACGGCGAGAAACGCCGCGCGCATCGCGACCTCGGTCTTGCCGAAGCCGACGTCGCCGCACACCAACCGGTCCGCGATCATGGGCTTGGTGAGGTCTGCGAGCACGTCGTCGATGGCGCGCGCTTGGTCGGGCGTCTCCTCGAACGGAAACGCCGCCGCGAACTCGTGGAACGCCGCATCCGGCGCCGCGAACGCGTGTCCCTGCACCAGCTTGCGCGCCGCGTAGAGGTTGGCGAGGTCGCCGGCCATCTCCAGCACCTGGCGGTGGACGCGTTCCTTGGCGCGCGCCCAGCCAGTGCCGCCGAGCTTCGAGAGCGCGGGACCCGCGCCGTCCTCGCTGCCGCCGACGTATCGCTCCACGCGCTCGATGCGGTCCACGGGCAGGTAGAGCCGATCACCGCCCGCGTACTCGAGTTGTAGGAAATCGCCGCGGATGCCGCCGGGGGACATCGACTTGAGGCCGCGGTAGATGCCGATGCCGAAGTCGCGGTGCACGACGGGATCGTTCTCGGATAGCTCGCCGAGATCGAGCGATGGCGCCTCGCGGCGGCGCCGGCGCGCGGCACCGTGGCGCTTGCGGCCGAAGATCTCGTCGTCGACCACCACCACGATGCCGAGCTCGGGCCAGCGCCAGCCGGCGGACAGCGAGCCGACGGTGACGCGGATGGTGCCGCGTGCAGGCACGTGGGTGGGCGAGAGCGTGGGAAGGTCTTCGATGCCGACGCGCGTCACCGGTAGCGACCGGCCGCCGAAGAGCTGCTCGAGGCGTGCGGCCTGTCCTTCGCTCGACGCCAAGACCAGTGGGCTCAGATCACGCTCGAGCCATTCGGCGAAACGCGCGGCAACGGGATCGAAGCTCTCGGCGCCAGGTACGTCCTTCGGGACGGGCGGCTCGCCGCGGCCCCATTCGACTTGGATCGTCGTGAAACCTGCTTTGTCGATGGGATCGAGCTCGATGGCTGGCGCTTCGTCCGCAAGTGCCTCGACGCCGCCGCCGAGGTCCCAGAAAGCGTCCGCAGGAAAGTAGAGCCGCCCCGACTCGGCGATTCCTTCTTCCCAGCGGCGTAGCGCTTCGCGGGCCTCGCCCCAGGCTCGGGCGATCTCCAGCCCGCGATCTACGATCAGGGGATCGCCGGGCTCGCGGTACGCGGAAACCGGCACGCGTTCGTCCTCGAACGCCGGCCAATAGGCCTCGATGCCGGGAGCGCGCAGCTCGGCGCGGATGGTGTCGATGAGCGCGTCGCGCACCAGCTTCGCGACCCCCAGCCGATCGGCGCGTTCCTTGATGCGGATCGCGGCGCGCTCGATCGACTCGGGAGTGAAGAGCACTTCGCGGCACGGCCCGATTCGCGCGGTGCGAATCGACTCCAGCGATCGTTGCGTGTCCGGATCGAACGTGCGCAGCGATTCGACGACGTCACCCTCGAGCTCGATGCGCAGCGGCAGCTCGTGGTCGGGCGGAAACACGTCCACGACGCCGCCGCGCACCGCCAGCTCGCCCACCGACTCGACGCGCTCGAGGCGTGCATAACCACCGCGGGTGAGCGCCTGGATCAGCTCGTCCCAGACCAACGTGCCGCCGGGCCGAAGCTCGAGGCTCGACGCCTCCAGATGCGAGCGTGGCAGCACGCGCTGATGGAGGGCTTGGATCGGCACCACGACCACGCTGTGCTCGCGCGCGACCAATGCAGTGAGCGCGCCGAGGCGCTCGAAGGTCCCCGCGGCGTCGGGCGAGAGCCGGCCGTCGGGTGGGTCGGACCAGCCTGGGAGCACTCGCACCGGCAGGTCGAGCGATCGTGCGGCGAGGAAGGTGGCGATGTCGTCGCGCAGCGCGCGGGCGTTCGGAAGCGTCGCCGTGACCACCCACACGGGGCGGGTGGTGTGCTCGGCGACGGTCGCGACCAGGGCAGCGCGCGCAGCCGCCGGCAGCCCTCCCAGCCTGAGCGCCGATCGATCCTGGGCGAGGTGCGCGCGGACGCGGGCCTCGAGATCGTGCGCCGAGGCGGACACAGCGCTGCTCATGACGAGATCACGAACGCCAAGGGAGAGAACGAATCGCCGGCTTTGACGGGCTGCGCTCGCGGCGAGACGAACCGGCGAAGCTAACGACCGCCCCGGATCGAATCAACAAGCCGCAAGGGTTTCTTGACCGCGTCCGAGCCCCACACCCATGATGCGCGCGCCGTTGGAAGCGGAGCGCGCGAGCAAGCGCGAAGAACGGAGGGGGAGCGATGAGGGGGAACGGGAGCGGCGGGGGAGTCGCGGACGCGGCGCGAGGCGTGCTGTCGCGGGTGGCCGTCGCCGGTATCGCATTGGTGGGGCTCGCGATGATGTTCTCGTGGGTCACGACCTACATCGCGCCCAACGAGGTGGGCATTCTCGAGAGTCGCCTGGTTCCGCCGCGCGGCATCCGGCCCGAGCTCCTGCCCGGCGGCCGTCTGCACTTCCTGCTGCCGGGCCAGACGATCCATCGCTTCCCCACCGACGTTCAGGTGCTCGAGCTCAACAGCGGCAGCGAGGGTCGTTCCGGCAAGCACAGTGAACGCGTGCGCATGGAGCCCGCGGTGGAGGTGAACACCTCGGACGGCTCGCGCGTGGCGGTGGACGTGACGGTGCTGTTCCGGATCGAAAACGCGTTCACGATCATGCAACAGGCAGGACCGGGCCGGCTCTACGAGAACAACACCCTCATCCCCAAGGTGATCTCGGCGCTCAAGAAGAACATGGGCGAGATGGTCGCCGAGGACTTCTACGACGTGCACAAGCGCGCGGCGCGCCAGGCCGCAGCGCAAGCGCAGGTCGCGCGCGAGCTCGAAGGAAAGGGGTTGGTGGTGGAGCACATCCTGGTGCGCCAGTACTACTACAACCCCGAGTACCAGCAGCAGATCGAGGAGAAGA
>CAYUSL010000582.1:0-3972 GCA_964447125.1 uncultured bacterium | reverse complement strand
AGGCTACGAGACGGAGCCGGTCGATCCATATGGTCTGTTCCAGACCCCCGCCCGCTGCGGCCAAGCCGCAGCGGGTCCCACCCCCAAGGCGCTGCGCTGCGCTTGCGGCTCGCCTGCCGGCTCGCGGAGAGGTGGAGGGTGCGCGTGGAGACCCGTGCGCTGATCGGCCCGTCGGGATGGGAGTGCGGGTTTGTTCCGGACCTCCGCCCCACGAAAAGCGCGGTTTTCGTGGGGCCCCACCCCCAAGTCGGCTCGCGTCTGCTCGCCGGCCCTCGCCTTCGGCGAGGCGAGGAGTGTGTCGGGAATGCGTTTCCCGACGCACTCCGCGCGGCCTTGCCGCCGGCTCGGTTCCGTGGACCTGCCATCCCGCCGGGAAGCGCACGCGGCGTAGCCCGCACACGTCGGCGACGTAGAGCGTGCGGCTCGGCTCGTCCCAGACCAGCTCACGCATCTCGCCCAGAAAGAGCATCGCCCCGGTTCGGAAGGCAGGGTCCTTCCGCCAGCAGGTCTTGAGTCGGATCTGGACGTCGAGCGTGTCTTGGTCGAGCACCAAGAGCTCGCCCGTCATGCGCGTGCCGACGGCGATCGCGCCAGTCCCCGTCATCACGTCGAGGGTGCCTGGCACGCCGCCCAGCCACACCTCGCGCGCGACCGCGAAGTCGTCGAGCGTGATCTCGTAGAGCGAGCTGCGCCCCGAGTTAGTCACGTACGCGCGCCGGCGCTCGGCGTCGACGGCGAGGCCACCGAGAGGCGGTGGTAGGTCGAGCGTGCGTGCTGCGTCGCTCGCGAGGTCGATCTCCGCGATGCCGCGCGTGCTGTCCTGTCCGCGCACGTACAGGTGATCCGGGTCGCGCGGATCCGTCACCAGCGCCGTCGGTGCGGCGGGCGACGGGATCTCGTGTTGCCGGGCTTCGCTCCAGCGTTCGGCGAGGTAGTCGTCGAGGTCGAGGGTGAGCACTCGAGCCCCGCCGCCCGAGACCAAGGAGCGCTTCCCCCGCTGGATGACGTGGATGCGGTCGTTCACCGGGTCGAAGGCCGACGCGATGACACCGGCTTCCGGCCGTGTCTCCGTGGCGCGACGATCGAGGTCGATCAGGAAGCTCAGATCGTCGTGCTCGGTGTGGGCGAGCGCGAGCCCGTGGTTGCCGAGGATCGTGAGATCGATCACGTCGTTCAGCCAGGGGGCGGAAAAAAAACGCGACACCGGTGGCGTGCCCGAGACGTCCACGATCGTGAATCCCAGATAGTTGGCGCCGCTCGCGTGTGCTCCGATGAGCTCGTGGCGCTCCGGGGACCAGCCGATGCGGGTGGCTTTCCACCCGTGCGCCAGGTCCTCCACGCGCACGACCTCGGCCCCGAGCGCGCCGCGCAGATGGCCCGGGAACGCCGTCGCGAGACCCACGCTCCAGAGCACGAGCAGCGTGAACCACCACAGCTCGAAGCCGGGTCGAGAGAAGATCGGGAGCGACCGAAAGCGCCGGGTCGCGCTGCGGATGCGCCCCAGTCCCGGGATCGGACGGCCGATCGCGGGCGCGGCGACGAGCGCGACGATGAGCGCGATCCGTCCGGCACGCCCGAAGTAGGCCTCCGCGAGCACCATCGAGCTCACCGTGAGCCCGAGGACCATCAGCGCCAGCGGGATCGCCAGCGCCCACGCCTTCGCGCGACGACCACGCGAAGGCTGCGTTCGCGAATCCGTGAGGGGCGCGCCGTGATGCTCGACCGTTCGATCGGGCGCCATGTTCGACAGGGATAGCACAGGAGCTGCGGTCGGATCTGTGACCACACAGCCTTCCGCGCTGCATCGGCTGGCCGCCCGCAAGCAGGCGCGGGCCTCGGCCGACGAGCCGCGCTAGATCATCGCGACGCCGAGCGGAGCGCGCTCGGTGCGCGGCGGTTGCGCTGGGCTCGCGGTCCCACGACCGATGCCGCGGATTGTGCCAGCCTCCGCCGTGGCAGGCGTCGGCGATGCGTGTTCGAATCCTCGACCTGGACGGTGGCGTCACGGCGCAGGCGGCGCTCGCCAGCGACGACCCAGCGATCGTCCCCCTTTCGGATTGGGGACCTGCGATCCGCATTTGCAGCTCTTTCCCGCGCTATCGTCGGTTCGAGCAAGCGCTGGCGGAGCGCATGGCGGGAGACGATGCGGGGCCGGAGATCCGTTTCTGCGGCTCCGGGGATTTTCACCACGTCACGGTGGCGTTGCTGCGGCAGGTTCGCGAGCCGTTCAACCTGCTGATCGTCGACAAGCACCCCGACTGGGTCGGACACGCGCCGCTCATGCACTGCGGCACCTGGGTCAACCACGCGCTCGCCCATCCGCAGCTCGTGCGGCTGATCCACGTGGGCGCCGATCTGGATCTCGACAACGTGTTTCGTTGGGTGGCGCCGTGGTGGGCGCTCACCAGTGGCAAGGCGGTGGCGTTCCCCGCCGTGCGCCGACTGTCGCGCGGCCGCTGGTGCGACGTGCCCAATCAGCCGCTGCGCGTCGATGCGAATCGGTGCTTGGATGCGGCGAGGCTCGACGAGATCGTGGGCAGCCTGCGCGCCGATCTGGAACGTGTGCCGCTCTACATCACCATCGACAAGGACGTGATGCGATCGGCCGATGCGCTCGTGAACTGGGATTCGGGCAGGCTCACGCTGGACGAGATCCTGTCGATTCTCGATGGGTTCGTGCGTGCCGCGCGCGGTCGGCTCGTGGGCGTGGACGTGATGGGCGATTGGTCGCCGCCGCGCGTGCAGGGCTGGCTCCGGAACATGCTGAACAAGACCGAACGTGCCGCCTACCGCTTCGATCCCGCCGAGGCCGCAACGCGGAACGGTCGCACCAATCGAGCCATCGTCGACACCGTGCGGCGAGCCATCGCCGCCGCGCGGTGATCGATCGTTCGCGATGTGGGCGAGCGCCCGCAGGTCCGCGCCCGTGACCTAGCTCGTGTCGAGGAGGATGACCGTGACCGACCGCTTCGAGAACCGCCTCGACTTGGCCCGCCTTCCGTACTTCGAGATCGAGGACGGCGAGCTGGTCCTCGCCGATCCTGCGCTCGGGCCGGTGATCGACATGCACACACACCTCGCGCTCTCGTACGTGTTGCCCGCGACCGTCGATCTCGGGCGCGAGACAACGCACACGTCGCACTACTTGGACGCGGAAGAGCCCATCGACCTCGACGTCTACGCGAACCGCAACTACACGGCCCAGGCCCTCGCACGTCTTCGGCACGATCTCACCTGGTCCTCGCTCGGAGCGAGCGGCTTGCGCGCGACGCACACGGCTCCCAACCTCGCCCGCGAGATGCGTGGCCTCGGCGTCCGCGCGTCGGTGCTGCTGCCCATCGAGGCGCCGGTGCTCTCCGACAATGCCGAGCGCTGGCTCGGCGAGGCGCGGCATCGTCGCGAGTTCATCGGTTTCGGCTCCGTTCACCCGTTCCGGCCCGACGCACGACGCATTCTCGACAGGCAGCGACGGCTGGGTGCGCGCGGGATCAAGCTGCACCCGGCGGTACAGATGGTCGGCCCGGACCACCGCGCCTGCCTGCGGGTGTGCCGGCTGTGCGGCGAGCGCGGGCTGCCGGTCTTCTTCCACTGTGGCCCCGTCGACATCGAGACCCGCCTGGGACGTCGCCTCTCGCAGGTGTACCGCTACGAGAAGGCCATCGCCGAGTGCCCGGCGACCACGTTCGTGCTCGGTCACGCAGGTGCGCTTCAGTATCCCGAGGCGATTGCCCTCGCGAAGCGCTACCCCAACGTGTGGCTCGAGCTCGCGTCACAGTCGCTCACCGGCGTGCGCTGCGTGCTCGGCGAGGCGCCGCCGGATCGGATCGTGTTCGGCAGCGATTGGCCCTTCTATTACCTGGCGCTACCGCTCGCGAAGGTGCTCCTCGCCACCGAGGGCAACCCGCGGCTTCGGCGCGACGTGCTCCACGGCAATGCGGCTCGGCTGCTCGCTCTGCAATGAGCGCCGAGCGC
>CAYUSL010000581.1:0-3985 GCA_964447125.1 uncultured bacterium | reverse complement strand
CCTTGGTGCTGCTGCTGCTCATCGGCGCGCTCAACCTGCTGGCGCGCTACCTCACCCGGAAGACCTTCCGCGCCCTCTGATCCCGCGGCGTGCCACTGCGTCGCCGCGGCGAGAGCTCACAGCGGCCGCGTGCTCACGGACGAGCGAGTACCGTGCGACGCCCCGTCCAGCCGATCGGCCCAACGGTCTCCACGCTCGCCGTCGATCTCTCCGCGAGCCAGCGGCGAGCCGCGAGCGAAGCGAGGCGCCTCGGGGGTGGGGCCCCGTTCGGATTCACTCCGAACGGGGCGGGGGTCTGGAACAGACCCCCGAGGAAACATCCGCTGGACTTGGATCGAGCGCGAAGTGCTCAATCCAAGTCCAGCTTCCCGAGATGGCGGATGTCCTTGCCCTTCACCATGAACACCACCTGCTCGGCGAGGTTGGTGGCGTGGTCGCCCATCCGTTCGAGGTACTTGGTCACCGACTGAAGATGGATGCCGCGCTGCACGACGGTGGCGTCGGCGACCATCATGCGCAGGAGCTCACGGAAGAACTCGTGGTAGAGCGTGTCGACCTCGTGGTCGCGCTCGATGACTTCGCTCGCTTTGGCGGCGTCGCCGGCGACGAACGCGTCGATCGCCTCGCGCACCATCGAGCGCACGAGCTGGGCCATGCGCTCGATGTCGACGTTGGCGCGCAGCTCGCTCTCGGCGTTGAGGTCGATGGCGCGCTCGCACAGGTTCACCGCCAGGTCGCCGATCCGCTCGAGATCAGTGACCATCTTGAACGCCAGCGTGATGAACCGCAGATCGGGCCCGAGCGGCTGGCGGCGCGCCAGCACCCGCAAGCAGAAGTCGTCGGTCTCCACCTCGGCGCGATTCACCTTGTGGTCCGCCTCGATGGTGCGGCGAGCCAGCTCCGAGTCGCGCTGCAAGAGCGCCGTGACCGCATTCGCGATCATCTCCTCGACCCGTCCCGCCATGCGCAGCAGCCGGTGGCGGATCTCCTGAAGCTCGGCCTCGTATTCGCGATCGGTGTGGCCTTTGCCCGACGAGTTGATCATCTCCTTCACTCCCGCTCTCAGCCGAACTTGCCGGTGATGTAGTCCTCGGTCCGCTGATCCCGCGGGGCCGTGAACACCTGATCGGTCTCGCCGTACTCCACCAGATCGCCCGACAGGAAGAACGCGGTGCGATCGGAGACGCGCGTGGCCTGCTGCATGTTGTGGGTCACGATCACGATGGTGTAGCGATGCCGTAGCTCGTGGATCAGATCCTCGATCCGCGCCGTGGCGATGGGATCGAGGGCCGAGCACGGCTCGTCCATGAGCACCACCTCGGGATCGACGGCGAGTGCGCGTGCGATGCAGAGCCGCTGCTGCTGGCCGCCCGAAAGCCCGATCCCGGGGTTGTCGAGGATGTCCTTCACCTCGTCCCAGAGTGCCGCGTGGCGAAGCGAGCGCTCCAGAACCTCGCTGGCGGTAGCCGAATCGAGGCGGTTGGTGAGCTTGAGGCCGGCGAGGACGTTGTCGCGGATGGACATGGTGGGGAACGGGTTCGGCTTCTGGAACACCATCCCCACGCGACGCCTCAGCTCCACCGGGTCCATGGCCCGATCGTAGATGTCGCGGCCGTCGAGCTCCACGGTGCCCTCGAAGCGCGAGCCGGGGACCATCTCGTGCATGCGGTTCAAGCAGCGGATGAACGTGGACTTGCCGCAACCCGACGGGCCGATGATGGCGGTGACGCGCATCGCCGGAATCGCCATGTCGATGCCACGCAGCACCTGCCGCTCGCCGAACCACGCTTTCACCTGACGGGCGACGATCTTGGCGGGTGCTGCGCCGGTGCTCGCCGCGACCGGCCGCTCGGCAGGCGCGGGGCGGCGCGCGAGGACGCTGGAGGTGCCGTCGTCGAGGCTCATGCTCTTACCGTAGCGGATTTCGGGGTCGGGATCGCTGCTTCACTGCTTGCTCGAACACGCGGGCGCCCAGCCGTTCGGCCGGGCGCCCGGAACGCTGTGCTGCGTTCGTGAACTGCTGGGTCGTCCTCAGAATTTGTACTGGGCATCCACCTGCAGCCGGTAGAGCGTGTCGTTCGGCTTTCCGGCCGGTGCGTCGATGAGCTTCACGAAGTAGTTCTTGCCGCTCAGCGTGAGCTGATTGAGCGGCATCCATTCGATCTTCACGTACGGCCCCTCTTCGTTGGTGCCGCCCTTGCCCATGTCGCTACCGGCAAAGGCCGAGACCACCGCGTCCGTCTCGAGATGCTCGTAGGCGACGGAGAACGCCAGATCACCGGGGTTCTTGGTCTGGCCGATGCCCGCACCGAAGGCGTAGCCGGTATCGTCGCCGTCCTTGGCCTCGGTGTTGACGACGTAGTCGGCCATGACGCTGACCGGCCAGTTCGCGAGGCCCGTATCGATCGTGGCGGCGAGCGATGGATTGATCATGTTGAAGCCGCCGGTGAAGCGCACGATCGGGTTTTCCGCTTTCGGCTTGACCTGCGTGCCGCCTGCCGTCGTGCCATCTTTCAGCACGACGTTGTTCGAGATGAAGATCGCCGTGTTGGTGTTGGCTTCCGTGGCGATGCGGTTGGCCTGCGACACGTAGTGATCCGCGAACGCGAACGTGAGCTTGACCGACGAGCTGACGGCGAGATCCGCGGTGGCCTGGCCACCGAAGATCCACGCGTCGGCGCCGCTCGAAAGCTCCTTCAGGCTCCACTGGTTCGCCGTCAGGCCGAGCTTGCGCACCAGCCCGTTCGGCGAATCGACGATGGCCAGGTTCTCGCTGAAGCCCTCCGGCGTGAGATCGTCGTCGAACACGAGCTCGGAGCCCATGATGGCCGACGGCCGGTACGCGGGATCGAATTTCTTGTCGGCGATCTTCTTGCTGGAATCGCCGGCCTGCACCAGCACTCCCGCGAGCGGGAACTTACCGGCAACCACCGCCAGGTACGGCCGCTCCCAGCCGAACGTGGTGAAGGGTTTCACCGTCAGGAACGCCTGCTCCAGGCTGATGGGCTTCCGCGTGAAGAGGTCGGACATCGTCTGGTTTGTCGAGATCGGATCCGCGAGATCGCCGGTCGCGAGCCGCACGGTGCCGTCGATCTCGTCGCTCGCCTTGGCGTTCAAGCCGAGGCGGGCGCGGATGCGGAAGCGGTCGCGGGCGGTCACGTCGTTCTGGAAGAAGCCCTCACCGCGCACCCGCATGTCGCCGAAGAGGCTGAAGCGGTCGAGCCAGCTCGGCCATTTCTTGCCGGCGCCGGTCGCGGCCTTGGCCTTGTCGTCCTCCTCGATTTGCGCGAGTAGCGCCTGGTATTGCTCTTCGCTGAGCTCACCCTTGGCACGCAAGATCGTGATCAGCTCGCGGGTGGTGTCCGCGGCCCGTGCCGTCGCGCAGAGCCCCAGCATCACCGCGCCTGCGAGCACGAAACAGCCGATGAATCGTCGCATTCTGCTTTCCCCTCTGACGCCGGATCTCCGCCGGCGCCGTCTCACGACTTTGATTGACTTGATGATCGGCAGGGTAGAAAGCGACTGTGACGCTTCTGTGACGCCAGGGAAAAACCTGTAACGGAGGCTCAACCGTCGCGCGGGCGCGGACGATGACTGAATCAGCTCTCGCGGGCAGCGCCTGCACTGCGCGCCAGCCGCACGAAGAAGCGGCTGCCCTTGGGTTCGACGGGCTCAACGCCCACGCGACCGTGCATCGCCTCGACGAGGTGCTTCACGATCGCGAGGCCGAGGCCGGTGCCACCCATCTCGCGGGAACGACCGGCGTCGACGCGGTAGAAGCGCTCGAAGATGCGGGCGCGCTGGTGGGCTGGGATTCCGGGCCCGTCGTCGATCACCTCGATCTGCACGCCGTCGCCCACCGCGTGGGCGGTCACGCTCACGTGACCGCCTGCGGGCGTGTACTTCACCGCGTTGTCGAGGAGATTGCCGAGCACGTCCTCGATCGCGTGCTCGTCGGCCCACGCCATCAACGACTCGTCGGCGC
>CAYUSL010000580.1:1356-3987 GCA_964447125.1 uncultured bacterium | reverse complement strand
CGAGCACCTCGTGGGTGTGCTGGCCGAGCACCGGCGGAGCGAGGCGCACCGAGCCCGGAGTGCCGTGGAGGCGGATCGGCACGCCCGTGACCTCGAGGGGACCGACCGTCGCATGGTCGACGGTGGCGACCATGCCGTTGTGGCGTACCTGTGGATCGGCGGCGACCTCGGGCAGGGTCTGCACCGGCGCCACCAGCACGTCGGCGGCAATGAGCCGCTCGACCAGCTCGGCGCGGGTGGATGCGGCGCAGCGCTTCGCGATGAGCGGCTCGAGAACGTCTTGGTTCGCGAGGCGCGCATCGTTGGTGGAGAAGCGCGGGTCCTGATGCCAATCGACGTCGAGGGCCTTGCAGAGATTGCGGAAGAACTTGTCGGCAGGGCAGGTGAGGCAGATCCGGTGGCCGTCCTGGGTGGCGAAGATTCCCGACGGTGCGAAGTACTGGCTGCGATTTCCCGTGCGCGGCACGACCTCGCCGGCGAGGAAGTAGCTTCCCAGGAAGCTCGCCTGGCAGTGGACGGCGGCGTCGAGGAGCGAGATCTCGATGCGCTGACCTTCGCCGGTCTGCGTGCGCGAATGAAGCGCCGCGAGCACGCCGGAGGAAACGAGCATCGACGTCATCACGTCCACCACAGGCACCGTGACACGGATTGGCGCGCTCGCGGGATCACCGGTCTGCGCGACGATGCCCGCATAGCCTTGCGCGAGAAAGTCGATCCCGGGGCGTCTGGCGTAGGGGCCGTCCGGCCCGAAGGCGCTCACGCCCACCCAGATCACGTCGGCGCGGTGCTGCCGGACCTGCTCGTACGCGAGGCCGACCTTCGAGAGCGCGGGCTCGCGGATGTTGGTGATGAGCACGTCTGCCGTGGCGGCGAGCTTGGCGAATGCGGCCCGCCCCGCTTCCTTCGTGAGATCGAGCACCACGCCCCGCTTGTTGCGGTTCATGGAGAGGAACGGCGCGCGCTCGCCGTTTTTCTCGGGGCCCAAAAGCCGGCTGTCGTCGCCGATGGGCGATTCGACCTTGATGACGTCGGCGCCGAGATCGCCGAGGAGGGTGGCACCGTAGGGCGCGGCGAGCATCGTGCCCGCGTCGAGCACGCGGATGCCCGCGAGGGGGCCGGGGCTCAAGGGATGACTCCTTGTTCCTTGAGCTCGCCGATTCGGTCCCAGTCGTAGCCGAGGGTCTCGAAGAGAATCATCTCGGTGTCCTGACCCAGCTCGGGCCCGAGGGTCTGAACGCTGCCGGGCGTCTTGCTGAGCGTCACCGGCAGGCCACGGACTTTCACCTCGCGCTTCACTTCTTCGCAGTGGGCCGTGACGAAATAGTCGTTCGCCCACGCCTGCGGGTCCTCGGCGAGATCGGCGAGGTTACCGACCGGGCTCGACGGAATTCCAGCGGTGTCGAGCCGCTGGGTCCATTCGCTGGCGGTTCGCGTGCGAAAGACCTCATCCAGCGCATCGACGAGGGTCGGACCGTGGCTGCGACGTGCAGCGGTGCTCGCGAAGCGCGCTTCACTCGCGAGATCGGCGTGGCCGATGGCGCCTGCGAGCTTTGCGAAGGTGGCGTCGTCGTTCTTGGCGCACACGAAGATCCAGCGATCTTGCGCGGGAAACACGTTCCACGTGGGATTGTGGGCGTCGCGTCGCGATACCTGCCGCGAGTACTTCGGCGAGCGCGACGCGAGAAAGCGCTGCAGCGTCGGCGCCGCCAGAAAAAGCTGCGAGCCGTAGAGCGACGCGTCCAGGAATTGCCCCTTGCCCGTGCGTCGCCGCTGGTAGAGCGCCATTGCGATGGCGAACGCCGCCATCAGCCCGCCGTACGCATCGCCCGAACCCATGCCCAGATAGATGGGTGGCTCGCCGGGCTCGCCGAGGCGGGTCATGAGGCCCGTGAGGGCCTGCACCGTCATGTCGAACGACGGCTTGGTGTTGGTGCCGAACGGCCCGTAGCCCGTGGTGGTGGCGTAGATGAGCTTCGGGTTGATGGCGGCGAGCGCTTCGTAGCCGAGCCCGTAGCGATCGAGGTTGTCGTTGCCGACGTTGGACAAGAACACATCGGAATTCTCGATCAGCTTGACGAGCAGCTCGCGTCCGGCGGGCTTCTTGAGATCGACGGCAAGGCTCTTCTTGTTGCGATTGATGACCAGGAAGTACTGGTTCCAGTCTCCGACGGGAAGCGCCTTGATGCTGCGCACGCCGCGACCTTGATCGCCGCCTTTGGGGTTCTCGACGTGGATGACCTCGGCGCCGAAATCCGCGAGGTACTGGGCCGCGACCGGGCCCTGAAACCACACCGTGAGGTCGACGACACGGATCCCGTCGAGAGCAGCCATTCCGGTCACCCGATGATTCCGTCGCGGCGCAGCGCGACGAGGCGTTGCTCGTCGAGGCCCAGGCGATCACGCAGCACCTCGTCGGTGTGCTGTCCGGTGCAAGGCGCAAGCGAACGCAAGCGCGCCGGGCTCTCGCTGGCGAAGATCGGAAAGCCGAGCGTCGCCACGTTGCCCACGCCCCGTCGCTCGAGATCGATCACGTAGCGGTTCTTGCGCGCATCGGCATCGTCGGCCGGAAACGAATAGTCCTCGATGATGTCCGCCGACAGGCGCTCGGCATCGAAGCCGCGCTTCCAATGG
>CAYUSL010000580.1:0-1256 GCA_964447125.1 uncultured bacterium | reverse complement strand
CGCTCGCCGCCCATCGCGAGAAACGCCTGCACGTCCAGGCTCGCGCCGTACATGTTGCCGCCGTAAAGCGACGCATCCACTTCTTGGCCTTCGCCGGTGGCATCGCGATGGAGCAGGGCGGTGACGATGCCGAAGCCCAGCATCGTGGCCGTGTACATGGCACCGTGACCGGCGTAGACGGGTGGTTTCCCCGGCTGCTGGAGGATCGGCATCATGCCCGTGCGGGCGGCAGCCAGCTCGTCGAGAGCGGGAAGATCGGCATCCGGGCCTTTCGGGCCGAAGCCGCTGCCACGAGCGCAGATGAGCTTGGGATTCAGCGCCGCGAGGGCGGCGGCGTCGAGACCGAAGGCAGCGAGCTCACGGGCTGGCCAATCGGTGACGAATACGTCGGCGCTGCGGAGCAGATCGTGGAGCAGCGTTCGCGCCTCGGCCTTGCTCAGATCGAGGGCAAGGGCGCGCTTGTTGCGGTGCGTGAGCTCCGCCTCGGGATCCCAGCCCGGCCGCTCGCTCTCGGGGGGATCGTCGGCGCGCCGCGGAACCGTGGTGGCGCGATCGTCGATGCGGATCACGTCCGCGCCGAAATCCGCGAGAAACATCGATGCGAGCGCTGTCCAGGGCTCGCTGGCGAGCTCCACGATCACGAGATCAGCGAGCGCGGCGGTCATCGACGTGTCAGCCGGCGACGCGACAGGGGGATGCGTAGCGAAGGAGCGCCCGACAGTGGTGGTGACGAAGCCGTGCCGCCCGCAGCACCCGCAACGCCATCGGTCACTTCGACCAGGAACGAACGGTATCGAGGGTCTTGTCCGCGAACTCGACTTCGTTCGGCAGCGGCTTGCCGAGCCAATCGCGATAGAAGGTGTCGAGATCGGGGAGGAACTCGAAGTCCGGCGGGCAGCCGCGTGGCACCGCCTCGACCTCGAGCTGGCTGCCACAGCCTGGGCAGTAGTACTCACGAAGCTGGGTCCACGAGGTGTCTGGCTGTTCCGAGCCGCGGTACACCGCGGCCAGCTCTTCGGGCGTGTCGCGAACGTGGATCAGCGCCGAGAGCTTCCAGTTCACGCGGTGGTCGCCGAATTCCTGGCCGCAGCGGCACTTCACGACGCGCTCGCGACCCTTCTGGACGATGAACAGGTTGGGGCCGATCGGCAGCAGGATGCGCTCGCTCCACGAGACGCGGCTCTGCAGGATCTCGACCCATTTCTGGAAGCGGTCGGCGTCCTTGGAGTCCTTCATGATCTCCTGGACGCGCGTCC
>CAYUSL010000579.1:0-3989 GCA_964447125.1 uncultured bacterium | reverse complement strand
AGTGCTATGGCGGCGACATCAGCCGCAAGCGCAAGCTCCTCGAGAAGCAAAAGGAGGGGAAGAAGCGCATGAAGATGGTGGGAGCGATCGAGGTGCCGCAGAGCGCCTTCCTCGCCGTGCTCAAGTCCGGCGACGACGAATAGCCCGCACGCCGGCGCCTGGCGCAACACCGGCGACATCGTCCCGGAGCTCCTGAGAGCGACCGTGGCGCGCGCATCCGACGGCGGTGTGCGCGCCTCAGTCGGCAGCAGCAGCAACGCGACACCGGCACCAGCACCGGTCTGATCGCGCACGTCGCAGCCCGCCGGCTCGGCAGAACTTGCCGAGAGCGGGGCTCCATCACCGCGCTGACCGCCGCCGCTGCGACGGTGGCGGCGACGGCTGCGGCGAATCTCGGGAGATTGCAGCTACTCGCACCGATGCAGCGTCGCGGCACGACGTTCGCAGACGGCTTGCCTCAGCGACGCGTGGCATCCGAGCCCAGGAAGGCTACGGAGCCGCAAACTGCTGAGTGAGGTGCGCATGCGGTTCTCCGATGTCAGCATCCGGTGGCGGCTCGCCGGAGTCTGCGTGGCGTTGGTGTGCGTACCCGCGATCACGCTCGGAGCGCTCAGTTATCGAGCGGCAGACCAAGCGATTCACGATCAGACGGCGGACGACGTGCGGCAGCGCGCCAACGAGATCGTGCGGTTCCTGGATGCGGTGAAACGAGAGATCGCGAATCAGCACGCGTCCGCAGACGAGACCGCGGCGCGCACCGTGAGGGCGCAAGCGCAGGCGTTGCAGAAGCTCCTCCGCGATCACCCGAGCAACGACGCCGCGCTCGCCCGGCTCGTCGGCCAGATCGAGGTCGGGAAATCGGGCTACGTGTGGATCGCCAGCGACGACGGAACGTTGCTTCACGCCCGCAACGCGAGCCTCGAGGGGAAGAGCCTGCTCGGTGTTCCGGATGCCGACGGCCACGCGGTGTTCCCTGCGCTCTTCGAGCAGGCGCGCAAGCTCGAACCGGGCCAAGTCGGCGAGGTTTCCTACCCGTGGCGCAATCCTGGCGAGAGCCAGGCACGCGAGAAGATCGTCGCTTTCTTCACGCTCCCCGAGCGCCACTGGGTCCTCGGCATCGGCGCGTACACCGACGAGATCGCGGACCTGAGCTTCGCGACACGCCGGATGGAGGCGCTCAAGGACGACATCGCGGCGATGGTGGTGGGGAAGACCGGCTACGTGTACGTGCTCGACTCGAAGGGGAACTACGTCGTGTCCGCGGGTCGCAAGCGCGACGGTGAGCGAATCTGGGACGCCAAGGACGCAAGCGGCAACTCGTTCATCCAGGAGATCATCCGTTCGGCCGACGCGATGGGACCGCGCAAAGTCGGCTTGACCCGCTACCCCTGGCAGAACCAGCGCGACCGCACGCCGCGCATGAAGATCGCGGCGTTCACCAAGTACGACGACTGGGACTGGTACATCGGTGTCGGTGCTTACGAGGACGAGTTCTTCGACGGACTCCTGCGCATCCGTCGCTCCGTCTTGTTGGTGATGTCGATCGCAGTTCCGATCGGCGTGGCGTGCGCGCTGTGGTTCGCCAGCTCCTGGACGAAGCTCTTCGGCACCCTCGCGCAGACGCTCGACGGCATGCGCACGCTGGTCGGCAGCGTCCGGTCCAACGTCGACACCCAATTCGACGCGATCGTCGGGCTCTCCACTTCCGCCGAGGAAGTGAGCTCCTCGATGTCGCAGGTGTCGCGGGCCGTGGCCGAGATCGCGCGCAGCGCGCAGACGGTCGCCGAATCGAACGAACGTTGCCTGCAGGGATCGGCGCGCACGCGCGAGCACGCCAGCGCGGGGGCAGGCGCTGCGGAGTCGGCACGACGTCGGATGCAGGTCATCAGCCACACCACCAAGCAGAGTGGTGAACGAATTGCCGCGCTTCAGGCCAAGTCGAACGAGGTCGGCTCGATCGTCAACACCATCGCCGCGATCAGCCTCCAGACCAACTTGCTCGCCCTCAACGCCTCGATCGAGGCGGCGCGCGCCGGCGAAGCAGGACGCGCCTTCGCCGTGGTCGCGGGGGAAGTGCGTCGGCTGGCCGAGGCGTCGAGACATGCGAGCGCCGAGATCGCCGCACTGATCGCAGGCATCCAGCAGGAAATCGGCGAAGCGATCGAGGTGATCCACTCGAACTGCACCCACGTCGCGGAAGGTGAGCGTGCTGTGGACGACGCGTTGATGGCGTTGGAAGCGATTCCGGCGCTGGTCGGCGAGGTGGATCAAGCCTTGAGGAACGTGAGCGGGCTCGCCGTCACCAATGCCACCAGTGCTGAGGAAGCCTCCTCGTCCGTCGCCGAGGTCACACGGGCGGTGGACGAAGTGAATCGCGCCAGCCAGTCCCTCTCGCTCGGCGCCGACGCATTGCGCGCGCTCGTCGCCCGCTTCCAGAGCGAGGGAGCCTCCGTCGCAACCGGTACCACGGTGGCGCGCGACCCGCGCGTACCGCGCACGAGGAAACGGCAGTCGGCGCTCGAAGTGGGCACGCGGCCACCCCAGGTGCAACCGGCATCGGCCTTGGCCCCATTGTCCCGTTGACCTCCACCCATCGAGGACGATCATGCAGCACCATCCCACGCCAGCGCGTACCAGCGCCTTCGTGCGCTTCGCCACGCGACGATCTCGACCCCTCCTCGCGGCATGTCTCGCCGCGTTCGCCGTCTCGCTGGTCGCGCACCCGGGATTGGCGCAACCGAGCGGGACCGACGCCACTCCGCCAGCCCCTTCGTCCGCGTCCACGTCGACACCGGAACCTTGCCCGGCGGCCCCGCCTGCGCCCTCCGCGGGCTTCCAGGTTCCAGGGACGTCGACGGTGCTGTCGTTCGGCGGCTACGTGAAGCTCGACATGCTGTGGAGCAGCCAGAGCGTGGGAGGCGCAGGTGGCTCGAACACGGGCGACCAGTTCCTGTTGCCAGGGACGATCCCGGTGGATCCGCCCAAGGGCGAGTCGGGCGAGCTCACGTTCCATCCGCGTCAGAGCCGCTTCTTCTTGAAGAGCGAAACCCCCACCGATTGGGGAAAGCTCACGTCGTACGCCGAGATGGACTTCTACGCTTTCCAGGCGCCCGGCGACGAGCGCGTCGGCAACGGCTACACGCCGCAGATCCGTCACGCCTACGGCAAGATCGGGCCGCTCTTGGCTGGTCAGACGTGGTCCACGTTCATGACGCCGTGCAATCTCCCCGACGTGAACGACTTCGTGGGACCGGTCGCGGCGACGTTCGTGCGCCAGCCACAGCTTCGCTGGACGCAGCCACTCGGCCCCGTCGATCTGGTGGTGGCCGTGGAATCGCCGGAAACCACGCTGCGCGACCCGGATGGCAAACGCCAGACTCCCGACGACGATCGGCTGCCGGACTTGGTGTTGAAGCTCGGCTCCTCCGGCGATTGGGGCGAGGTCGCGATCGCCGGACTGGTTCGCGAGCTGCGCAGCTCGGGCGTGACCGTACCCGGCGTCGAGGACACGGCGATCGCCGGTGGCGTGAACGTCGCCGGCAAGGTGACGACGTGGGGCAAGGACGACGTGCGCTTCTCACTCGAATGGGGCGAGGGCCTCGGCCGCTACGTGGGCCTCAACGTCTTCGACGACGCCAGCATCGACAGCGCGGGTCACATCGCCGCGATCCCCGTCTACGGCGGTTTCGTCGGCTACCGCCACCTGTGGACGGAAACGCTGCGGTCGTCGCTCGTCTACGGCTATCTCGCCGAGGATCCCGATCCTGGCAGCGTGCCGGCATCGACCTCTCGCGAGGTCCAGTCGGTGCACGTGAACCTGCTGTGGAACCCGGTCACGCCGTTCACGATCGGCCCGGAGTACATCTGGGCCAGCCGCGAGCTCGAAAGCCACGCCAGCGGCCACCTCGATCGACTGGAAGTTTCGGCCCGATTCGCCTTCTGATCGCGCGGCGCTTCGAGGCTGCGCGAGCGCTCAGCGCGGCGGCCGC
>CAYUSL010000578.1:0-3997 GCA_964447125.1 uncultured bacterium | reverse complement strand
GCGCTCGATTCCATCACGTCTTGAATCGCCGTCCCGTCGTGATGGGCGGCGTCCAAGCGCGCTGCATCGCGGTCGGCACGCCGAGTTCCGAGGGTGATTCCGTGGGTGCGGAATAGGTCGCGTAGCACGGTGAAGTTCTCTTCGATCGCCGTGCGAACCGCGCTGAACCCGTGCTCGGCGGCTTGGTGCCGCGACCAGGCGTTGACGGGGTTGATGAGGAAGAAGAGGTAGTCGTCCTCTGCAGGCTCGATGAAGACCATGTCGGCTTGCACGCTGTCGTCGTTGAAGAAGCCTTCGCGAGCGAGCTCGAGCCGCGTGCCGAGCATGATGCGGAAGTATTGGCTGATGAGCGCGTAGGCGCCGTGCTCGTAGAGCGAGCGCTCCAGATTGTTGTACTGGATCTGGCGGAACGGGTTGTAGCAGACGACCAGATCCGCACCCTTGGCGAGGGCAGTCTTGATGTTGGCCGTGCGCACGATGCCGCCGTCCGCGAGGTCCAGATGCCGCCGCTCGCCGGCCTCACCGAAGCGCGGGTTTTGAAGGCGAACGGTGCGGAACCAGCCCGGCAACGCGCATGAAGCGACCACGGCCTGGGTGATGGGCACGTCGTGGTAGTGCTCGTCGTGCCCGAACACGATCTTGCGGCCGGTGTTCACGTCCACCGCGGTGAGATAGAGCTCCTTGCCGGATTTCTTGTAAGCGCGCGCGAAGTTGTTCGGGATGCCGGCGCGACGCAGATTCTTGCGCAGGAAGCGCTCCAGGCTCGCCGTGCTGAAGAAACCGGTGGGGATGAGCCGCGTGAGCACCGTGGTGGCCTTCACCAGCGTTTCTGGCAGCGAGTAGGGTGCCGTCGTGCGCGGATTCTCGAGACCGCGCAGCCAGTTCGCGAACACCTCCACTTCCTTGCGTACGAACATGTCGAGGCGATCCACGAACTCGACCGAGTTCGGCCACATGAAGTGCAGCGGCGTGAAGTTCACGTACTTGTTGCTGGTGCCGTCGATGATCTGGAACAAGTCGGTGGGTGTGATGCCGGCGCTCAGCGCCGAGGCGAACACGGCGCCTGCCGAGAGGCCCACGAACGTGTCGAAGTCGGGTACGCCGAACGGCCGCGAGACGCGCCCATCGGTGCGCGAGATGAGGAAGTCGTCGAGGGCGCGCAGACCGCCCAGCTTGTATCCGCCGCCGCTGATCGCGCCGCCCGCGAGCACGAGCGCCACCTTGCTGGGGCGGTTGCGTCGCTGGCTGGGATCCACCTTGCGGATGACGGTGATTCCGCGGTTCTCGATCCACTGCTTCTGGAAACCGCTCATCCGGAGCCTCCTCGTGCTGGCACGAGCCTAAGACGCGGCGCGCCATGAGCACAACACACCGGGACCACTGGAGAATGCGTACAGCAAACTCAGGGCCACCGCGGGCTCACGCGCGAGGGTCAGATGCGACAGGCGCGTCAGGCGGCGGCGCGTGGCGCCGCGACACAGCGAGCGGCTCGAGCGTCTGCTGACTGCAGCTTTGATAAGGCGAACGATATCAGGTGATTGCCACCGCTGACGCGATGCACACTGCACGCGACCCGCGTTCGAGACCAGCGATGCCCTCGGATCCTGCCTCGTGCCGCGCGTGGCCCCCGCCGGGCGGATCTGACCCCCGTCCTGCTACGGGGTGACAAATCGGGCGGGTGCGCCGAAGTTCGTCGGATCCCGCACCGTCACGGTGCCGTTACGCGGCGCCGGAGGTGAGGCATGCGAGCACGCGCGCTGCGGCGCTCTCGGCCTCGCGGGTGCAATCGTTGATTGCCACACCGCGATACGCATTCCCGGTGACGAAGAGCCCGCGCAGGTGAGCCAGCCCGTGCTCGACGCGTGCGACGCGTTCGCGGTGGCCGACGTCGTATTGGGGAATTGCGACGGGCCAGGCGAAGACTTCGTGGAATACCGGCTCGGCGGCGATGCCGAGAATGTCGCGAAGCTCGGCACGTACGAGTTTCACCAGTTCGTCGGGGGCGAGACCCGCGAGCTCGGGATTGCGCGCGCCACCCACGATCGTGCGCAGCAGGATGCGTCCGTCCGGCGCGCGATGCCCTGGATAAATGCTCGACGTCCACAAGCTGCCGAGGATGCGCCGTCGCTCGCTGCGTGGGATGAGGAAGCCGAAGCCGTCGAGGGGATGCTGCACGGCCGCGCGCTCGAAGCCGAGCGCCACCACCACTGCGGGCGAGTAGCCGATCTCGCGGGCAGCGAGCGAAGCGGCTGGCGCGATCGTGGCGAGGATCTCCGCCGTGGCGTACGCGGGGCACGCCAGCACGACGGCATCGGCGTCGAGGCGTTCGCCGGCGTCGAGATGAACTTGGTATGCATCGGCCTCGCCTCGGGTGATGTCGCGCACCGGCGCCGCCACCCGCACCCGTTCGCCGAGCGCGGTCGCGAGCGTGTCGACCAGGAGCTGCGTGCCCTCGGCGAAGCTCGTGAGCTTCCCCGACGGGCCGCTGGGGCCTCCGCCCGTAGCCACGGTCTGACCGCTGGCGATGGCCTTGCGGCGTGCGCGCTGAACCGCCAGCAGCGCGCGGATCAGGCTGCCGTGGTCGCGCTCGAGCTCCTTGATGCGCGGGAAGCACGCCCAGACCGAGAGTCGGTTGGGATCGCCGGCGTAGACGCCCGAGACCATCGGGTCGAGGAGCGCGTCGACAGCTTCGGCGCCGAGCCGGCGGCGGCCGAACTCGGCGAGGCTTTCGTCGACGTCCGGTGGGGCGGGTGGGATGAACGGTTCGGCGAGGATGCGCAACCGGCCGCGCAAGCTCATGAGCTGCGAGCGGAAGAACGCGGGCGGGCTTTCCGGCAGCGCGTGCAGCACGCCGTGGCGGAACACGAATCGCTTGCGTGCGGCGTCGGAGCTTCCGAGCAAACGCTCGCCGAGGCCGAGGTCGCGCGCCAGGCGGACCGTTTCCGGTTTGCCGTCGAGAAAGCCGTTGGGACCACCTTCGACGGTGAAGCCCTCGCGGCGCTCGGTGACGATCTTGCCGCCTGCGCGCGACTCGGCCTCGAGGACGGTGAGTGCGAGGGGGAGCCCCGCCGCTTTGGCTCCCTCGGCGAGACGATAGGCCGTCGCGAGCCCCGAGATCCCCCCACCGACCACCACCACGCGCTTCATGGGACGCCTTTCCTTGTCGTCGGGTGGAGCTGGGTACGCCCGACCCACCGAGGGACCGGTGGGCCTCCAGCTCTCGCGCGGAGGCGCGTCGGTCCCTCGACGCGCCGGCGCTGCATCGCTACACGGTCCGCGAGAACACCGGCTTCTCGCCGCTCTTGCGCTTCAGGTACGTGTCGAAGGGCATGGCGACGTTGCGGATGAACAGACGACCGAGTGGTGTCACCTCGATCCAGTCTCCCGAGTCCGCGACGAACCCTTCGTCGACGAGCGGCCGAAGCTCGGCGAGCTCGCGGGCGAAGTGCTCGCGGAAACGCACGCCGAAGCGCGACTCCACGTCGGCGGGGCTGACCGCGAAGTTGCACATGAGCGCCGTGATCACGAAGCGCCGCGCCTTGTCCTCCTCGGTGAGCAGGATGCCGCGCTGGGTGGCGAGCCGCCCGGCGTCGATCGCCTCGAAGTACTCGCCGAGCTCCTTCACGTTCTGCGAGTAGCTGCCTTGGACGTCGCCGATGGCGGTCATGCCGAAGCCGATGAGGTCGCCGGTTTCCTTGACCGTGTAGCCCTGGAAGTTGCGGCCGACCTTGCGTCGTTCCAGCGCGCGGCAGAGCTCGTCGCCGGGCTTGGCGAAGTGGTCCATGCCGATCTGCTGGTAGCCGGCGGCGGCGAAGGTCTCGATGGCGCGGGCGAAGAGCGCGAACTTCGCTTCCGTGGCGGGCATGGAGGCGGCGTCGATCTTGCGCTGATGCGGCTTGAGCCACGGCACGTAGGCGAAGCTGAACACCGCAACGCGATCGGGCGCCATGTCCACCACCGCGTCGAGGCTGCGCTGAAAGGTTTCTTCGGTCTGGAA
>CAYUSL010000577.1:0-4004 GCA_964447125.1 uncultured bacterium | reverse complement strand
CGCGTCTTGCCACGGTGCGTCATGGTTGCCTAGGTTGGCGGATCCGATCGAATCCGCGCGACCGGCACCTGGGGCCTGGGTCGCCCGGCTGGAGGCCAGCGATGGCAAAGGCGAACGGCAAGAAGGACGGCAACCGGGTGGCGATCGTGGCGGGCTTGCGCACGCCGTTCGCGCGCCAGGCGACGCTCTACAAGACGATGTCCGCGCTCGACCTCGGGCGCGACGTGGTGGCCGAGCTGCTGGCTCGCACCGCGTTCCCCGCGAAGGAAGTGCAGCAGCTCGTGTACGGGCAGGTGGTGCCGTCGGTGTCGGCGCCGAACATCGCTCGCGAGATCGTGCTCGGCACCGGCATGCCGCGCGACGTCGAGGCTTACAGCGTGTCGCGTGCGTGCGCCACCAGCTACCAGTCCACGGTGAACGTCGCCGAGTCGATCCTCGCGGGCGTGATCGATTGCGGCATGTCGGGCGGCGCGGATTCGAGCTCGGACGTGCCCATCACGATCTCGAAGAACCTGACCGAGGCGCTCTTGGAAGCGAGCAAGGCCAAGACCATGGGCGCCCGGCTCAAGGCGTTTCGCAAGATCCGCCCCAAGGATCTGGTGCCGGTTCCGCCGTCGCCCACCGAGCCTTCGACCGGGCTCACCATGGGCGAGAGCGCCGAGAAGATGGCGCGCGAGAACGGCATCTCGCGCGAAGCCCAGGACCAGTTCGCGCATCGCAGCCACACGCTCGCCGCGAAGGCCTGGGCGGAAGGCAAGTTCGCCGACGAAGTCATGCACGTGCAGGTGCCGCCCAAGTACACGGCGGCGGCCACCGAGGACAACAACGTGCGCAAGGACTCGACGCTCGAGTCGTACGCCAAGCTCAAGCCGGTCTTCGATCGCAAGAACGGCACGATCACCGCCGCCAACAGCTCGCCGCTCACCGACGGCGCGAGTGCCTTGCTGGTGATGCGCGCCGACAAGGCGAAAGCGCTCGGCTACGAGCCGCTCGGCTACATCCGCTCGTGGGCGTTCGCTGCCCTCGATCCCGCGGGGCAGATGCTCATGGGACCGTCGTACGCGACACCCAAGGCGCTCGATCGCGCCGGCTGCACGCTGGCCGACATGGACCTCGTGGACATGCACGAGGCGTTCGCGGCGCAGATCCTCTCCAACACGCAAGCATTCGAGTCCGATGCGTGGGCGGCGAAGAACCTCGGCCGCAGCCAGAAGATCGGCATGATCGATTGGGACAAGTTCAACGTGCTGGGCGGATCGCTCTCGATCGGCCATCCGTTCGCGGCCACCGGTGCGCGTCAGATCACCCAGACGCTGCGCGAGCTCAAGCGCCGCGGCGGCGAGCTGGCGCTGGTGGCGGCGTGCGCAGCGGGCGGCTTGGGTGCCGCGATCGTCCTCGAGGCCGCGTGACCGAGGCGAGCCCGCAATGATCGAAACCGAGTCGACCTTGGTCTTCCGGCGCAGTCGAAAAGGCCCTCGCCAGCGGCGAGGCGGCGAGTGAAGCGAGCCGGCTTGGGGGTGGGGCCCCGCCGAGACCACGCTCTTGGCGGGACGGGGGGCTTGAAAAGCCCCTCGAAGAAAACACGGGGGCAGCGATGAGCGAGATCGAGAAGCAGGGCGTCCTGGGCGTCGAGAAACGTTCGAACGGCTGCGCGATCGTGTGGTTCGACGATCCCGCGGAGGCGATGAACACGCTCAAGGGCGACATCGCCCAGGACTTCGAGTGGGCGTTCGGCAAGGTCGAGAAAGACGCCGACGTGAAGGCCGTGGTGTTCGCGTCGGGCAAGCCCGACAGTTTCGTGGCGGGTGCCAACATCGACATGCTGAACGCCTGCAAGACCGCCAAGGACGCCGAGAATCTGTCGCGGCTCTCCCAGCAGATGCAGGAGCGCATGGCGAAGTTCCCCAAGCCCATCGTGGCCGCGATCCACGGTGTGGCGCTCGGCGGTGGCCTCGAGATCACGCTGCCCTGCCACGGTCGCGTCGCGAGCGACGACTCCAAGACCAAGCTCGGCCTGCCTGAATGCCAGCTTGGATTGCTGCCGGGCGGCGGCGGCACGCAGCGTCTGCACCCGTTGATCGGCGTCGCCGCGGCGCTCGACATGCTGCTCACCGGCAAGCAGGTGAGCGCCAAGTCGGCGAAGAAGATGGGGCTCGTCGACGAGGTGGTGCCCGCGCCGCTCTTGATCGACGCGGCGATGAAGTACGCGCTGGCGTTGGCGGCGAAGGGGCCCGGCGCTGCGTCGAAGGGCAAACCCAAGACCGGTCTCTCGAGCGAGCGGCTGCGCGAGCTGGCGCTCGAAGAGAACGCGCTCGGCCGCCGCGTGCTCTTCGATCAGGCGCGGAAGAAGGTCCTCGGCCAGACCCAAGGCAATTACCCCGCGCAGGAGAAGATCCTCGACGTGGTCCGGGTGGGTGTGGAGAAGGGCTTGGGCGCGGGCCTCGATGCCGAAGCGCGCGCCTTCGGTGAGCTGGTGGTGAGCCCGGTCGCGAAGCAGCTCATCTCGATCTTCTTCGCCCAGACCGCGCTCAAGAAGGACACCGGGGTCGACGATCCCAGCGTGAAGCCGAAGAAGGTCGCGAAGGTGGGCATGCTCGGCGCCGGTCTCATGGGCGCGGGCATCACGTACATCACCGTCAACAACGTGGGCGTGCCGGTTCGCCTCAAAGACAAGGACGACGCGGGCCTGGGCAAGGGGCTCGCGTACGTGCGCGGCATCCTCGACGGCCGGGTGCGCAGGAAGCGGCTCTCGCCGATGGATCGCGATCTCTTGATCCATCGCGTGACCACCACCACGGACATGCGCGGATTCCAGGACGTGGACGTGGTGATCGAGGCGGTGTTCGAGGATCTGGGCCTCAAGCGCCGTGTGCTCGCCGACGTCGAAGCGGCCGGCAAAGAAGACGTGATCTTCGCGTCCAACACCTCTTCGCTGCCCATCACGCAGATCGCCGAGGGAGCCAAGCGCCCCGAGAACGTGATCGGCATGCACTACTTCTCCCCGGTCGAGAAGATGCCGTTGCTCGAGATCATCAACACCAAGGCCACGGCGCCGTGGGTCACCGCCACGTGCGTCGAGCTCGGCAAGAAGCAGGGCAAGACGGTGATCGTGGTGAACGACGGGGTGGGTTTTTACACCTCGCGCATCCTCGGTCCGTACATGAACGAGGCGGCGTATCTGCTGGCCGAGGGCGTCGCCGTGGAGGCGCTCGACACGGCACTGGTGAAGTGGGGCTTCCCGGTAGGCCCGATCACGCTCCTCGACGAGGTCGGCATCGACGTGGCCGAGAAGGTGGGGCACATCGTGCACGACGCGTTCGGCGAGCGCATGGCGCCGCCGCCGGGGATCGAGAAGCTGGTCGCCGACAAGCGTTACGGCCGCAAGAACAAGCGCGGCTTCTACCTCTACGACGGCCAGAAGAAGGGCAAGAAAGAAGTCGATGCGTCGGTGTACGCGCTACTCGGCGTGACCCCCGGAAAGCAGATGCCCGCGAACGAGATCGCCGAGCGCTGCGCGCTCCAATTCGTGAACGAGGCGGCGCTCTGCTTCCAGGAAGGCATCCTGCGCAGCGCCCGCGATGGTGACGTGGGAGCGATCTTCGGTCTCGGCTTCCCACCGTTCCGCGGCGGTCCGTTCCGCCTCGTGGACTCGCTGGGTGTGGCCGACGTGGTGAAGAAGCTCGAGCGGCTGCGCGATCAGCACGGCGCGCGCTTTCAGCCAGCCGCGTTGCTCGTCGAGATGGCGAAGGAAGGGCGAACCTTCCACGGCGAGAACAAGGTCGAGCCGCCCAAGCCCGCAGGCTCGCCTTCGGCGGCGACCGCGGCTGCCGACAAGCCCAACGGCAAGCGCACAAAGAAAAGCGGCTGACGCGGTCGGTCGCACGGCGACGTGCGTTCAACGCGTCGCCGCGCCCGTCGGTGACGGGCGGTGATCCAGTACCTCTCGGACGCGCGTCGCCAGCGATTCCAGGCGATACGGCTTGGGCATGAACTCGATGCCCTGC
>CAYUSL010000576.1:0-4005 GCA_964447125.1 uncultured bacterium | reverse complement strand
ACGCTCAACTTCGACATCGATCGCGGCCTCTACCCGCTGGGAAGCTGCACGATGAAGCACAACCCGCGGCTCAACGAGGCCGTGGCCGCCGATCCGCGTTTCGCGTCGCCGCATCCTTACTGGCCAGCTCCGTATCTCGACGCTCACCAGAAGATCATGGACGAGCTGGCGAAGGATCTCGCGGAGGTCTCGGGTTTCGACGCCGTGTGCTTGTTGCCTGCGGCCGGCGCCCACGGTGAGCTCACCGCGACGTTCATGATGAAGGCCTATCACGTGAAACGCGGTAACACCGCGAAGAACGTGATCCTCATCCCGGACACCGCTCACGGCACCAATCCGGCGTCGGCGGCGATGACCGGCTTCAAGTGCAAGAACATCAGCTCCGGGCCCGACGGATACCTGCGCCTCGAGGACGTGCTGCCCCACCTCGACGAGACCGTCGCCGGCATCATGATCACCAACCCCAACACCTGCGGCATCTACGAGCGCGACCTGCGGCGAATCGCCGACGCGCTGCACGACAAAGACGCGCTGCTCTACATGGACGGCGCCAACTTCAACGCCGTGATGGGGATCTTCCAGCCCGGCAAGCTCGGCGTGGACGTGATGCACTTCAACCTCCACAAGACCTTCACCACGCCGCACGGCGGTGGTGGACCGGGCTCCGGTCCGATCGGCTACGTCTCGAAGCTGGCGCCGTTCGCACCGGGCTCGGGAGAGCGCGAATCGATCGGTCCGGTGAAGGCGTATTTCGGCCAATGGGGCATGTACATCCGTGCCTGGACGTACATCCGTTCGCTGGGCGGGGTGGGGCTCAAGGAAGTGAGCGAAGAGGCGGTGCTCAACGCCAACTACGTCAAGGCTCGCCTCGCCGACACCCTGCACATCCCGTTCGCGACTCCGTCGTTCCACGAGTTCGTGGCCACCGACAAGGGCTTCCCGAACGACCTCGCGACCCTCGACCTCGCCAAGCGCCTGCTGGATCACGGCTTCCACCCGCCCACGATGTATTTCCCCATCCACGTGAAGGGCGCGATTCTCATCGAGCCGACGGAAACCGAGTCGCTCGAAGAGCTCGACCGCTTCGTGGAGGCCGTGAAGGCGGTGCGTCGCGAGATGGAGAGCGATCCGGAGACGGTGCGTTCGGCGCCGCATTCGACGCCGGTCCGGCGCGTGAACGAGGCGCAAGCGGCGCGTCAGCTCCATCTGCGGTGGAGTCCCTCGGATACCTGAGTCGCGCCAGCGCGCGGAGGGCGGGTGGGCAGCGAGCGCATGATCGAGTTTCGCGATCCCCACACCCGCCGCGCGTTCCTCATCCACGAGGAGCACTTCGGTGCGCCGCCGGCGGTGGTCGCGTCGGCGCCCGGCCGCGTCAATCTGATCGGCGAGCACGTCGACTATTGCGGTGGCTGGGTGCTGCCGATGGCGATCCCCAACCGCACGCACGTCACGTTCGGTGTGGCGCCCGGGCGCGAGTGCCGCGTGTATTCCTCACGATTGGGCGAGATTTCGTTCTCGGTCGATCGCCCCGAGCGCGCCGGCGACTGGGCCGACTACGTGCGAGGCACGGTGCGCGAGCTGATCGAGCGTGGCTCGCGCATGCCGGGGCTGGTCGCGACGATCACGGGCGACGTGCCGCTCGGGGGCGGGCTTTCCAGCTCAGCCTCGCTCGACGTGGCGCTCGCGACCGCGCTCGACGCGCTCCTCGGCGCGGGCTTGGATCCGGAGCAGATCGCCCGGCTCGCGCAGGCGGTGGAGAACCGCACCGTGGGTGTCGCGTGTGGGCTCATGGATCCGATGGCCGTGGCGGCGGCGGGTGAGGGCGAAGCGTTGCTCCTCGATTGCCGCACCGGTGCCACGGAGGGCGTGCCGCTCGAGCTCGAGGGCGTGAGCTTCGTGCTTGCCGACTCGCGCGTGCCGCGAACCCTCGCCGGTTCCAAGTACAACGAGCGCCGCGACGAGACTGCGCGTGCGCTGGCCGCGTTGCTCGCGGCTGGCTGGGAGCTGCGCGATCTGCGTGACGTGCCCGTGTCTCGCCTCGACGAAGCGCTGTCCCTCGTGCCCGCGCCGCTCGACCGGCGGCTCCGCCACGTGGTGACCGAGTGCCAGCGGGTACGCGATGCGGTCGCGGCGCTGCGGGCAGGTGACGTCGAACGAATGGGTGCCTTGCTCGACGCATCGCACGCGAGCCTGCGTGACGACTTCGAGGTCTCGCATCCCGACGTGGATGCGTTGGTGGCGCTCGCGCGATCGGTGCCGGGTGTGCTCGGTGCGCGCGTCACGGGTGCCGGCTTCGGCGGCTTCGTGCTGACGTTGGTACGCACGGGCGCGCGACAGCGCATGGCCGACACGCTCGTGGAGCGCTACTACCAGCCTCGCGGCCGCGGTCCTTCGATCCTCGACGCGGGAACGGGCTCGCCTGCAGCGCGGGTCGATTACGAAGAAGGGCGCGACACGCCCCATTGATGGAGCGCGCCACCACGCGCCCCGTAGGAGCGGATGGACGGCAAGAGCACCGGGGTGCTGCTGATCGGGCTGGGCGTGGTGGTCGCGCTCGTCGGATTGTTGGTGTACGCAGGTGGTCTGTCGTGGTTCGGGCGGTTGCCCGGGGACATCCGGATCGAAGGCGAGCACTCGCGCTTCTACTTCCCGCTCACGTCGATGATCCTGGTGTCGATCGTGTTGTCGGTGGTGGTCAACGTCTTGCGCCGCTGGTTCTGATCCCTCGACTCCGACCCCCTCATGATCGACCGAGCATCGTTGACCCAGGCGCGGTATCGCGTGCTCTTGAAGGCGCTCCCGCCGGACGATGCGGCGCTCGCCACGGTCCGCGAGATTCTCGTGCTCGCTGGCCTCGCCGAAGACGAGGTGGGGCGCGTGCTCGCGCGGTTGCCGTTCCCGGTGGTCACCGGTGTCGACGCAGAGCGCGCCCGCGAAGTGGCGGCTGCGTTGGCGCGCACTGGCGCCGACGTGGAGATCGTGAGCCCGCCGATCGGCGCGCCGGTGCGGGCCTCGGCCGCCGAACGGGCTGCGCACGCTCAGCGCGGTGTCACTCAGGCGGGTTGGCTGATGCTTGCCGGCGTCGTGGCGCTCACCGTCGTCGTGTGGTTGTTTCTGCCCACCACCACACATCTCGAGCTACGGCTCCGTCCCGGCGATGCGTTCGCATTCGAGCGCACGATCGAGCTCCGTCAGGCGATTCAGCGCCAGGGGACCGTGGTCGAGGCGAAGGGCTCGGTGCGCTACCGCATCGAGCGCACCGTCCAGAGTACCAGCCTGGATCAGGTGGTCGTCGTCGATCGCTTCCGTGACCCGGTCTTCGACCTCGAGGTCAGTGGTGACGGCGTGGCGGACTACCAGGACCAAGTCGAGCGACTGCGACCGCTCATGACCCAGGCGCAAGTGGTCCGGCACTTCAATCGCAACGGCAAGCTCGCGGGGTCCGATCACGAAGAGGAGCTCGTCGTGTTCGACCCTTACCCCGGTTTCGTCGACGTGATGCTGGGCGAGATGTCGTTCCCGCCGCGCGCGGTGAAGGCCGGCGAGTCGTGGGATTCGGCGATCGATCTGGTGCAGTCGATTCGCTTCCACGTGGAGTCGGTGGAGAAGCACGCCGGCGTCAGCACGATCCCCGCCAATATGGAGACCACCTCGCAGGGAACGCCGCGGGCGCTGACCAGTGCCTTCTCGAATTCCGGTAACGAGATGGACGTGAGCGGTCGCGTGTGGTTCGAGCGCAAGTCGGGATTGCCCGTCGAGCTGAGTGTCGAGCTGGGGCGCACGCGCTTCGCCCAAGGCGCCGGGAACTACGCGATGGACAAGGTCCACGCCCACGTCACCCAGCGCCTGGTCCGCTGAGGGGTGTGGCGCTTCGGTCGCCCGGGTCACGGTACCGGCGTCGATCGCAGCAAGTCGCCTCGGGGGTGGGTCCCATCGCGGCTTTGCCGCGATCTGGAGTTTGGACCGTTCGCGGCGACGCCCGCGTTGGGTTTCAGGCGGCGAGTC
>CAYUSL010000575.1:0-4021 GCA_964447125.1 uncultured bacterium | reverse complement strand
GGATTCGATCGGATCCGCCAACCTAGGCAACCATGACGCACCGTGGCAAGACGCGCGCGTTCCCTGATTTCACGCCTTTTCGCCGCGCTCCGTGAGCGGTTTGGTTCGATCGCCAAGAGCGCTAGCCTGGAGATCTCCGGGGTGCGAACCGGTGCGCGAGCCGATCGCGAGGTGAGCCATGAAGCGCGTCTGGAATCGGGCTCTCGAAGGCAAGACCACCGCAGTCGTCGGCACCGAGGTCGGTGTGCCGCCCGAGGACTACCCGTTGGTGGTGGTGGCGGTGCGATGCGACCTCCACGAGCAGCCGCTCGGGCCGCTGCTCGAGGCTCGGGACGAGCTGGCCCGCTGGCTCGGCTGGGAAGGTGTTCTCGACGAAGCTCCGCGACGTGTGACTCGGGCGAGCCCGCGTTCGGTGCTGCTCGGCGAACGCAGCGAGCCGCGCCTCGACGACTGGATCCTCTCCACCTTCCGCGAGCTGGCCAGCGAGGCCAAAGGCACGGTGGTGCTGCTCTTCGAGGCCGTCGACTTCGCCGACGCCGCCACGCTCGACGCACTGAAGCGCATGGTGCTGCGCCGGGGCTGGCTGCGCGTGCCGCTGGTGCTGGCGTTCGCGGGCGAGCCCGAGGGCGACGCCGCCGTGTTGCTCGGCGCGGTCGAGAAGGCCGAGGGCGCGGAGGGAATCGTGCGCCTCGAGCTCGCTCCTTCGACCGAGCCTCCCGAAGACGTCGCCCTTCCCGATCTCGCCACCGACGTGCTGCGCGCGCTGCGCGCCGCCGCCACCATCGGTGCCACGTTCCGAAGCGAGCAGGTGTCCGCACTGTTGGGAATCGAGGCCGTCGATACGCTCGAGCTGCTGCAACGGGCGCGCGATGCGGGCGTGCCGATCGAGGATCGCGGCGATGGCCGTTTTCGATGGCCGCGGGCCTGGGTCGACCAACTGCGCGTCAGCGTGCTGCCGTCGCTCGCCGCCGCGTGGCATCGGCGTCTCGCCGAGTTGGTCGATGCCACCAGCGAAGAGGCGATCGCGGGTCGCAAGCTGCGCGTGATCCCTCCGCCCACCTTCGCCGTGCGTCGTGGTGTGTCCGGGCCGACTCCCGCCGAAACGGGTCCGGGAGCCAGCGGCGCGCAGGCCGACGTGCCCGCTGCGGATCGACGCGCTCGACCGCCCGTGCCCCTGGCTGCGTCCGGCGCAGGAGCGGTCGCACCGTCCGTCCGGGCTGACGCCACGCCCATGCCGCTCACGGGCGCACTGGTGCCCGTCGAAGCCGCGCCCCCCACCGCCGCCGACATCGTCGCCGACGACGACGCACTGAGTGACTTCGTGGGTCAACCGAAGAGAACGCTCAGGGCGTCGCTCGCGGACGCACGCGCCGCACGCCATCTCGCCGAAGCGGGCCAGCACGACGCTGCCATCGAGCGTTACTTGATCGCTGCCGAAGATGCCGCCGGACGTGGGTCGAACCGCCTGGCGATCGACTACGGGCGCGCGGCGCTCGGGGTCCTCGGCAAGCTACCGCTCACGACCCGCCGGCGGCGGCTACGCGTCGAGATCCTGTCGCGGCTCGGCCGATTGCAGTGGGAAGCGGCAGGTCCCGGCTCGGACTTCACGCTCGCAGAAGCGTTGCGCGCCCTCGAAGAGGCCCGATCGATGGTGCAGGCGGACGATCCCGTCCATCTCGGCGCGGGCGTGCGGGCGCTCATCGCCGGCGTCTGCTACGACCTCGGCGACGCCGCGTCGCTGGAGCGCGCCCTCGCCGAGCTCACGGAAGCGAGCCGCGAGCTGGCTGCCGCCGGTGACGCCCGCGCCGCCGCTCGGCTCTTCAACGATCAGGCAGCGGTGTGGGTGCGGATCGGCGATCCGGTGCGGGCCAACCATCTCCTCGAGGAATCGCGCAAGGTGTTCGCGCGGCTCGCTGCCGACGACGAAGAAGCGCGCATCGAGCTCGCCGAGACCGATCACCTGATCGCTCGGCTGCCGCTCCACGTGCGGCCGCGACCAGGGCGCGCCGACGACGCCATCGAGATGGGCCTCCGGCACGCCCGCGACGCCGAGCGCCGCTACCGCGAGCTCGGCGCCACGCGCGAGGTCGCGCGGGTGTGGGAGACCATGGGACGCCTCGAGCTCCATCGCGGCGAGAGCGACTCCGCAGCCGAGCACCTGACCCGCGCCGTCGAGGTGCAGAGCGAGGTCGGTGACGTGATCGGCCTGGCCCGCAGCTCGGCCGCGCTCGCGGAGGTGCTCGCGGCCGCCAGCAAGCTCGGCGATGCGATCGCGGTGCTCGGCGACTCGATCGAGCTCAACACCCAGAAGGGCAGCCCGCTCGGCCTCGCCTACAACCGGCGCGCGCTGGAGCGCTTCCTGGCCCGCCTCCATCCCACGTCGCGAACCGAGCTCGCCGAGCAGCTAGCGCGAATCGAGGCGCAGCTCAGCGAAGCGGAAGCGTCGTTCGGACGCGTGACGCTTCCCGAATGACCGCGCCACCGCGGTGGCGCGGCGGAGACACGTGATGAACGCATGGGAGATCCGCGACGCCTTCGGGCTCGATCATCTGGTGCGCGCCGAACGCGTAGTGCCGGCGCTTCGCCCAGGACGGATCCGGCTTCGCATGAAGGCGGTGTCGCTCAATTTCCGCGACTCGCTGATGGTGCGCGGCGCCTACAACCCCAAGCAGAAGCTGCCCCTCATCCCGTGCTCCGATGGAGTCGGTGTGGTCGAGGAAATCGGCGAGGGCGTCACCCGGGTGCGCGTTGGCGATCGTGTGAGCCCGATCTTCGCGCAGCGCTGGCTCTCGGGCGATCCGAGCCACGAGAAGCTGCGCTCGACGCTCGGCGGCCCCTTCGACGGCACCCTCGCGGAAGAGATGGTACTCGCGGAAGAAGGCGTGGTTCACGTGCCCGCGCACCTGAGCGACGAAGCCGCTGCGACGCTGCCGTGTGCGGCGCTCACGGCCTGGAACGCGCTGACCGCTTACACACCGGTGCGCGCCGGCGACACGGTGCTGGTGCAAGGAACGGGCGGCGTGTCGATCTTCGCGCTCCAGCTCGCGAAGCTCTTGGGCTGCCGGGTGATCGCCACCTCGAGCAGCGACGACAAGCTCGAGCGCGTTCGGCGGTTGGGCGCCGACGAGACGATCAACTACGTGACCCAGCCGGAATGGGGGCGTGCTGCGCGCGAGCTCACGGGCGGCGTCGGCGTGGATCACATCGTGGAAGTGGGCGGCTCGGGAACGCTCGCCCAATCGCTCAAGGCGATCCGCATCGGCGGTCAGATCAGCTTGATCGGCGTCCTCGCCGGAAACCAGAAGGACCTCAACATCAACCCGATCTTCATGCAGGCGGTGCGCGTGCAAGGCATCCTGGTCGGTCACCGCGAATCGTTCGAAGGCATGAATCGCGCCATCGCGCTGCATCGGCTCGAGCCGGTGGTGGATCGCGTGTTCACTTTCGACGAAGCGCCGGCGGCCTTCGAGGCGCTGGCCAAGAGCCAGCTCTTCGGCAAGCTCTGCATCCGCGTGGGGAGCTGACGGTTTCGCGAGAGATCCGAAAGCACCACGCCGAGGAGGTCCCGTGAGAGTCACCCGGCCGCTCGTGCTCGCGATGCTGGCGTTCGCCCTCGCCGGTTGCCCGGGCACTCGCCCGAGCAATCTCGGCATCACGAACGGGCTCCTCGCTGCGTGTCCGTCGAGCCCGAATTGCGTCAGCGATCGGGCCACCGACGACCTGCACAAGATCGAGCCGCTCACGTACGCGGGCGATCGCGCTTCCGCGATGACCAAGCTCGTGGACCTGATCCACGCATTGCCGCGCACCCAGATCATCGAGCAGCGCGACGACTACCTGTACGTGGAATTCACGAGCGCCGTGTGGCGCTTCGTCGACGACCTCGAGCTCCAATTCGATTCCGACGGCAAGACGATCCACGTCCGCTCTGCCTCTCGCGTCGGCTACGGCGATCTAGGCGTCAATCGCCGCCGCATCGAGGACATCCGCCAACGCTTCCAGAGCGGCTGATCCGCGCCCA
>CAYUSL010000574.1:0-4031 GCA_964447125.1 uncultured bacterium | reverse complement strand
TCCTTGTAGTCGACGCGCAGGTAGAAGAAACGCCCCGGTGGGTCGTAGGTGTTGGGGTCGAAGTTGTTGAGACCGCAACTGATGCAACCCGGCGGATCCTCACTGGTGAGGTTGTTGACGCCGAACGCGAGCTGCGTGCGCTCTTCGAGGACCGGCAGCTTGTAGCGAAGCTGGCTGTCCAGGTACCAGGTCTGGTCCATGTTGTGGTTGTCGGCCGTCGACTCGCGAACGCTCGAGATGTAGCGCAGCCCGACCGTCGCGCCGAACGCGTCCAAGCCCCAATCGACCATCAGGTTCGATTTGGTGCGCGGGTAGGCCTGGTCAGGGCTGCCGCGCTCGGTGCCCTCGCGCGAGATCTTGGTGAAGCCCGATTCGGTCGGCACGCGCTCGTCGAACTGAAGCAGGAACGACGTGTACCAACGCGCGGCGAGCGACCCCCACGACCAGGCGGGAGTGCCGTAGAGCAGGTTCAGATCGATGGCCTGCGTGTCGACCCCGCCGATGTTGGTGAGCGGGTTGTCGATCTTCGACACCGCGCCGGAGCTGGTGCGTGAGATTGCCGAGCACGCCAGCGCGTCACCGGTCTCCGCACAGCGTTGCAGCAAGGTGGCGGCGTTCTGTGCTTGGATCGCGCCGTCGAGCGTCAGATCGGTGTAGACCAGCTCAATCGAGCCGCCGCTCGACCAACTCGCGTCCTTGAGGGCCGACGGCTCCCACACGATGCCGTACGTCCAGGCCTCGCTGGTCTCCGGCTTCAGATTGGGATTGCCGCGGGTGAAGACTGGAAGCTGGGGATTGAGCTGCGTGTAGCTACCGTTGGCGGGCACGCCTTGCGCGATGCAGTTCGCCTGCACTTCCGCCGATGCCGGCGTGCCTCCGGCCAGCCCGAGCATGTCCGAGCACGGGTCGCCGACCTCCTGATCGAAGCGTGACGCAGTGCCGAACGCCTCGCCGATCGTCGGCGCGCGGAAGCCCTCGCCCCACGAGCCGCGCAGCAACACGTCGTGAACGGGGCGCAGCATCACGCCCACCTTGTAGGTCGAGTCCCAGCCGAACGTGGAATAGTCGAACCAGCGCCCCGCGACGTTGACGTCGAGCTTGTGGAGGAAGAGCTGGTCCGAAAGGATCGGCAGCTTGATCTCGCCGTAGAGCTCGTCGACGTCGATCGAGCCCTTGGTGGGCTGTGCGGGGATGTCGGCGGAGAGGCCCGCGGCCACGATCGGATCGGGCTCGAAAAAGCCGGAGTTCTCGCGACGCTCGTACCCTGCCGCCAGCCCCACGGCTCCGGCGGGAAGGTCGAAGAGCTGGCCGGTGAGGTTGGCGGAATAGTCGTGCAGCTCCTGCTCGGACACGTCGTGCTGGGTGAACGCGATGTAGTCGAGCATCTCGGGCGTGATCGAGCCCTCGCCGCCGAAGAGATTGAGCGGCACGCAATCGCCTGTGCAGTCGGCGAGCGGCCCGAGAGCGCGCGCGACGTTGGCGGCGTTCACGTTGCCCGTGAAGCGCTGATCGGCGTGATTGCGGGCCCACACCGCGTCGAGATCCCAGCTCCACGCCTTCGAGGCGAGTGAGAAATCTCCGCCCAGCGTTCCCGAAACGTCGATCGTGTTGACGGTCTGCTCGTAATGCCGCGGACCGTTCTCGATGAGCCGGCGGCCGATGAACGCGTACGTTCCCGGTCCCAGCGTGAAGCCGAACGGGTTGTAAGGATTGGTGGCGTCGATCGAGACGGTGTCCAGCAGGTTGCCGTTGCCGGCATCGGGGCCGACGAAGAGCGGCAGCGGCGCCGCCTGATTCTGCGAGCGACGGCCGGTGTAGGCGGCGAGCACTCGCAAGTAGATGTCGTCGGTGAAGTCGTGCTTCACGCGCGCGAACAGGTTCTCGCGTTCGGAGGGCGAAATCACGAAATTGAAAGGCTGATAGTTGAAACGATCGAGGTCTTCGAAATCTTTGAAATCGGATCCCGCCCCCGTGGGATTGGTGGGGTCGTAGGTGGGCAGCGTCCCGGCCGCGAAGGGATGGCGCAACGTCATGTCCAGATCCTGATTGGTGTTGGGATCGTGGATGATGTAGCGGCCGAGCAACGTGCCCGAGCTGCAATCGCCGTCCAGGCACGATTGCGAGTAGGGCACCGGAAAACGAGAGATGTGGCGATCGGAGGCGAGCACCCCGTCCTGATCGAAGTAGTCGCCGCCGGCCACGATGGTGGTGTTCTTCAGGCTCGCGCCCCACGAGGCGTCGAACTGGGTCAGGGCACCGTCGCCCTGGCCGTACTCACCCCACTGGAAGGAGGCTTGCAAACCTTCCTGGCTGGGCTTGGTGATGATGTTCACGACACCGGCGATGGCATCAGAGCCGTAGATCGGCGACGCGCCTTCCTGCAAGACCTCGATGCGTTCGATCATCGAGGTGGGAATGGTGTTCACGTCGACGGCGCCGGGCACGCCCGAGGCCGACGAGCCAGGCACCCAGCGCAATCCGTCGACCAGCACCAGCACGCGGCGCGAGCTCAGGTAGCGCAGGTCGATTTCCGCAGCGCCCGCTCCTACTCCGCCGCCGTCGGGCGGGTTTCCGAAGTTTCCCGAGTTGTTGAATTTCGAGTTGAGACCGCCTCCGGCGAGCGGCAAGCGTTGCAAGAGGTCGATCGTGGACGTGACACCCGAGTTCTCGACCACCGTCTGATCGAGCTGGATGACGGGTTGTGGCGCGGATAGCGGGTCCGCGGGAATTCGCGAGCCCGTGACCACCACCGTTTCGGTTTCCGACGAATCGTCTGCTGCCGCGGCAGCAGCCACGGCCACGAAAACCACGACGAGCGCGAGCCAGCTCCGCTTACTCGACATGAATCCCCCCTGGAGCGTTCGCCGGCTCCTTTCCGGCTTCGCGGCTCCGGGCGCGACTCTATCAATGCAAGCGTGCCGTCACTACGAAAAAAGCGAACGATCGAGAGAGCGAAACTCTGCAGGCTTCGCGACCGAGGTCGGACGCTCGGGGCAGGTTTTCGGCAGGTGCCGTACAGCCGTGTCACGGAACGATCGAGCGACGCCGGCCTTGCAGTGCGCGCGCCCGAACGACGATCATCGGCGCACTGCCGAGGAACGGCGATCGAGGAGCACGAGCATGGCCGCAGCGAAGAAGGGGCACCCACGGACATCGAAGCCCGCGCCGCGCGAGACGCGCGGTACGAGCGCAGCACCGGCGCCCGCCGCGGTGGTCGCGAAGCTCACCGCCACGAACAGCGCCGCGCGCACCGCCGGGCTCACGCTGCTGGTGGACTTCGTGCTCGACCAGCCGGTCAAAGTCTTCGTCGACGTCGACCGGCTTTCGGGCTGGATCGCGCTCGCGCTCACCGAGGAGAACGCGTCGCGGCTGATCGCGGAGCACGCGCAGCCGGCGTGGAAGCGCCACCTGGCCCGCGCCAAGAAGTCGCGTGTGAAGGCGGGCGATCTCGTCTCTGCCGATGCGCGCGCGGCGCTGGAGCGAATCCTGGCGCAGCACCCTGGGCCGCGCACGCGCTGGGCGGACGACGCCGTGGATCCACGGCTGCTGGCGCTGCTGCTGGGGCCAGTGCTCGAAGAGCTGCTGCTCAAGCTCGCGCGACGATTGCCGGTCTTCGGTGGCGCGACCGCCGATTTCGTCTCGGGCGGGCGAGGTAAGGGCTCAGTCGGCCTGGGCGGCATGCTGCGCGCGACGGTGGAGAAGCGCGCCGGTCAGTTCGTGGAGGCCGGTCGCGCCGTGCTGGGTGGGCTGGGCGTCGACATCGAGCAGCAGATTCGCGTGGCCGCGGCGGAGCTGGGACATGCGGCGACGGACGAGCTACGGGACGCGCTGCGCACGCGGCTCAAGAGCAAAGAGGGGCGTGCGCTGCTGGCGAAGATCCAGAGCAACGCGCTGGCGCACGTGCTGGAAGCCTCGGTGGCGGAGATCTCGGCGACCGTGGAGCCGATCCCGTGGCCCGACGTGAAGAAACTGGTGAGCGCATTCGTGGCGCACGCCCGTGAGAATCCACGCTTCGTGGCCGTGGTGCGGGA
>CAYUSL010000573.1:0-4032 GCA_964447125.1 uncultured bacterium | reverse complement strand
ACGACAAGCCGTGGGACGTGCGGATCCTCGAGCTCATCGATTCGGGGATCGACGTGACCCTCATCGACGAGAACCTGCGGCGCACGCCGAGCGAGCGGCTCGAACGGATGCTGGCCATGGTGCGCTTCTGGGAAGCGGCGAAGTCCCCATCGTCGGAGACGGACGCGCCATGACCGGCGAGTCGACGACTGTAGAACGAGAGCGGCACGACGCACCGCCGGCGCGTGAGCACGGCGGCGTGCCGCCCGGCGAGCCCGATTCCGACCTGGATCAGATCGTCGAGCGACTCTCGTGGACGCCGCTCGAGCGGCTTCGCTACCTGTTGGACATGCTCGCGTTCGAGGAACGTGCGCGCCGTGCGCGCCTCGTCACGCGCCGAGGGTGAGTGCCGCGTTTCCAGCCCGAGGAGATGCTGAAGACCTTTGCTGAGCACGGTGTGCGCTACGTGCTGATCGGGGCCTCGCCGCGACGTTGCACGGCTCGCCGCTGCGAACGGGCGACGCCGACATCTGCCCAGCGCGCGACGCGCCGAATCTAGACGCGTTGGCAGCAGCGCTGCGCCGGATGGGCGCGCGCATTCGCACCACGGGTGTTCCGGAGGGGCTGCCATTCGCGTGCGACCGTGTGTTTCTCGCGCAGGTTGGGCTGTTGAACCTGACGACGCGCTTCGGCGATCTCGACTTGAGCTTCGCGCCAGCAGGAACCGCGGGGTTCGACGATCTCGCGAGTCACGCCTGCGTTTACGACCTCGACGGTCTGCAGGTGCCGGTCGCGTCTCTCGAGGATGTGATCCGTTCGAAGGCGGCCGCGAACCGGGAGAAGGATCGCATGGCGCTTCCCACGTTGCGCGCGCTGCTCGCGGAGCGCGACAAGTCCCGAGGCGCCTGACGTCGTCGGAAGCCGGCGTCGATCTCACGGCGGGCGCGCTGTGGGCGATCGATCGCACGGTGGCCTCACGGTGATGCAACAGCTCACCCCGGGAACCACTCGTCCGTCACGGCCTGCCAGAACAGGCGGCGCAGCTCGTGGTGGCCGCGATTCACGGCGTGGGTGCAATCCATCGCGAACCACAGTGTGGGATCGGCGGCGTCGTAGAACGGCTTCTCGGGGTGTAGGTGCCAGAAGGCGTGGCCCAAGTAGTGGTCGTGCACGTCCACGAACGTGGAGCCGGTCTCGTCGGCCGCGGCGCGAGCGTTCTCGATGAACGCGTAATAGGTGCCGCGGAAAGCACCCGCGACGGGATTCTTGACGAGGTTGCAGGTGCCGGAATCGTCCACCTGATTCTCGTAGCCGGAACCGAAGATGGTGCCGACGTCGTCGGTGGGCTCGTAGAAGTTCGCGATCACGACTTGCACCGGTAGGCCCGCCCAGCGCGAGTTGTTGCGGAGCTGGGTGGCGATCTGCACCAGGTTCGCCTTGAGCGTGCGACCTTGGTCGAGGAGCGCAGCGCCGAAGTCGTCGTTGAGATCGTTGCCGCCCACGTGCACGACGATGAGCACGCCCACCGACGCGCTCACGTTCTTGGCGCTCGGCACTTGCGACTGAAGGACGTTCTTCGAGGTCGCGCCGCTCTGCGCGTAATCGTAGAAGCGGATGCCGGGGAAACGCGTGGAGAGATCGCGCCCTGCCCACGTCGGCCACGTGGCGTTGTCGTTGCCGAGCAAGAGCTTCTTGTACGAGAGCCGATCTCGCGGATTTGCGTTGTAGCCGGCGGCTACCGAGTCGCCGAGGTTGATGTAGACGTCGGCGGCGTCGAGGTGCACCGGCGGCGGTGGCGTCGGTGGCTGGCACGGCTCGGCGCCCATGAGCGCGAGGCCGAATGCGATCAGCAGGGTGAAACGCGCACGCGGACGGCGGTGCTTGGCGGGGCTCGCGTTCACGATGTCCTCCTCAGCGCCGCGCAGTGCGATCGGCGCGTCGGCAATCGGGCTCGATCGATAGTGGTGAGCCTCAACTAACCGTAGGCCGATCGGCAGCTCGAACGCAAGGTGTGGCCAGGCCCCGTGTGCGGCCGATTCGATTCGAACAAAATATATACAGTTACTTGACAACTTCGGATCAGTTTCTTACCTTGCGCCCATCGATCGAATCAGCATCACCACCGATGCCCTGGCCGCGCCGAGCGCGGGGGCGATGAAGGGGGGAACGATGAAGACCTGGCGAAACTGGATGCCGTTGGCGCTCGTGCTCGCGCTGGCCTCCGCGCCGCTCGGCTGCGGCGACGACGACAACGACAAGCCGCCGGCGCCAGCGCCGACGGCGAAGATCCGCGTGGTGCACGCGTCACCCGACGCGCCGGCGGTGGATGTGTACGCGCGCGGCGTGGACACGCCGCTCTTCGCGAACGCGGGCTACGGGCAGGTGACCCAATACGCCACGGTTCCCGCAGGTGACTACGTCATCGATCTGCGCGCCGCGGGCGCGGCAGCGACGAGCGCGCCGGCCTACTCGACGGGAACGCTCACCCTCGGCGATGGCGCCGTGGTGACGGCGGTTGCGGCCGGCTTGCTCGGCTCATCCGCCAACGCCGACCGCTTCCGCGTCCTCGCGCTCGCCGAAGAGTTCGGCGCTCAGGCCGCCGGCCAGGCGCGGGTGCGCATCGTTCACGCGGGTGCGGATGCGCCTGCGGTGGCTGTGGACGTCGGTGACGACGGCACGCCGGAAATCGCGTCCCTGGGTCGCTTCGAAGACACTGGTGCTGCGGGCGTGGCGTTGCCTGCGGGAACGCCGTTGCAGATCGGCATCCGGCTTCCCGAGGAGGCGGGTGGCGCGCGCGTGACGGCGTTCACGATGCCGGCCCTCGGCTCGGGCGTCGAGTACTTCGTGGTGGCGACGGGTCTTCTGTCCGAGCTGCCGCGTGATGCTGCCGGCTTCGTGCTGGTGGCGATCCCGAGCGGCGCCTCCGCGGCGGTGGTTCGCCAGAATCCCGCGGTCTTCGCGCTGCACGCGGGACCGGATGCGCCGCCAGTGGATCTGGGTGCAGGTGGTGCACCGCTCGCGAGCGGTCTGGCCTTCGGCGAGCTGAGCGGCGCAATCCAGGTGCCGCCCGGTAGCTATCCGATCGACGTCTACGCGGCCGGCGGGCTCGACGCGGGCGACGCGCCCGTCGCTACCGTGCCCACGCCCGAGCTCGCGGCGGGTGAGCGCTATCTCGCAATCGCCACCGGTTTCCTTGCGCCCGCCGCAGGTGAGGGAGCCTTCCAGATCCTGTTTGAGCGTGACGGATTCGACGTTCCAGGCCCGGGGGCCTTGGTGCGCGTGGTTCACGCGTCGCCGAACGCACCCGCTGTGGACGTGGGTTTGGTGGCCGACGGTGGGTTCAGCGCAGTTGCACCGCTCTCGGGACTCGAGTTCGGCGCCGCTTCGGACGAGGCGGGGGTCGCGCTGCCCGCAGGATCCTACGCGTTGGCTGTCGCTGCGGCGGGAACCGTGACGCCCGTCGCCACGTTCGGCGTGGCACTCGGCGGCGGTCAGTCGGTGTTTGGCGTCGCAGCCGGTTCGCTGGGGGGTGGCGAAGGTCGCGAGAGCTTCCGGCTCATCGCGATCGACACCTCGGTGTTCCCGTGGATCGCGGCGGAGATCGCGCCCAACGCGTGAACTCCTGCGGCAGCGAGCCGCTCACTCTTCTTTCGGTAGCAAGCTTTCCGGGATCGCTACCGTGCCAGCAGCCCGGGGAGTCGGGGCGTCGGATCGGCCAGGGGGTCGTTCCGGCGCCCCATCTTTCTCTGCGGCTAGCGCTGAAATGAGCGCTTCGAAAGATGAGCCCGTTCGCAGCGCCACGAACGGCACGCCGACGGGCGGGGGGCTTGAAAAGCCCACGAATGCCCACCGCGGGAATCAATATGCCGCTCGGTCTCAACGCTCGCGGGCCATCTCACCGCGCGCCAGCGGCGCGCCGACGAGCGTGAGCCGAGTCGACTTGGGGGTGGGCCCCGGCGCGGCTTGGCCGCGACGGGCGGGGGGCGTGAAAAGCCCCGATCACGCACCGTGACGAGAGACCTGCGTCCCGGTCTCCACGCGCACCGTCGATCT
>CAYUSL010000572.1:0-4037 GCA_964447125.1 uncultured bacterium | reverse complement strand
GATCAGCCGCCGAGTGTGGCCATCACGAGGAAGCACACCACCACGAGCGCTGCCAGCGTGCCGAGCCAGCCGCGCCGCGGGTGCTGCAGAACGAAGCCCAGCGGCACAGCCAGCAACAGGTCGCTCGCGATCACGTGGTGATCGAAGCAGGGTTCGGGGTTGAGCACCTGAGGAACACCGAGGGCGGCGAGGATCAACCACCACAGAGGGGTCGTCCCACCGAGCCACGCCACGGCTGCGATCGCGGCGAACGGTATGCCCCAGTAAACGATGGCCTTGAACCCGAGCAGCACGCTCAGGGTCGCGAATGCGGTGCGCGCCGCGAGCACTCGGTCGCGACGGAGGCGGCGCGCGATGCCCGCGGCCGCGGCGGCGACGAGCGTGAAGCCGATGAGCGTGATCAGGTCGTTGAGTGCGATCAGCGGATGGGGTTGATCGCCCGTGCCGAGATTGGTGTGGAGCCAGAGCATCAGGTAGGGCAGGGATACGGCGAACGCCGCGACCACACTTCCGGCGAGCAGCGCGCCGCGCGCAGGCGAGCGTCGCCGGGCGAGCACCGCGGCGACGCTGAATACGGGGAGGTAGAGGTAGTCGAAGATGAACGTGTGAAGGGCCAGCACCAGCGACGCGAAGCTCGCGGGCACGGCAAGCCAGAGCAGCGACTTCGGGCCGTGCAGCACGGCGGCGCTCGTGTAGATCGTGACCAGCCCGAGAAGCAGATGCAGCGCGTACGGTCGCGCTTGCGTGACGATGATCATCGGCATGGCCAGGAACACGGCCATCGCCACAGATGGACGTGCCATCACCTGTCGCGCGATCAGCCACATCACGATCGCGGCGATCGCCCACTCGCCGAGCGCCACCAGCCTGAGGCGTTCGAGGATCGGGGATGAAGCCGGGACTCGCTCGCCCTCGCCCGGGGAGCTCGTCGCCTGCCACTCGCGGATCAGCGAGGGCGGAACGAAGGCTTGCATGATCAGGTAGGGGAGCGGGTGGTGATGCTTCACGTGCAGCACGAAGAGCACGTCGCCGCGCTCGTGCAACTCGGCGACGGCAGCGATCGTGCCGGTTTCGTCGCCGGCGATCGCCGGCGCGTGGGTGAGGAAACGCGCGAAGACCGCGAGCTTGATCGCGAGCAGCACGATCAGGGTGATCCCGATCCGGCGCGGCGCGAGGAGCCAGCTCACACCGGTTTCCACGCGCTGGGCGACGGCAGGAAGGCTCACGGTGGGCTCGCTGAAAGCGCGGCAGTAAGCCGGCGGGTCTTGCCTTTGGCCGTTCGGGGCAATTCGGCGGGTTCAGCGTCTGGCTGTGATCGGTCTCCGTGCGAGCGACGCGGCGCTCGGCACGGTGGCCGCGCCGAGATCATCCCACGACGAGCTCGAGAAGCCTCGTGCGGAGCCATTCGACCCGGGGCTCTGCGGTCCATCGCCGGTGTTCGCGGGTCCGGTGCCAGCGCCCCATGGCCGCCTGCGAAGCGCCGATCTCTCTCGCCCACCCCAGGTGAGGATCCAGCGAGTGCCACCGATGACGGCGCCGGTAGCGGCGAGCGGCGCCGGGTGGCGGAGGCGGCGCACGGCCCGAGGCTGCTATCGTCGGAGCATGTGTGCAACTCGCCTTCGGCCCTTCAGCGTGGCTCTTGCAGCCTTGCTCGTGACGCCACTCGGCGCGTGCGTTCCCGCGGAGTGGCTCTATTCGTTCGTGGTCATCGCCGATCCGCACATCGCTGGCTCCGCCGATCACGACGCGCGCCTGCGCGACGCCATCCACTGGATCAACGCAAACCGCGAGGCCGAGAAGATCGAGCTGGTGCTGCTGCTCGGCGACATCGCGTGGGGTACCGGCGAGGTTACGCGTACACGGGGGATGCTGGACGAGCTGGAGATGCCGTACGTGCCCGTGATCGGGGACAACGAGATCCACAACGGCGACGAAGCCGAGGTGGCGGCCGAGTGGGCCTCGCACTACGAGCTGCTCGCGAGCCAGCTCACGGGATTCAGCATGGCGCCGACACCGGTGTGGAATCCCGAGTTCGGGAAGCTCAGCTACTTCGTGAACTTCGCGTTCCAGCACAAGGGCGTGTCGTTCGTCGCGATGGATTGGGTCTCGCGGCTGATGGACGTGATCCTCGGCGAGCAAGCCGAGCTCCACGACTTCGAGGGTGGCACCTGGCCGTGGTTCGTGGACGCGATGCGCGCGGCACCTTCGGAGCGGCTGGAGAACATCGTGATGCTGAGCCATCACCCGATGCACTTGCAGTCGCTGGGCGCCTTCGACTCGACCGAGCTGGCCCGTGTGGAAGGTGAAACCGCGCTGCGCGGCGATCGCGTGTACGCGAACTTCGCCGGCCACTACCATTTCTCGTTTCAGCACAGCGATCCCGTCGGCCAGTACGACGTCTACATCACCGACGCCACCTGGGACGACGACAACGTGGTGCGCGTGGTCCGCGTGAAGGACGACGGCACGACGATGAGCTACGAGCACCGCGAGGTGGTGGTGCCGGTGGGCGGGTAGCGGTTCATCGGGCTCTTGGCGGCTCACCTGAGCTCTGGCTGCGCTCAGTGCAGGATCGCCTCGGCGGTGTTTCGCGCGCGAAGGTCCCAGCCGCGGGTGTTCAAGTGCATCTCGTCGCCGCGCGCGCGATTCGCTGCATCGAGTGCATCCGGATCCGACTGGAAGAGCACGCATTGCTGGGCGCGTGGCAAGGCACCGAAGACCCGGGGATGGTCCACGATCGTAGCGCCGTGCTCGCGCGCCAACTGCCGCAGCAGGTGCGGAAACGTGCGCGTCATGAACGCGTGCCGGTCGTTGATGGTCATCACGAGCCCGCTGGGTGAGCGGACGGTGATCGCCGACGCAGAGCAGCCGAAGCCTTCCGCGGGTATCTCCAAGAACACGCGGATGCCGCGACTCACGGCATCGTCGATGATCGCCGCGAGATTGGAGACGAGCTCTTTGGGGACGAACGTCTCGTCGAACGGAGATGGGCCTCCGATCGACTGGTCGTCGGGCGTGAGCACGTAGCGATCGCGTTGCGTGACGACTCGAATGCCGCGCAACAGCCGATCGTGCTCGAGCAGATCGTTGGCGAGGTGCTGGATGGAGTCCAAGAGCGGGCTGGGATCGCCAGCGGGTGTGGCGGCCGCGGCGTTGGCGCTGGTTGCCGCGTCACTGCCGTTGCGTGCCAGCCATTCCGCGCGGTGCGCGCGGAAGTAGTCGAGGTGGTTGGCGAACCAGGGGCCGAGAGCGGTCAGGCGAGGCTCGTCGCCGCTTTGGAGGAACGAGGCGATCGCACCGTTCTCGTCGGCGTCGAAGAGCGAGGGGAGATCGTTCCAGCCCGAGTAGATCACCAGCACCGAGGGATCGGCGCGCACCACGTCGTTGCGATAGCGGGCGAGCTCGTCGCGCGAGGTGTAGCCGTAAAGCGCGCCCGGAAGCACCTGGAAGCGCGTGCTCGCGCGGGTGGGCTCGCGCGCTGCGTTCGCCTCGATCAGTGCGCGCTTCAAATGGAGGTAGTAGGCGCCAGCGCTGGTGCTGCCGCCGAGCTGCGCGACGCGAACCAGGTCGGTGGGGCGCGGTATCTCGATGGGCTCGGCTTCGTCGTACCAGAGGAAACCGAACTCATCGACGAACAACTCCTCTTCGGTGTGAACTCCCCGACGGAAGCAGGACGTGATCGCGCGAGGGTAGCCGTAGAGCGCATGGCAGGCGGAGCCGATTAACCGGTACTCGGGGGCGGGCGCAGGACCGCGCGCGTAGCGGAGCATCAGCCGAGTGCCCACGACGTGGATCGTCATCAACGCTGCCGAGGCCGCGAGTAGCGTGAACAGCGCTTTCTTGAGAGTGGTCATCGGCTGCTCAGCGGGCGCTGCTAGCTATTTTCGCTACTTTCGGTGCCACCCACCCCTATTTTCGGTGCCACCCACCCTTGATGAGCATCGCGCTCGAGATTTGCTGCGCCCGTTCGGACGCGGGGGGAGCGAACGTCGCGACGCAGTGAAGGAGGTTGGCGCTCAACAAAGCTCAATGGTGAT
>CAYUSL010000571.1:0-4037 GCA_964447125.1 uncultured bacterium | reverse complement strand
GTTAGATCGGCACGCGTGATTCGAGTCCTGAGCGCCCAGACTCTCGCGGAGGTCAAGCTCGCGCAGGATCACCTCGCGGCGTACGGCATCGCGAGCGCGGTCCGCAACGAGTTCAAGATCGCCGCGCTGGGCGAGCTCCCGTGGACCGAGACCTGGCCCGAGCTCTGGGTCGAGAGCGATGCGGACGCGGCACGTGCTCGGCTCTTGCTCGCCGTGGTGAGCGAGGCGCCCGATCCCCTGGGGCCGCCGTGGACCTGCCCGCGCTGCGGCGAGCAGGTCGAGGCCACCTTCGTGCGCTGCTGGCAGTGCGAGGCCCAGCGACCCGTGTGATTCCGCTCGCTCGCAGGCGGGGATAGCCTCGGCGCATGACGCTCGAGCAGCTCGTCCCGATTCTCCAGTTCGCCGTCGGACCCGTGATCCTGGTGTCGGGCGTCGGGCTACTCTTGCTGTCGATGACCAACCGTTTCGGGCGGGTCATCGACCGCGCCCGGCTGCTCACCGTCGAGCTGCGCACCGTCGAGGGAGCACAGCGCGACAGCGTGGCCCGCCAACTTCGGATACTCATGCGTCGCGCGGGGATCGTGCGCGCGAGCATCGCGTGCGCGGCGGCGAGCGTGCTCTTCGCTGCGACGCTGGTCATCACGCTCTTCGTGAGCGCTGTTGCGCACCTCGAGCTGGCCCTCGCCATCGTTGCGCTGTTCGTCGGCTCGTTGCTGGCATTGATCGCAGCACTAGGGTTTTTCCTGGCGGACATCAACCTCTCGCTCGCCGCCCTCAAACTCGAGGTGGGGTCGGTGCCCGGGCGGCGATCCGCGCAGGAGAACGGTGTTCGCGGAGGAATGCCGTGAGCCCCTGGATTTACCTCGCGATCGCAATCGTCAGCGAGGTCGCCGGCACTTCGGCGCTCAAGGCCAGCGCGGGTTTCACGCGACTCGGACCCTCGCTCGTGGTCGCCGCCGGCTACGCCTCCGCGTTCTACTTCTTGTCGCTCACGCTGCGCACGATCCCGGTGGCGGTGACGTACGCCATCTGGTCGGGCGTGGGCATCGCGCTCATCGCGCTGGTGTCGTGGCTGGCTTACGGCCAGAAGCTCGATGGCCCAGCCTTGCTGGGCATCGCGCTCATCGTGGCTGGCGTGGTGGTGCTGAACCTCTTCTCGGCGTCCACTCGCCACTGAGTCCGGGATGACGAGCGTCGCGCCGTCACCGCCCCCGGTCTTTGCTCGCGCGTTCGCGGAGGCGTGGCGCAATCCCACTCCCGAGGCGCTGGTCGCGCTGCTCCATCCCGACGTCGTGCTCCTGCAGCCCCATCGCTCGCCCATTCGGGGACGCGCTGCTGCGCTCGCGGATTTCCGGCGGCTCTTCACGTGGCTGCGGGGGCTGCACGGGGTGGTCGAGCGCTCGAGCGGGGACGATCGGATCGTGTTCATCGAGTGGCAGATGGTGCTGCCAATCGGGCACGACACGGTGTCGATACCCGCCGTCGACCGCTTCCGTCTCGAGGGCGGGCTCGGCATCGAGCGTGCCGTCTACTTCGACCAGCTCGCGCTGGTTCGCGCGTTGCTCAGACATCCGCGCTTGCTGCCGGGCTATCTGCGCTATCGCGTCGGTCGCTGAGGCGAGAGGTGCTCGGGTTACACTCGACGGCTGCCTCGCGCCGCCGAGCGCGAGCCCGCACCGCGCACACGACGCGACGAGGGAACCCATGGCGACCATGAAGCCCACGCCCAAGGACGAGCTGCATCGAGCGGTTTCCGTGCTCCAGGACGCCAAGGGGCGTTGGGCTCGGCTGGGTGTGCCTGCTCGAATCGATCTGCTCAAGCGCTGTCTCAAGGCCACCGCCGAGACCGGCGACGGGCTCGTCGCCGCCGCCAATCGGGCCAAGGGTCTCGACGATGGCGATCCAGCCGCCGCCGAGAACTGGCTGGGCGGCCCGGTGACCACGATTCGCAATCTGCGGCTGCTCGCGCTCGTCCTCGACGAGATCCGCAAGCACGGTCGTCCTCGGCTTCAGGCTCAACAGCTCGCGTTGCGCCCCGATGGCCAGGTGATCGCGAAGGTGTTCCCGCGCGAGGCGGTCGATCCGATGCTCTTCCCCAAGCTCTCGGCCGAGATCTGGATGGAGCCGGGCGTGGCGCGCGACGAGGTGATCGGCGGGATGGCCTGGACTTACCAGCAAGGTGACGTCGCCGACACCGGCAAGGTCGCGCTGGTGCTGGGAGCAGGGAACGTCGCGAGCATCGGTCCGATGGACGTGCTCTACAAGCTCTTCGTCGAGAACCAGGTGTGCGTGCTCAAGATGAATCCGGTGAACGACTACACCGGTCCGTTCGTCGAGAAAGGCTTCCAGCCGCTCATCGACGAGGGCTATCTGCGCGTCGTTTACGGCGAAGCCGACGAGGGCGACTTCCTGGTGCATCATCCTGGCGTGGACGAGATCCACATGACCGGCTCGGACCGGGTCCACGACCTCATCGTGTGGGGCAAGCCAGGCGCCGAGCAGGACGCGGCGAAGAAGGCGGGCACGCCGCGCGTGGCCAAGCGCTTCACCAGCGAGCTCGGCTGCGTGACGCCGGTGATTCTCGTTCCCGGCGAGTGGAGCGAGGCCGAGCTCACGTTCCACGCCGAGAACGTCGCGACCATGCTCGGCAACAACGCCTCGCACAATTGCAACGCGGCGAAGGTGTTGGTCACCCACGCCGGTTGGCCGCAGCGTGAGGCGTTCTTGGCGCGGCTGCGCCAGGTCCTCGGCTCGCTGGCGCCGCGGCTCGCGTATTACCCGGGATCCGAGAGCCGCTATCAGAAGTTCGTGTCGGCGCATCCCGAGGCCGAGCGGCTCGGTCAGGGTGCTGGCGCGCGCTTGCCGTGGACGTTGGTCACAGGTGTCGACCCTGCGAATCGCGACGATCCGGCCTTCACCACCGAGGCGTGGTGCTCCGTGCTGGCGGAAGCGCCACTTCCGGCCAGCGACACCGTCGATTTTTTGCGCAAGGTGACGAGCTTCGCCAACGACACGTTGTGGGGCACGCTTTCGTGCTCGATCGTGGCGAGCCCCAAGACCCTCGCCGACCCCGCGGTAGGCGCGGCGTTCGAGCAAGCGGTGGCGGAGCTGCGTTACGGCACCGTCGCGATCAACCACTGGGCTGCGCTGGCGTACGGGCTGGTGTGGACCACGTGGGGTGCATTCCCCGGCCACACCCTCGCGGACGTGCGCAGCGGGATCGGCGTGGTGCACAACGCGCTCATGTTCCATCGCCCACAGAAAACCGTGATCCGCGGACCGTTCACGATGACGCCGAAGCCACCGTGGTTCGTCACCCACAAAGGCGGCGCCGAGCTGGGGCGGAAGCTCGCGGCCTACGAAGCGAAGCCGTCGATCGCGAAGATCCCGGGCATCGCGTTGGCTGCGCTGCGCGGTTGAGCGCGGGGCGCACCGCTCACTCGCGGTGTATGGAATAGGCGCGCCGCGCCTCGACGCTCACCAGTTGGTCTTCCTCGGCGATCCACGCGGTGAGGCGCTTGCCCCACACGCAACCAGTGTCGAGGCCGCGCAACTGCGCGCGGTTCACCAGGCCGAGCCGTGCCCAATGCCCGAACACCACCGTGCGCCGCTCGTGCGGATGTCCGGGAAAGAACTCGAACCACGCGCGGAAAGGATCGGCGGGTGGTGGCCAATCGGCAGGGGGCAGGGTGCCGTCCTCGGCGCAGTAACGCACGGTGATCGCGAAACGGCGTGCGTCCTCGGCGGCTTCGCCCGCGCTCGTGCGATCGAAGCGCCGCGCCAGCGAGCCGTGCTCGCCGGCTGCGCGCGTCCACGCGGGATGCAGCCCCGCGTGGACCAAGATCACGTCGCTCCATTCGCGCAACACGGGGCGCGCAGCGAGCCACGCCAGGAGCGAGTCGCGATCGTGGGCATCCAGCACGTCGTGGAAGGTGTCGCGTGGGCCAGGCCGTCGCTCGCCCGCGGCGACGCGCAGCAAGTGGGCGTCGTGATTGCCGAGGACTCCGCCGGCCTCGACGCTCACGAGCAGGCGCAGC
>CAYUSL010000570.1:0-4057 GCA_964447125.1 uncultured bacterium | reverse complement strand
CCGTTGTTGAAGGTGCTGGTCAGGTTGTGTCCGTTGAGCAGCACCACGAACTTCGAGTTGTTGTCCGTGACGATGCCACGGGTACCGATCACCAGATCGTCGATGTCCGTGACCATCGTGAAGCCGGGGGTGATGCGGATCACGTCCGCGAGGGTGCGCAGCCCGAGCTCGCGGATCTCGTCGCGCGTGTAGATGCGCACCACCGCCGGCGCCGTGGCCGCGCGCTCCTCGCGCCGCGACGCGACCTCCACGGGTTGATCGCCAAACAGAAGGTCGATGGTTGCCGTCGAATCGTCGGCGGTTGCGGCGGCGACCGACGCGACCAGCGGGGCGCAGATCGCGAGGCACAGCCGCGCACGATGCAGGTCGGAACGGGGACGGGACACGAGCGTTCACCTCGATTGCACGGCGCAGCGCGCCGTGCGCGTCAGGACGAGGTCTCGACGATACACCGAAAAACCCGCTCACCCGATAGAATATTGTGGCCGCGCGGATCCCCGCCGCCCGCCGCGGCGGCATGCCTTTGGTTCCCGCGAACCTCCGCGACGGTGGTCGCGAGCCCAGATGGCGCCTCCGCCTGCGCTTGGCCGGGAGCGAGATCCTGACCCATGCTGGCCGCGTCCCGCATCGCGCACGGGCCCTCGGCCCACCCTGGGGAGGGACGTCGTGCACGTCGCTCGTCGATTCCGTTGCTGGCGCTCGTGCTCGCCGTTAGCGTTCCCGGGTCCGACCCACTGCCAGCCGGTTCGGATTGCCTCATCGAGAACGTCGATCTCGTCTGCCCACACGCGACGCTCGCTTTCGACATTCTCGGTGAGCGTCGCGAGGTCCTCCATCCACTGGCGGGACACGAGTGGATCGCCCTTCACCGACCGAGGTCGTGACCTGGATCGAATCGCATTCCTGACTCACGGCGACGTGGCGAAACGCTCTGCACTTTCGCTCGCGAGCTCCGCGCCGTGCGCAACGCCGGCGCACGCGCGTCACGCGGGCTCGACGGCTACGCGCGCTCGGGAGCGGTGGACGTGAGGCTGGGCATGTCTTCCGAAGAAATCGAGCGCCGAATCGCGCCCTTCCTCGCGGCGGGACTGGTCGCCCGCGTGCCGACGCCTTGGCAGCTCGTGCAAGGCACCATCGAGATGACGCCGTACGTGCTCAGCTCGGACGCCACCGCCGAGCGGCGCTACGCGGGCACACCCTTCGGTCATCCGATCCTGCGCCAGCCGCTGATCTTCGCGCGCGTGGGGCTCGATCATCTGCGCACCGGCCCCGCACTCGGCGCCAAGCCCGGATCGGTGTGCGCTCACCTGCACCTCACGTATCACCAAGGAATGCCGGTCTTCGATCTGCAGGTGCTGCAAACGCACCCGGACGGGCTGGCGCGACTGCGTGCCCGCACCGAGGAGCTGCTCGCAGGCAAAACCGTACGCGCACGTCGCGACAACCGCCTGGTGGCGCTGATCCTGCCGCGTGCCGACCTGTACTACCGGGAATTTCTCGGCACCGAGGGGTGGATCGCACGCGCCGAGCGCTTCGACTACCCGAGCGCGCGTGCCGAGGGATCGAGCTTGCCCGAGGAATTCTTCAGCCTCACGGGTTTCCTCGACCACTGCGCGAATGCCTTCCCTGCCGCTCCGGACGCGATGCCGTGGCCTCGCCGCGCTCGTCATGTCGTGCGGCTGCTGGGACGGCGTTTTCGCGAAGGACGCCGGACACCGCTCGCGTCGCCCGATCCTTAGTGAGCACTCAGTAACTTTTCGTATGGAACGCGGACCGGCACACCGGTACTCTCGGTGCCGCCCCCACCCGGCCTGAGCGCGCTCGCTGCTCCCGGGTCACCCACGCGAGCCACGATGACCCACCGGCCGCACTCCGACCCTCCGGCGCAACCTCGTCCAGCGCTCGCCCGCGCCCGGGTGAGCGTGATTGCGGGTATCGCCGTGGGCGTGGTCGTCGGCCTCGTCGACGCGATCTTCGTGTGGCGCTTCGACGAGGCGAGCCCCGCCGCTCGTGGGCTGCGCTCGCTGGCAGCGTTCTTGACCCCGAGCCCGGTGTGGCGGCTGAGCCCGCTCTTCCTCACGGCGCCGCTCGTGAACGCAGCGGTGGGCGCGCTCCTCGGTGCGGTGCTCGGGTGGCTGCGCTCGCGCTCCGATCGGCCGCGCGCGCGCCTCAGAGCCGAGCTCACCCGCGATGCGCTGGCGCTCGTCTTCGGGCCGCTCGCGTTCTTCGGCGCGGCGCTCGCGTGTGCGCTGGCACGCGCATCGCGCACGCCGGGCCGGGACCTCGTCGGTGGCCTCGTGGGCATCGGGATCCTCTACGGCCTCCTGCGCCTCGCGGGCTGGCTGCTCCAGCGGGTGTTGGCCAGCCGGTTCGTGAGCTACCTGATCGCGCGGTTGCCGTGGCGCAAGATCGGCCTCGGCCTGGCCGCGGTGCTGGTGCTCGCGGCGATCGTGCCGCGTGCGCTTGCGCCCATGGCTCCCCGCGGCGCGAGCGTCGCCACGGGAAACGCTGCGTCGGCCACCGCACCGAATCTCGTGCTCGTCGTCCTCGACACCGCACGGGCCGATCGGTTCTCGGCTTACGGCTACGCCGCGCCCACCACTCCCGAGATGGATCGTCTGGCCACGCAAGGTGTGCTCTTCGAGCGCGCGATCGCTCCCGGAGCATGGACCGTTCCCAGTCACGCCTCGATGCTCACGGGTCTGCCGCTCTGCGCCCACGGAGCTGGCGCCACCAACCCCTTGCTGCCTCCGAACCCGACGACACTCGCGGAGGCGCTCGGCAGGCACGGCTATCGGACGGCCGGCTTCAGCAACAACCCGCTGGTATCCAGCATCACCGGAATGACCCGCGGCTTCGAACGCTTCGAAGACCATTGGCGGGGCAGCGGATTCGCGCCGCTCATGGTGTACCAGCGGCTCGGCGAGCTGGTGATCGCCAAGTGGAAGCGCGGCAAGAATCACGGCGGTGCCGACTACACCCTGCCACGGGTGCTCGATTGGATCGACGAGGTGCGCGGTGGCGACGCCGGCGCCGTGCCGGCGCAACCGTTCTTCGTGTTCGTGAACTTGATGGAGACGCACACCCGGCTCACCTATCACCCGGGCGTGACCGACGCGTTTCGGGACCCGGCGGACAGCGTCGACGACCTGCTGCGCACGCCACAGACCGCGTTCCAGCTCGTGCGCGAACCGCCCGACGTCCGGGCTGCCGACGCGCGACGCCTGAGCGCGCTCTACGACGGCGAGCTCAACTTCGCCGACCGCGAGATCGGCCGATTCGTGCGCGGCCTCGACGCGCGCGGCTTGCTCGCCCACACCTTGCTGGTGATCACCTCGGATCACGGCGAAGCGATCGGCGAGCACGAGCTCTTCAACCACGGTCAGAGCCTCTACGACGAGGTCGCGCGCGTGCCGCTCATCCTCGTGCACCCAGACGTGGGGCCGCCGGGCACCCGCGTGCGCACGCCGGTCTCGACCGCCGATCTCTTCCCCACGCTGCTGCGCTTCGCCGGCGTCCAGCCGCCAGCCCATCCTGGGGCCGTGCTCGCCCGCAACCTGCTGGCGCAGCCGCTCGCGACTCATCCGGTGGTTTCCGAGGTCGAGTCCGCCGACAAGCTGATCCGGGTGGTGCAGGCGGTGGACGCGGACGTGGCGCGCACCGCCGGCGGCAAGCTCGGGCACCGGGCGCTCTACGAAGGACACCTCAAGCTGATCGCGCGCGGCGACGGCGAGCAGCAGCTCTTCGATCTCGACGCCGACCCCGCGGAGCTCACGAATCTCGCCGCGGCGCGACCTGCCGACGTGGAGCGGCTCGGCGCGGCGCTCACGGCGTGGCATCGCGCGGTGGGGTGTGATCCCTCGGCACCGGCGGGCGCCCAAGCCACGCTCGCCGTCGACCCCGACGCCGAACAAGCGCTGCGTGCCCTCGGCTACGTCGAATGACCCACGCAGTCGGGTCAGGGCACCCCGGCGATTCCGGCTTCGAGGCCGAGCTGCCGTGAAACGAGCCTTGTCGAGGAGCGCGGAAGTTGGCACGCGCCGAAGGCGCACCCGCG
>CAYUSL010000569.1:1881-4064 GCA_964447125.1 uncultured bacterium | reverse complement strand
AGACATCGGTTTTCAGCTCGTCGCGCAGATCGTCCCACGTCGAGAACGCGTTGACCCGGTACTGGTCCACATTGGCGGGATCGACGACACCGTGCGCGGCGGCCTCCGCAACACCCGCCACGCGTTCGGCGGTGTAGCGCGGCAGGAGCGCGCGGCGTTCGCGCGCTAGATCCGCGACCCACGGGACGAACGACGCCACCGCGATCGTCGCGCAGAGCACGTACGCGAGGCCCGTCCCGCGACCGCGTCCGTCGCGCACCAGCACGAGGCCGGTCAGTGCCACGCAGCCTGCCCCCAACAGACCGTACATGTGGTTGTAAACGAGCAGCGCCAGGCTGAAGGCGAGCCCCAAGAACGCGACCACTCGTTTCAGACGCTGTGCGACGACCAAACCAGCAATGGCGAAGTACGTGCTGGCGAGAAGCAGCAGCAAGAAGAGGCCGTACGCGCGAATCTCCATCGCGTGCCACATCGGCGCGATCCAAAAGACCGCCGCGGGCACCACGCGCTGCCCGCGTGGAAAGAGCAGCCGCACGATCAGCATCCACACCAGCGCCGAGCACGCGTAAAGCACGAGTGCCACGAGCCGGCCAGCTTCGATCGTCGGCTGCGTCATCGAGAGCGCACCCGACCAGAACGCGTACGAAAGCGGCGCGTGCCACATCACCGCGCCCTTCTCGTAGCCGGGATTGGCGAACCCCAGCGTCGGTGCGAGACGCACGTGCTGCAGATAGAGCCAGACCTCGTCGCCCATCCCGTCCGGCCCCTCGCGCACCACCATCATGAGGGCCAGCGCAACGCACCGGAGCGCGAGTAGCACGAAGAAGGCGCACCACTGAGCACGTGGGTCCGAGACGAGGCGGCTGCCGAGCCAAAAACCCGCTGCATCGAGCCGCTCGAGCGCGCGGGCGGCCCTCGGGAAGCGAGGGACGGGACGCGACGTGCGTAGCTCGGCGTCCATCGCTATGCGGGTCGTTGCGCAGCGCGCGATCGCATCACAGCTTCACGAAGATTCGGCGCTGGTGAAGCGATCGCGCGATGGCGGTCCAGAACGCGAGCATCGCCAGCGCGTAGGCGAGTGAGGCTGTCGCGGGAGGCGTCAGCCAGCCGAATGCGTGCTGCATCAGCCAGCCACGCGCGGAACGAGCGGGATCGCTGGCGGGAAGAATCGCGAGAAGCTGCCCGAGCACGGCGGAGCCCAGATAGACGAGCAGCGGGTTCGCGCCGAGCCAGACGAGCGGGCGCGACGCCACGCGGTCGCCACGCACGTCGATGGCGAGCACGCAGACGAGCAGCGCCAGCAACGCCATGCCCGTCGAGAGCAAGGTGAAGGCCGGCGTCCAGAGGCTCTTGTCGACGGGTTGCCACTCACCGATGGCAGAGCCCGCAATCAACGCAGCGGCTGCGCCGACCTTCAACACGCGGACCCGCTGGTGCTCGTCCGTTGCTGCACGCATCCGCTCGACAGCGACGAAGCCGAAGAGGGTGCTCGCGATGGCCGGCAGGGTGCTCAACAACCCCTCCGGATCCCAGGTCCCCCTCCAGAGCCGGTCGCCGAAGAGCAGGCGATCGACGTACGCGGGTAGCGTGCCCTCGGGATCGTCGAGCTGTCCGATCGGGTAGCCCGGCGCCGCGGTGAATCGCAGCAGCAAACCGTAGCCGCCCACCAACACGACAGCCGTCACCAGACGTGCGCGGCTACCGAGCAACAGCGCCGCAGCCGCCGCGGACCAATAGCAGAGCGCGATGCGCTGCAACACACCGGGCAGCCGTGTGCCGCGGAGATCGAAGTACGGCAGCTCGAGAACCACGTTGAGGGCAAAGCCGAGCGCGAGCAGCAGGCCGGTCCGTTTCCAGATTCGGCGCCACACAGCCGCGCGGTCCGACAACGGCGCACCGCCGTCTGCGTCCTCCCGCGCCGAACCGATCGAGAGCGCAACGGAGGCGCCCACCACGAACAAGAACAGCGGAAACACCAGGTCCGAGAAGCTCATGCCGTGGCCGCCGGCGTGCCGCAACCAGCCGACCACGGAATTCGGATCGCCGGGATCGTTGACCAGGATCATCCCGGCCACGGCGAAGCCGCGCAGCGCGTCCACCGAGGCGAGCCGCGCTGGCGCGGGATTCCTAGACGCCATCGCGGCCTCACGCTACACGAGTCGTCGATGGGGAGCGACGACACA
>CAYUSL010000569.1:0-1781 GCA_964447125.1 uncultured bacterium | reverse complement strand
TAGACGCCATCGCGGCCTCACGCTACACGAGTCGTCGATGGGGAGCGACGACACACCCGTGCGCGTGCCGCTCGGCCGGGGCGCCGAGCTGGTCGAGGGCACGTTCGTCGACCGCCCCAATCGCTTTCTGGTCCGGGCGCTGCTCGACGGCACGATCGTGGAAGCGCACCTCGCCGATCGCGGGCGGCTCGCGGAAACGCTCGTCCCCGACGCGCGGCTGGTGCTGGCGCGGGCGAGCGGTGCGGCGCGGAAGACCCAGTTCCAGGCCGTGGCTGCGTGGCGAAGGGGTGCGCTCGCATCCGTCGACACGCAGCTCCCCAATCGGCTCGTCGAAGCGGCGCTGCGCGCGCGAGCCCTCCCTCCGTTTGCGCACTTCGACAGCGTGCGCCCGGAAGCGAAACGAGGTGCGAGCCGTTTCGACTTCGAGGTGAGCAACGCGGCACGCGAGCGCTGCACGATCGAGGTCAAGAGCGTGGGCCTCGAGATCGACGGGATCGGCCTCTTTCCCGACGCACCCACCACGCGTGGCCGCAGGCACCTCGACGAGCTCGCAGCACTCGCCCGCGGCGGCGAGACTGCGGCAGTGGTGTTCGTGGTGCCGAGCGCGCGCGCTCGTGCCATGCGCGTCCACACCGCCATCGATCCCGACTTCGCGGAGGGGCTGGTTGCCGCTGCGGCCGCAGGCGTCACGATCCTCGCCTACGCCTGCCCGCTCACCCTCGCCGGCATCGAGCTGGGACCACGAATACCGGTGCTCGACCTCGCCCCCGACGCCAACGCCGCGAACCTCAGCGCGCCGGAGCAGCATGGAAGAGTGCCGCGACCTGCGGCGCGATCTGCACCAGATACGCCACGGCGAGCGCCACGTAGCAAGCCACGACGGCGATGAGCACCCACTTGCCCGCAGGACGCGGCGCCACCTCCGCGGGCACGAGCTGCGGGAGCAGCCGGTAATTGAGCAGCACCAGCGCCGTCGAATAGAGCACGGTGCCGACGAAGCCGATCACCGCCGAGGTGAGGATCAGCGCCTGTGGGCTCTTCGCCGCCATCGTCACGCAGCTCACCACCGTGAGCACCACGAGCCAGCCGTAGTAGGTGGTGCGGTAGTCCCAGCGCTTCGCGAGCGTGGGCACGAATTCGCGCAACATCTCGGTGTGGGTGTGCGCGACCGCATCCACGGTCGCGAGCCAGGTGTCCGCGAGAAACGCTGCCGCCACCACCAAGAAGAGCCGCCGTCCGACCTCGCCCCACGACAGCGCGAAGAACTCCGCTTGCAGCGTCACGAGCTGTTGCTCCGTCGGCACCAGCCCCTTGGGCAGCAGCACAGCGTACGCGAGCAAGCAAGTCGCGAGCGTGGTGGCGAGATTGCCGATCACGCCCACTCCCGCGTCGAGCCACAGAAACCGCACCCAGCCACGCGCCCGCTCGCCGAGCTCGGGCTCCGGCGCGGGCACGAAGCCCACGTCCTCGATGAACTCACCCTTCCCCGTCACCGGGCTCGTGACGCGCCCCATGCGCGCCGCCATGCCCGTCCCCTTCTCGCGCAGCCACGACGAATAGAAGAGCGTCCAGAAGCCGCCCAGCCCTGCGAACGTGATCGCCGTGAGCAGCTTGGTCGCGTCCTTGGGGTCCCAGGGATGGGCTAGCGCGCGATCCAAGCCGAGCACGCCGCGCGTGAACGCGGGAATGTGCGCCCGCACCGAGGGATGCATCGTGGCCCACAGAAGGCCCACCACGGTGGTGATCGCGACCACGCTCATGAAGCGCTCGATGAGCGTGTA
>CAYUSL010000568.1:0-4072 GCA_964447125.1 uncultured bacterium | reverse complement strand
AGAGCATGAGCCCATGGTGCATGTGACCGTGGTCCATGAGCCCTTCGCCGTGATCACCGACCACGATCAAGAGCGTGTTGCGGGCGCCGAGAATACGGTCGAGCGCGGCCACCAGGCGAGTGAGCTCGGCGTCCGTGAACGCGATCTCGCCGTCGTAGGCGGCGACGTCACGGGCGAGAGCGTCGGCATCGGGCCGATCCGGAGCGAAGCGCGTGCGGTAGGGCTCGGGCGGCTCGTAGGGATCGTGGGGATCGAAATAATGCACCCACAGGAAGAGCGGCTTCCGAGGCGGTGGAGCGGCACCTTCCTGCTGCGTGGCCGCGCGCGCGTCGAGCCACGTCGCCACCTTGCTCGTGACCTCGTCGGCGCGGCGATCGAACGTCCCCTCGACCGTCATGCCCTCCCACACCGGCGACTTGAACGACGCATTCGCACCCGTGAAGTCGTCGTCGTAACGCTCGAAGCCGCGCGCCAATCCGAAGCGGGTGTTGAGGACGTACGAGCTCACGAACGCGGCGGTCTCGTAGCCGGCGCCGCGCATCACTTCCGCGAGCGTGGGAACCGTCGCCGCCAACACCAGGCCGTTCTTCACCACGCCGTGGGTGCGGGGATGAAGCCCCGTGAACATCGTCGCATGCGACGGCGACGTGGTGGCCATCGGCGCGTACGCGGCCTCGAACGTGGTGCCCTCGTGCGCCAGCGCCTCGAGCCCTGGCGTCGTCGGCCGCGCGTAGCCGTAGACCGAGCAATGGTCCGCGCGCACCGTATCGAGCGTGACGACCACCACGTTCGGCCGCACTGCCTCGGGCGCTGCGCCTGGCCGCGCGCACGCCGCAAGCAGGAGGATCCCGAGTAGGTACCCGCGTCGTAGCCTCGAGCGTGCCGCTCGGCTCGATCGGCACCACGGGCGCAGCTTGAGCAAAATCGCGGGCGAGATCACCGCCGCTGGTGGTAATCGCGTCCCCCGGGAATCTCAAGCGCCACTCGAGAGGCACCCAGTTGCGCCGCATTCGAATCGGGGCCTCCCAGCGCGGGAGGCGCGACGGTCGCTCGAATTGCTACGATGGAGGAGTGCGTCATCGGCGGGCTCGAGAGGGCTCGCCAACGGTCACCAATCTTCTCGGGGGAGTGCGACCGCAGACGCCGGAGGTCACATGCAGCGCTCGAATCGCGGAAGGGTTGGGGTGTGTCGGGTACCGCGCCAGGCACGCAACGCCGGCGTCGCATGCGCGTTTGCCCTGGCGCTAGCCGTACCCGCCTCGGCGACGCTCTACACGGCACTCACGACACCGCTCGCGCCTGTGCCCGGTCCGAACAACCAGGCGGTGCTCACGCTGACCAACGTGACACCCGTCGCGTGCAATCCGACCTGCCCCAGTGACAGCGACACGTCGTTCGTGACGTCCGGCAGCACCATCGGCGTCAACTACGACACCCTCACGCGCACCGTGACGATCACCAGCGCCTCGCTGGCGATGACGGACGTTTCGGTCAAGGTGGGCGCCCTGCCTCAGATCACCGTGACCGGGGTGTCGTTCGAGCTCGATCCGAACGCGCCCTTCCCCCAGGGAGTGGTCGATCCCGTGACTCACGAGCTCTCGCTCACGATTCCCGCCATCGTCGCCGCGACCGCCCTCGGTCAGAGCTTCGGCGGCAACGTGGACGTTCCGGTCAGTGGCACGTTTCTGATCGACATCCCGCCGGGCGGCTCGGCGAACACCATGCTGCTCACCAACCCGTCCACACCCATCGCTCCCGACCCCTTCGAGTTCCAGATCGGGCCGATCACGGTGACGTTCCAGCTCACCGGCACGGTCACGTTCAACTTCAGCGGTACCTTCACCACGCTCTTCGAGGACGACTTCGACAGCGGCCTGCTCGACGCGTGGCCCGTTCACGTACCGTAACGAAGGCCGCCTCGAATCGCCCCGCCGACCCACGCGCCGATCCCACGCTCGCGGATCAGGGCACGACGCGCACACGAAGCATCGGCCCGAGACGCCGAGGGAAAGCCCCGCACTGAGGGCCGCAGGCAAGCCGTCCTGACGTTCGAAGGTGGTGCCCTGATCGCCGGTCCACACCTCGCCCACCTGGATGCGCGAGTTGGTGAACCCCGAGCGCGAGAAGACCACGCAGTCTCCGTCGGCACGCCGCTCGTTCCAGAACTCGCGATGGAACGCGGCCCAGAGCTCCGGGAACCGGTCGTGGTGCGTGGCACCGGGCTCGCACTCGTGGGTGAGCGCGTCGAAAGGCGGCTACTCGCCGAAATCGCCCATCCAGCCGTCGGAAGCAAGCACCCGCAGCCCGGGCGCTCCCGTGGTCAGCTCGACGCGCACATCGCCGTCCTCGATCACCACGACATCCGGCAGAGACTCCGCATCGCCCCTCGCACGCGCCCGAACCGCTGGCGCCACGCCGACACGATCCGATCATCGAGATCCGTTCGCTCGCGCGCGGCGTAGATATACGACAGTGGCGGGGGAGGGCACTCGCTCGACGCGAGCGCCATGCCGCTCGGCCCGACACCGCCACGCACACCCATACGAACGGAGGAGCTCTCGTGATCCAGGTCCACCACCTCGAGCATTCGCGGTCGCAGCGCATCCTCTGGCTCCTCGAGGAGCTCGCCGTGCCGTACGACGTGAAGCGCTACGCTCGCGACCGCGAGTCCCAGCTCGCACCGCCGGATCTCAAGGCCGTTCATCCGCTGGGCAAATCCCCGGTGATCACCGACGGCGAGCGGACACTGGCCGAGTCCGGAGCGATCGTCGAATACCTCGTCGACACCTACGGCCGCGGGCGCTTTCGACCCGATGCCGGCACTGCGGCCTTCGAGCGCTACCGCTACTGGCTCCACGCCGCGGAGGGCAGCGTGATGCCGCTCTTGGTGATGAAGCTGGTCTTCGCGAAGACCACCCGTGCGCCGGTGCCCTTCTTCGTGCGGCCCATCACGCGCGCGGTCGCCGCCGAGGTCGAGCGCTCGTACCTCGAGCCCGGCATCCGCGCGCACCTGGCGCACATGGAACAAGAGCTCGCCCACGGCACTTGGTTCGCCGGCGAAGAGCTGAGTGGTGCCGACTTCCTGATGAGCTTTCCCGTGGAAGCCGCGGCTAGCCGCGTCGACTTCGAACCCTACCCACGCCTGCGCGCGTTCCTCGACCGCATCCACGCGCGCCCCGCCTACCAGCGCGCCCTGGAGCGCGGTGGGCCGTACCAGATCCTCGACGCGTGACTCGCGCCAAGCGGCTCGTGAGGCCAGAGTCGCGTCAGCCCCCGGCGCGCTTCGCCTTCAGACCGCGCGCGGCGAGTGCCTCGAGCACTTTGTCGCGGTGATCACCCTGGATCTCGATGACGCCGTCCTTGACGGTGCCGCCCGAGCCGCACAGCACCTTGAGGTCCTTGGCGAGATCGACGAGGCCCGCTGCATCGATCTTCACACCGCTCACGAGCGTGACGCCCTTCCCCTTCCGCCCCTTGGTTTCGATGCCGACGCGGATCACACCATCTCGTGGCGACGACGGCGGCGCTGCCGCCTGCTTGGCGTGCTTGCACGTGCACGCGGATTCGGGTCGCCCGCAGCGGGTGCAATGGCGTCCGTGCTCGGTGGAATAGACGGGTCGATTGCTCATCGCTCACCTCCCCGGTGGGATCGAGTCACGCCCGGGAAGCCGGGCGGCCACGGAATCTGCCACAGTCTCGGGCTTCACTCGCGGCGCGACGCGCCGCGCGCACCCCCGGAGTCGGACATGGCGCTTCAAGCTGGCATCGTCGGCCTTCCCAACGTCGGGAAGAGCACGCTCTTCAACGCGCTCACGGCAGCGAAGGCCGAATCCGCGAACTATCCCTTCTGCACCATCGAGCCCAACGTCGGCATCGTCGCGGTACCCGATCCGCGCCTCGAGCAGATCCACACCAAGATCGCCACCGAGAAGATCGTGCCGGCGGCGGTGGAGATCGTCGACATCGCCGGGCTGGTCCGCGGGGCCCACGACGGCGAAGGGCTCGGCAATCAGTTCCTCGGCCACATCCGCAACACCGACGCGATCCTGGAGGTGGTGCGCTGCTTCGACGA
>CAYUSL010000567.1:0-4075 GCA_964447125.1 uncultured bacterium | reverse complement strand
AAGCTCGCGATGGGCGTGATCAACGTGCTCGGCGGCATCGCCGTGCTGGGCAGTTACGCGTTCGAGATCGCCCGCCATCCCGGTCAGGGAGATCTCCTGTGGGGCAACATCCCCGATTGGGTGCGGCCGTATTACTCGAGCTGGATGCCGGTCGCCGCCGTCGGCTACCTGACGTTCACGTATTTCTGGTTCTTCCAGAGCGATCCCGCGCGGGTGCGCATCGCCGGGCGCCATTCGCTGGGACTCGTGAACTGGATCTATCTCTTGATCCTCGTCCCCTCGACGCTCTGGATGCCACTCACCTTCAGCTACCTCGCCTCGCCGAGCGCGCTCGGGTGGATCGCGGTGCGCCTCGATCTCTTCGCCGTGGCGCTCGGCGCGCTGGGCATGATCTGGGCGCTGGCCAAGATCGATCCGCCCGAACCGCGCAAGGTCCACCGCGCGGCGCGGGTGGGCGCCATCGCCTTTGCATTCCAATGCGCCGTCCTCGACCCGCTGGTCTGGCCCGCCTTCTTCCCCAACCTGCACGGCGGCTGAAGCGCGACTGAGCGCGGGGGCGAGCGAGGGACCGCTCGCCCTCCAAGCCGAGCAACGCGGACGACGCGCTGCCTTGCCCATCCTTCCAAGCCAACATAGGCTATGGCATATGCTCTGCGCGTGAGGGTGAGATGGAGCCGCGGCGACACGTTCGATTGTTCCGCAATGGGCGCAATCAAGCGCTGCGCATCCCCCGCGAGCTCGAGCTCGAGGGCGACGAGGCCACGATTCACCGAGAAGGTGAGCGCCTCATCATCGAGCCGGTGCGCAAGGGGAAGCTCCTCGCGCTGCTGGCGACCCTCGAGCCGATCGAAGAGCGTTTCGCGGATGCGAATGAGGGTCTGCTACCACTCGATGACGTGGATCTCGAGACGTGACCGGTCGATATCTTCTCGACACAGACCTCGTCTCGGATCTCGTTCGGCGCCCGCAGGGCGCGGTCGCCGATCGGATCGCGAACATCGGTGAGCGGCGGGTTTGCACGAGTATCATCGTGGCGAGCGAGCTTCGCTTCGGTGCGGCAAAGCGCGGGTCCGAGCGCCTAGCCCTGCAGCTCGAATCGATCCTTTCGGCGCTTCCGGTGTTACCGCTCGAAGAGCCCGCGGATCGCCACTACGCAGCGATCCGACGGGAGCTCGAGAGCGCGGGAACGCCGATCGGACCGAATGACCTGCTGATCGCCGCGCACGCGCGGTCGCTGGGCGCCACGCTGGTCACGGGCAACGTGCGCGAGCTCGTGCGCGTGCCGGGACTCGCGGTGGAAAGCTGGCTTCGGGACGTCGATCTCGGGGACCGTCCACGCTGACACGCCGCTCGACGCGCTACGGAGCTCGTCGGAGACCGTGCTTCGCACGCCGACACACTCCTACGGCAAGCGGAAGTCCCAGGCCGACGTGTTGCCCCACTCGAAGCTGTCGCTGAAGAGCTGCCAAGCGACCCGCGCGTAGAGGTCTCGATCCCCCGTGGTGCCGAAGTCGTCGCTGCGCATGACCGTGACCAGCCACCCCACGTGGCTGCCGGCGAGGCTCGGCCACCGGTCCGCCCGTCCAACCGGCGGCGCGATCGGTTCGAATGCGGTCTCGATCCCACCCGTCGAGCGGACCCGTTGTGCGACCGTCCGTTCGTCCAGCCAGCCGGGAGTGCCCGACTCGGCGCTCTGCGTGTAGATCACCAGGTATTCGGTGCCTCCTGCCACGCATGCAACGTCGGGCCACCACTCCATGTCCGAGCTTCCGGCGAAGTGGATCGGATCGCCCCAGAGACTGCCGCTGCCGAGCAGGAACCGCCCGTAGACCTCCCGATCGAACGATCCCGGTTGGGCGGTGCTGTCCCAAACCACCAGAAACTGGAAGTTCTCGCAGCTCGCCACCGCCGGAAAAGCCTCGTCCTCGCTCGCCGCGGAAATGGTGATCTCAGAACCGATCGCACCATCCGTCGACACGAGCTTGGCGAGGATGTCGCCGGCGTGTTCCCAGACCACGAGGAAATCGTCCGACCACGGCTCCCACGCGAGCGCGGTACCCGCTGCGCGCCCCAGACCGGAAGCGATCGTGAACGCTTCCGACGACGGGGTGCCGACGATCGCGCCCTCGAGATCGGCCGGCTCGGGCCAGGGCGGAAGCCGCGTCCACACCACCAGAAACTTGGAGCCGAGCCACGAGAACGTGATGCCCGCGGGACTCTCGGATAGCTGGGAGTTCGCGAGAATCTGCTCGCTGGTGAGCGCGGTGCCGTCCCAGCTCAGGAAGATCTCGTGGAGGTCCCAGTCCGTCTGGTCGCCGGCATAGTCGTACGCATACACGACCAGATACCGGTCTTGCACCGAATCGTAGGCAACTCTGGGCGAGGCACGATCGTTTCCCGTCGACGGTGCCACCGCAAACGCATCACCGATCGGACGGCCATCGTGACGCAGCCGACGGCCCATGATCCTGCTCGTCGAAAAGTTGTCGTCCCTCCAGACGACCAGGAACTCGCCGTGGGCCGAGTTGTATGCGATGTCCTGCTGCCCTTCCCACTCGCCCTGAATGGCAACCCCCATCTCGGAGGGCGCGATCCGTTGCTCGGCACGAGCGACGGTAGACGCGAGGAGCAGGGATGCCAGCACGCGACTGACGCGGGATCCGCTGATCGCCATGGCGTTCCCTCGAGCCGGCCGGCGACGGACACCCGGAGCGGAGGCGCAACCCGGCCGCCTCGATCGATTTCCCATCACGCCTCGTGCCAAGCATGCGCCGGCGTGATCTGCGTCACGGCCAACACCGGAGACGAGAGCCGGCTACGGCACGTGCGAGCTCCAGGGGCTCAGGTTTCCCCACTCGAAGCTGTCGCTGAAGAGCTGCCACGCGACGCGGCCGTAGAGATCCCAGTCGCTGGGAGCGGGAGCCAGATCGTCACCCCGCATGACGCTGACGAGCCAGCCCACGCGGCTGCCGGTGACGATCGCCACGTCGTCTTGCTTGCCGGCCGGCGGCGAGATCGGCACGAAGCCGAGGGGCTCGAGCGCCCCCGTCGAGCGCAGCCGCTGCGCGTAGACCTGCGACTCCCACCACCACGGAGTCCCCGTCTCGGTGCTCTGGGTGTAGGCCACCAGGTAGTCCGTGCCGCCGTAGAGACAGGCCGCACGGGGCCGCCACTCCTTGGCCGAGCTTCCGTTGAAGTGGATCGGATCACCCCACAACGCACCGTTGCCGAGCAGGAACCTCCCGTACACCTCGCTGTCGAACCCCTCCGAGAAGACGCTCGGGCTGTTCCAGACCACCAGGAACTGGTAGTTCTCGCAGCTCGCGACCCATGCAAACCCTTCGCTCGCCGGCCAGCCGGCGATGGCGACCTCGGAGCCGACGGTCCCGCTCGCATGAATCAGCTTCCCGAAGACGTCGCCGCTACGCTCGTAGACCACCAGGAAGTTGTTCGACCACGGGTCCCACGCCGCCACGGCGTCGCCCTCGGGGCCGGGGGTGACGGTGAAGGCTTCGGAGGAAGGGCTTCCGACGAGCATCCCCTTGAACTCGGCGGGTATCGCGTCGAGGGCGTTCTGGCGCCAGACGACCAGGAACTTCGAGCTCACCCACGAGAATGCAACGCTGCTCGCGAATTCCGGCGCATTCGTGTTGGCCAGAACCTGCTCGGCCGTCAGCGCAGCGCCATCCCAGCTCAGGAAGATGCCGTGGAGGTCGCGGTCGCCTCCGCCGTAGTCGTACGTGTACACGACGAGGTAGTAGTCGTGGACCTTGTCGTAGGCCACGCGCGGGCCCGAGCGACCGTTGCCCGTGGACGGGGCGACCTGGAAGGCGTTGCCGACGGGGCGACCGTCGTAGCGCAAGCGACGGCCCATGATCCGGCTGGTCGGATAGTTGGAGTCCGACCACACCACCAAGAGCTCGTCGTGCACCGAGTTGTAGGCCACGTCCTGCGACAGCTCGTAGCCGCCTTGGTTCGCGATCGCCACCTCACCTGGAGCGATCCGCTGCTGGGCGAAGGCGTGCGAGGCGAATGCGAGCAGACCGAGGAGAACGAGCGCAACGCGCGAGCCGAT
>CAYUSL010000566.1:0-4081 GCA_964447125.1 uncultured bacterium | reverse complement strand
CTCACGCGCGAGACCGACGTCCTCGATACTTGGTTCAGCTCGGCGCTGTGGCCGTTCTCGACGCTCGGCTGGCCCGAGCGCACCGTCGACCTCGCCACCTACTACCCGACCACCGTGCTGGTGACCGGCTTCGACATTCTCTTCTTCTGGGTCGCCCGCATGATGATGATGGGCATCCACTTCATGGGAAAGCCGCCATTCGGCGACGTCTACATCCACGCGCTGGTGCGCGACGCCGAAGGCCAGAAGATGAGCAAGTCGAAGGGCAACGTGGTCGATCCGCTCGAGGTCATGGAGCGTTTCGGCACCGACGCGCTGCGCTTCACGCTCTTGGCGCTGGCGGCGCAGGGCCGCGACATCAAGCTCGCCGAGGAGCGGATCGAGGCCTCGCGGCACTTCATGAACAAGCTCTGGAACGCGGCGCGCTTTTGTTTCATGCACATCGAGGAGACGAGCGCGCGGGCCGCCGTCACGCGCCACACGCTCGGGCTCGCCGATCGTTGGATACTCTCACGGCTCCAGGACGCGACCGCGACCATCCGCGAGTCGCTCGACGCGTATCGCTTCAACGACGCGGCGCTTCGGGTGCATTCGTTCGTGTGGTCGGAGCTCTGTGATTGGTACATCGAGCTCGCCAAGCACGACCTCGGCAACGATGCCCATCCCGGGCGACGCGCTACCGTGCGTGCCGTGCTCGCGCGCGTGCTCGGCGATGTGCTCAAGCTCGCCCATCCGTTCATCCCGTTCATCACCGAGGAGCTCTGGTCCGGCATGCCTGGTGCCGAGGGCTTGCTGGCGACGGCGAGCTTGCCGCGCGTCGAGCCCACGTACCTCGATCGCGCCGCCGAAACCACGATGGCGAGCTGGATCGAGATCGTGACCCGCATCCGCGACGTACGCGCTCAGCTCGGTGTCGCGCCGCGCGAGCCCACGGACGTGCGCATCGTGACCCACGACGCGGAGCGCGCCGAACGCCTCACCGGTGACGCCGAGGTGCTTCGCCGTTCGGTGGCGGTGCGCACCCTCGAGATCGTGGCCGAAGGCGAGCGGCCGGCGGGTGCCGTCACCTCGGTGGTCGGCGCGATCACGGTGCACGTCGGCATCGGCGAGGACGCCGACGTCGCCGCCATTCGCGAGCGGCTCGCCAAAGACCTCGCCAAGGCGCGTGTGGACCTCGACCACCACGCGAAGAAGCTCGGCAACGAGGGATTCGTGGCGCGCGCACCCGAGGACGTGGTCGAGAAGGAGCGCGCCGGTCTCGCGCACGCCGAGGAGCGCATCGGCCGCATCGAGGCGATGCTTCGAACCCTCGACGAGTCGGGGCTGTGATGGAGGTCGGAATCGACCGCGACGAGCTCGATGCGCTGCTGCGTCGCGCGCTGGCCGAGGACCTCGGCCCGGGCGATTGCACCACGCTGGGCGTGGGGGTCGATCGCATCCCCGGTTCCGCGGTCATCGAAGCGCAACAGCCCATGGTGGTTGCCGGCTTAGCTGCCGCCACGCGGGTCTTCACGCTGCTCGAACCTTCGGTGGAGATCACGCTTCTCGCCGCCGACGGCGATCCCGTGGAGCGCGGCGCCACGCTGGCGCGTATCTCCGGCTCCTTCGGCACACTGCTCGCAGGCGAGCGGCCGGCGCTCAATCTGCTCGGCCACCTGAGCGGTATCGCCACCTTCACGCACCGCTTCGCCGATGCCGTCGCGGGCACCCGCGCCCACGTCGTCGACACCCGCAAGACCATTCCCGGGCTACGGATGCTCGCCAAGTACGCGGTGCGGATGGGCGGGGGACGCAATCACCGCATCGGCCTCTTCGACGCCGTGCTCATCAAGAACACCCACATCGATGCCGCCGGCGGCATCGCGGAAGCGCTGCGGCGCATCCAGACGAGCGGTGCGCCGCGGCCGATCGAGATCGAGGTCCGTGATCTGGACGAGCTCGACCAAGCGCTCGCGTTCGATCCGGTCCCCGACTGGATCCTTCTCGACAACTTCGATCTCGCCCAGCTCCGCGAGGCGGTGAAGCGCACCGCCGGCCGCGCCTTGCTCGAAGCGTCGGGGGGCATGAGCCTCGAGCGCGTCGCCGCCGTTGCCGCCACCGGGGTCGACCGAATCAGCGTCGGTGCGCTCACGCACTCGGCGCCGTGGGCAGACGTGCACATGGTGGTGGCGCGGGACACGCGCTCCTGAGCGGCGCGGGCGTGCGGCGGCGATGGCACTGGGGCGAGCGGCACATGCCTCGGACGGTCCGCCGATCGACCAAAGCAGGTGGTCGACGGCCGCGCGCGTGCTCGCGGCGCTCGAGGGTGCGGGCCAGTCGCGTGTATCCGGCGAATCCCTGGCACGCTCGCTCGGGGTATCGCGTGCGGCGGTGTGGAAAGCGATCGCGAGCTTGCGACGAGGCGGCTGTGCCATCGACGCACTGAGCGGCCACGGCTATCGGCTCATGACCATCGAAGACCGCTTGCGCCCCGAGCTGGTGACCCCCGCGCTCACGGCCCAGCGCTTCGGCAGGCTCATCGAGTGCTACGAGCGGCTCGATTCCACCATGGACACAGCCACCGCCCGGGCGCGAGCGGGATGCCCCGAGGGGGCGGTCGTGGTGGCCGAGACCCAGACCGCGGGACGCGGGCGGCGGGGCCGGGTCTGGCATTCGCCGACGGGGATCAACCTCTACTTCTCGGTGGTGCTGCGCCCGACGATCGCAACCCATCAGGTGGGACCGGTGACGCTGGTGGCGGGGTTGGCGCTGGCGCGTGCCGTGGCCGAAGTGTCGGACGTGAGGCCGCGCATCAAGTGGCCGAACGATCTCTATTGCGGCACGCGCAAGCTCGCCGGCATCCTCACCGAGCTCAGCGCCGAGCTCGACCAGGTCCACCACGTGGTGGTCGGCGTTGGCCTCAACGTCAACGCCGCTCACGAAGATTTCCCGCCCGAGCTGCGCGCGACGGCGACCAGCCTGCGCATCGAGTCCGGCGCGCCGCCGTATCGGCGGGCGCAACTCTTGGCGGCCTTCCTGAATCACTTCGAGCGCGCTTATGATCGCTTCGCCGCGACGGGTTTCGAGCCGTTCCTCGCGGACATCGAGGCCCTGAGCGCCGTGCGCGGGCGGCGCATCGAGGTGGATCTCGGCGCCCGTTGCATCGTGGGGCGTGCGCTCGGCGTGGGATCGGACGGCGCGCTCACCGTGGAGCTCGAGACGGGCGAGCGGATCGCACTTCACTCGGGAGAGATCACCGCGTTCGCCGCGGAAGGAGCATCCGCATGTTGATGGTCGTGGACGTGGGAAACACCAACATCGTGCTCGGCCTCTTCGACGGCGAGCGCCTCGTGCAGAGCTGGCGCCTGACCACCGACAAGAGCCGCACCAGCGACGAGTACGGGATCTTGATTCACGAGCTCTACGCCCACCAGCGCGTGCCCGAGCGCGACGTCACGGCGTGCATGGTGTCGTGCGTGGTGCCGCCCATGATCCCGACCGTGACGGAAGTGGCGCGCAAGTTCTTCCACCTCGAGCCGCAATTCGTCGGCCCCGGGATCCGCACCGGCATGGCGATCCTCTACGACAGCCCGCGCGAGGTCGGCGCCGACCGGATCGTGAACTCGGTCGCGGCCTTCGAGAAGGTGAAGCGCGCGTGCATCGTCGTGGACTTCGGTACGGCGACCACCTTCGACGTGGTCTCGGGGCGGGGCGAGTACCTGGGAGGCGCCATCGCGCCCGGTCTCGGCATCTCCACGGAGGCGCTCTTTCAGCATGCTTCCAAGCTGCCGCGTGTCGAGCTGGTTCGCCCCCGGTCGGCCATCGGCAAGACCACCGTCCACTCGATGCAGTCGGGGCTGATCTTCGGCTACGCCGGGCTGGTCGATGCACTGGTGCGTCGCATCGTCCAGGAGATGGGCGGCGAGAAGCCGGCAGTCATCGCCACCGGGGGGATCGCGCCGTTGGTGGCCAGCGAGACCGAGACCATCGAAGAGGTCGACGAGCTGCTGACGCTCACCGGCCTGCGCATCTTGCACGAACGCAACCAGTGACCCCCCGGGTTCGGGCAGCCGATCCGGTGCCCCGAGCCCGTGGCCCGGTG
>CAYUSL010000565.1:1849-4100 GCA_964447125.1 uncultured bacterium | reverse complement strand
CACCTCGCACGCGCGCTCGACGTCCCAGCCCACACGGACGAGCACCGCGTTGGCCTCGTGTTGCGAAACCTGCATCCGCTGCTCGACTTGTTGCGCGAGCCGCTCGTCGAGAATGCGCGCTGCATTCTCGAAGTTACCCTCGGCCTGCTCCAACACGAGCCTGCAGAGGGCAAGCGGTGCAGGACGCCGGGAACGCAGAGCGCGGAGCGCGTCGAGCGTCATCGAAGCCTCGTCAAGCGTCGCCGAAATCCAGAGCGGATGAGGATGGTAATCCCGTCGACATGGCGGAACCATCGCGACGGCCAGCGACGTACGAGGACTAGCAGCAGGTTCCCGAGCGGTTCCTCGCGCAGATCATCGGTGGCGAGCTGGTGGTGTTGCCGCCACCTGGGCTGCTTCACGCACGGGTCGCCTCCGTCGTCGGTTCCAAGCTCGGTGAGCCCTTCGATCACGGCAGCGGCGGCCCGGGCAGGTGGTGGATTCTCTTCGAGCCGGAGCTCCATCTTGGCAGCGAGATCGTCGTGCCCGACCTCGCCGGACGGCGACGCGAAGCCCGTTGCGGCCGTCGATTGAGCGGCGCCTTCGTCCGCGACCACGACGGTTTCGCCGCGCCTCAGCGCAGTGACCTCACTCGTCTCGCGCGAGCTTGGCTTCGAGCGTGGCAACGGCGGCGAGAACCGCGGCGCGGTTCTTGGCGAGCTCGAGCCAGCGCGGCAGTCGGCTCGCGAGCGTCGCGTTCCGCGGGTCGGTGTCGGCGCGCGCTGGTGCGCGGCGATCGATTGCCTCGACGTATGCGCGCAGAAACGCGAGGTGGCGCGCGTTGTACGCCCACAACGTGTGGCCGAGGCATGGCGTCGCGAGCCAGAGCGGCTCGTGAAAGTACGCGTCGGCCGCCGCGCCGAGCGCGTACTGGCCGTCGGGCCAGCGACTCGCGTCCGCCGACGTGAGCACCCCGCGCTCTGCCGAGCGCCACGCGCGCGCGAGGCCGCAGCCCGCGCAGGTGAGGCGCGGCGCACGATCGCCGCGTGCCGCTCGCACCAGCGCGCATCCGGCGCAGCGCGGGCACACCACCAGGAACTCGTCGACGAGGTCGAAGAGGGTGACAGGCTCCCGCGGCGCGGGCTCCCGCGGCCCGCGGCTGGCGCGGACGGCAGATCGCGATCGGCTCACACCATCATTCTGGCGCAACCCATCGCACGACCGTCGTAGAAGCGAGCGCCAGCTCGCCCGCGTACGACGCGATTCGAGGTGGCCGCGCGGGCGCCGCGCGGAGCGCCCGCTCCGCGTGGTTCGAGCGCGCGATTCGTCACTGGAGGTCGGCGACTTCGCACTCGGCGAGGCGGCGGGCGAGGTGCGCGCGCTCGCGCTCGTTGAGCGTGCATCCGAGGGCGCGACGGAACGCGACGGCAGCCTCGTCGGCGCGGCCGAGCCGGCGAAGCAGCTCGCCGCGCGTCGCGTGGTAGAGGTGATAGCGCTCGAGCCCGGCGACCTCGTCGAGAAGCGCCAAGCCCGCGCTCGGTCCATCGGCCATGGCGCGCGCCACCACGCGGTTGAGGGCCACCACCGGCGTGCCGGTCGTCTCCCAAAGCCGATCGTAGAGCAGCGCGATCGAGCGCCACTCGGTTGCGGCCGCCGAGGGCGCGTTGGCGTGCAAACCGGCGATCGCCGCCTGAAGCTGATACGAGCCGAGCTGACCGCGCTCCACCGCGCCCGTCAGGATCGCATTCGCCTCCCGAATGGCCGCGCGGTCCCAGCGACTGCGGTCCTGCTCGCCGAGGAGCACGAGCACTCCATCGTCGTCGGTACGCGTGGCGTGGCGCGCGTGTTGATAGAGCATGAGAGCCAGCAACCCACACGCTTCGGGATCGCCGGGAAGTGTGCTCACCACCAGCCGCGCCAGCCGGATCGCCTCGGCCATCAAGTCGGGGCGCGTGAGCGCTTCGCCGACCGTGGCGGCGTAGCCCTCGTTGAAGACGAGGTAGAGAACCGCGAGGACGCCGCCCAATCGCTCCGGAAGATGCTCGGATTCGGGTACCGCGTACGGGATGCCGGCGTCGCGAATCTTGCGCTTGGCGCGCACCAGCCGCTGCGCAAGCGTCGCTTCGGACGTGACGAAGGCGCGGGCGATCTCCGGCATCGTGAGGCCGCCGAGGGTGTGCAGCGTGAGCGCCACCCGCGCGTCGAGGGCGAGCGCCGGGTGGCAGCACGTGAAGATGAGCCGCAATCGCTCGTCGGCGAGCGGATGCGAATC
>CAYUSL010000565.1:0-1749 GCA_964447125.1 uncultured bacterium | reverse complement strand
TCCACCGAGCCCTTCCGCGCGATGGGGATCTTGGCCGCCAGCTCGAGCGCCTGATCGAGATCCTGGCAGTCGAGGAGATAGAAACCTGCGAACTGCTCCTTGGTTTCGGTGAACGGGCCGTCGCTCGCGATCACCTTGCCGTCGCGCACCCGCACCGTGGTGGCCGTGGACGTGGGACGAAGCCGGGCGCCGCCGCGCATCACGCCGAGCTTGGACACCATCTCGGTGAACGCGCGGTATTCGGCCATGAGCGTGTCGTGGCCTGGATCGCCTGGCATCACCTGCTCGCTCTCCACCTCGGTCAGAATCATCAGGTACTGCATGGTCAGCTCTCCTCCTCGGGTTTCGGCACGCTCTCGGGCGAGCGGGCTCACCTCCATGACGAACGAGCGCGCTCGAAATCGACAACACGCTCGCACGCCACCGCGCGGCCCCGGTTCAGTTGAAGCGCGGCTTGGTGATGAGCAGCACCAGAAAGAAGAGGCCGACGCCCAACGCCTGCACGCCGAGCACGGCCACCACTGCTCGTGCGAGCTTGGGATAGCCGGCACTTCGCAACCACGGCCCCCCGATCACCACCGCGGCCAGGCCCAGCAGCAGCACGGTCCAGATCCGGGCGTTGAAGGACGAGACCGAGCCGTCGCCGAGCCCGACGAAGAAGAAGTAGAGCGCGACCAGCGCCGCCAGAACGTCCACTCCCCACAAGAACCAGAACATCACGGCGTCTCCGAGGGTGGGTGCGGCGCCACTCTCGCATACATCCAGAAATCCCGCGGCGTGCCACGGACGATGCGATAGCTGCTGAGCAGCCCCTCGCGTACGAAGCCGCATTTCTCGAGCACCCGGAGCGATGCACGATTCGCCTCCAGCGTGGTGGCTTGGACGCGCACGTAGCGCTGGTGCTCGAAGCCCCAGGCGACGACGGCGTTGCAGCACGACGTGGCGATGCCGCGTCCCCAATACGCCGGGTGAAGGTCGTAGGCGATCTCCGCCGAGCGATTCGCGAGTGAGATGGTGTGGAAGCCGATGGTGCCTACGAGGCCCGCGGACGCCACGTCGCAGATCGCGAAGCGAATCGCCGACGCGGGATCGCGCGACTCGTACCAGTCCACGAGTGGGCGCAGCTCGTCGGGCGAGCTCACATTCCAGCTCGTGTGCTCGACTGCGTGGGGGAGCGACAGGTACGCGTACCACGCGGCGATGTCGCCGTGCCCGATCGGACGCAGCCGGACGGCCTCGTGTCCGACCTTCGGTGCATCCTCCACCCGCATGCGATCCAACCTCAGCCACACCCGTGAGCGCCACGCGCCGACACGGTTGGATCGCGACGCGCTGCGCCGTAGATTCCCGAGGTTATGAGTCTCATCGTCGCGGATGGATTGGAGCTCTTCTTCGCGGATCGACCGATCCTGGGCGATGCGTCGTTTCGCATCGGCGCCGACGATCGCATCGGTCTGATCGGCCCCAACGGCACCGGCAAGTCCACGTTGCTCAAGATTCTGGCCCAAAAACAAGGGCTGGATGGTGGCTCGATCACGCGTTCCAAGAACCTGCGCGTGGGCTACCTGAGCCAGGACATCTTGGAGGTGGGGACGGGCGGCCTCCTCGAGACCGTGCTGCGCTCGGTGCCAGGACGCGCCGAGCTGGATCGGGAGCTCGAGTCGCTGGAGGCCGATCTCGATGCCACCACCGATCCCGACGAGATGACCGAGGTGGCGCACCGCCTCGCCGAGCTGCACCACGAGATCC
>CAYUSL010000564.1:0-4104 GCA_964447125.1 uncultured bacterium | reverse complement strand
CCGACCCGCACGGCGAGGCGCACGCGGACGAGCGTCACGGCGGGCCTGATGCTGAATCGGGTGATCACCACGACGAGCCGCTCCATCTCGGCGCGGAGGAGCTCGCCCGTCATGGGATCGACGTGGCTGCCGCCGCGCCCGGCTCGATCGACGCAGGCCTCGAGCTCCTCGGCGAGGTGACGGCGAACGAAGACGGGCTCGCGCACCTCACGCCTCGCTTTCCCGGAATCGTGCGCGAGGTGCGTCGCAACGTCGGAGATCGCGTGCGCAGGGGCGAGGTACTCGCGGTCATCGAGAGCAGCGAGACCTTGGCGCCCTACGAGCTCACGACACTCGTCGACGGCACGATCGTCTCCAAGCACGTGACCCGCGGCGAAGCCGTGGATCGCGATCACCAGGCCTTCGTGGTGGCGGACCTGAGCAGCGTTTGGGTGCGCTTGCGTGTGTATCAGCGCGATCTGACACGCCTGCGTACCGGTCAGGAAGTGCGGGTCCGCGCAGGCGCCGACGGTCCGCGCGCCGACGGGCGCATCGGCTACCTCACGCCGGTGCTCGATCCCACCACGCGCACCGCGACGGCACGCGTCGCGCTCGCCAACCCGACCGGCGAGTGGCGACCGGGGATGTTCGTGACGGCCGCCGTGCTCGATCCAATCGCCGCGGCGGTCACGGTTCCCGTCGAGGCGCTGCAAGCGCTCGATGGTCAGCCCACCGTGTTCGTCGTCGACACCGACGTATCTCCCCGCACCGTGATGCTGGGGCGTCGCGGTCGCACCCGCGTCGAGATCGTGGCGGGGCTCGTCGCTGGCGAGCGCATTGCCGTCACACGGACCTTCTTGCTCAAAGCCGAGCTCGGCAAGTCCGAAGCCGAGCACCACCACTGAGGAGGCACGACGTGATCGAGCGCGTGCTGCGGTTTTCGTTGGCCCGGCGGCAGTTCGTGTTCCTCGCCACCGCGGTGCTCGCGCTCGCCGGCGTGCATGCGGTGAGCGTGCTGCCGATCGACGCGGTCCCCGACATCACCAACAACCAGGTGCAGATCAACGCCGAGAACGCGGCACTCTCGCCCACCGAGATCGAGAAGCAGGTCACGTTTCCCATCGAGACCGCGCTGGCGGGAGTGCCTGGGCTCGACCACACGCGTTCGCTGTCGCGGAACGGCTTCGCGCAAGTGACGGCGATCTTTCGTGATGACGTGGACGTCTACTTCGCGCGCCAGCAGATCCTCGAGCGCTTGACCGAGATCCGCGCGAGCTTGCCCGCCGGAACCGAGCCCACGATGGGTCCGATCGCCACCGGTCTGGGCGAGGTGGCGATGTGGGTGATCCGCTACGCGCCGCGAGTCGGCGAGCACACGCCGGGTGCAAGCGTAGGCGGTTCCCCCGGACTGCAGCCGGACGGCTCGTACGTCACGCCCGAAGGCGAGCGGTTGGCGACCGAGCTGGAACGCGCCGCGTATCTACGCACGGTGCAGGACTGGATCGTGCGGCCCCAGCTCAAGAACGTGGCCGGCGTCGCGGGCATCGACTCCATCGGCGGGTTCGTGAAGCAGTTCCACGTGCAGCCCGATCCCGCCTTGCTGGTGGCGCACGGGCTCAGCTTCCACGATCTGGTGGAGGCGCTCGAGACCAACAACGTGAGCGCCGGCGCCGGCACCATCGAAAACAACGGCGAAGCGTGGGTGGTGCGGGCCACCGGACGGATCCAGCGCATCGACGAGATCGAATCGATCCTCGTGCGAACACGGAACGGCGTACCGATCTTCGTGCGTGACGTGGCGTGGGTGGGCATCGGGCCAGAAATGCGCACCGGTAGCGCCACCGAGGCTGGCGAGGAAGTGGTGGCAGGCACAGCGCTCATGCGCATCGGCGAGAACAGCCGCACGGTGGCGCGCGCGGTGACCGCCGCGCTCGCGGACGTGGCGAAGCGACTCCCCGCCGACGTGGAGCTCCGGACGGTCCTCGACCGCACCGAGCTGGTGGACGCGACCATTCGCACGGTCGCCAAGAACCTGGCCGAGGGCGCGATCCTCGTGATCGTGGTGCTCTTCGCTTTGCTCGGGAACTTCCGCGCCGCGTTGCTCACGGCGCTCGCCATCCCGCTGTCGATGCTGCTCACGGCGATCGGCATGGTCGAGAGCCGGATCAGCGGAAATCTGATGAGCCTGGGCGCGATCGACTTCGGGCTGCTCGTCGACGGCTCGGTGATCATCGTCGAGAACGCGCTGCGATTGCTTGCCGAGCGACAGCAGCATCTCGGACGCACGCTGACGCTGCGAGAACGACTGGAGGTGACTCTCACCGCCAGCAAGCAAGTGCTCGGACCGGCCGTGTTCGGCGGCGCGATCATCGTGACCGTGTACGTGCCCATCCTCTTCTTGACGGGGGTCGAGGGGAAGATGTTTCGGCCGATGGCGCTCACCGTGATCTTCGCGCTGGTGGCGGCGTTCGTGATCGCGCTCACCTTCGTGCCGGCGATGGCAGCGACGGTGCTCTCCGGCCGAATTAGGGAGCGCGAGAACCCGATCTTGCGTGTCGCACGACGCGCCTACGAACCGAGCCTCGCGATGGCACTCCGCTTCCGCGGGCTCGTAATCGCGGCAGCGGTGCTGGTGTTCGCCGGCGCGATCGTCCTCTTCACGCGCTTGGGGCAGGAATTCGTGCCCACGCTCGCCGAGCTCGACTTCGCCATCCACGCGATCCGCATCCCGAGCACCAGCCTCACCGAGTCCACCGCCATGCAGCGCGACGTGGAAAAGGCCGTCCAGCGCGTGCCCGAGGTGGCGTTCGCCTTCTCGAAGACCGGTACCGCCGAGATGGCGTCCGATCCCATGCCGCCCAACGTGTCGGACACCTTCGTGGTGTTGAAGCCGCGCCGCGAGTGGCCAGCGCCGGCGGCTACGAAGGCCGAGGTGGGTGAGCGAATCGAAGCCGAGCTCACCCAGCTCATCGGCAACAACTACGAGTTCACCCAGCCCATCGAGATGCGCTTCAACGAGCTCATCGCGGGTGTGCGCGGCGACGTCGCAGTGAAGCTCTTCGGTGACGACTTCGAGCGGCTGCTACCGGTGGCGCAGCGCATCGCCGCCGAGCTGAACGCCACTCCAGGTGCCACGGACGTGCGCGTCGAGCAGGTCAGCGGCCTGCCGCTCTTGAGTATCGACGCCGACCGGCACGCGCTCGCCCGCTACGGACTCTCGGTCGCCGACGTACAGGAGGTGGCGTCGATCGCGGTGGGCGGGCGCGAAGCGGGCCAGGTCTTCGAGGGCGATCAGCGCTTCGACCTCGTCGTCAGACTCCCGGAATCGTTTCGCCACGACCTCACGGCGCTGGCGAACCTTCCGATCCCGCTCGTTCACGACGACACCGAGGCAGGGGGCGACGGCGATGCCCAGCCTGCGTATCTGCCTCTCTCCGAGCTGGCGGAGCTGGTACTGACGGAGGGTCCGAATCAGATCAGCCGCGAGAACGGCAAACGCCGGATCGTCGTGCAAGCGAACGTGACCGGTCGCGACCTCGGCTCGTTCGTCGCCGATGCGGCCGAGCGCATCGACGCCAACGTGGAGATCGCGCCGGGAAGCTGGATCGAATGGGGCGGTCAATTCGAGAACCTGATCGCGGCCAAGAAGCGACTCGCGATCGTGGTGCCGCTCTGCTTCGGGCTGATCTTCGCGCTGCTCTACGCGTCGCTCGGCTCCGCGCGCGACGCGGTGGTGGTGTTCAGCGGGGTACCGCTGGCGCTGAGCGGCGGCGTACTTTCGCTCTGGCTTAGGCAGATGCCGTTCTCGATCTCGTCCGCAGTCGGCTTCATCGCGCTCTCCGGCATCGCCGTGCTCAACGGGCTGGTGATGGTCACGTTCATCCAGCAACTGCGCGCGGAAGGCTTGCCGCTCGTCGAAGCCATCCAGCGTGGCGCCGTGACGCGCCTGCGACCGGTGCTGATGACCGCGCTCGTGGCTTCGCTCGGCTTCGTCCCGATGATGCTCGCGACGGGCACAGGCGCCGAGGTGCAACGCCCGGTCGCCACAGTTGTGGTCGGCGGCCTCGTCACCAGCACCGCCCTCACGCTGCTAGTGCTGCCCGCGCTCTATCGCGTCGCGGCGCG
>CAYUSL010000563.1:2780-4106 GCA_964447125.1 uncultured bacterium | reverse complement strand
CGGTGAGCGTGTCGGCGATGAGCCGCTCGGGCGAGCGGCTCTTCGACTACCACGACCAGCGCTATCGCTTGCGCGTGATCGATCCCGGCGGCACCGAGATTCTGGGCCGCGTGCGCCTTGCCGCGAGCTGGTCGATCGAGACGGCCTGAAAGGGATCGACTCTTCGCGATTCAGCCCAGCTCGCCCGCGTGCCGCTGGATCTTGCGGATCGCTTCCACGACTTGATCCATGTCGCGACGGGTGCCCATGAAGAGTGGGTGGTGGATCCACAGCGCTTCGTGGTACGCGGCCTTTTCGGCCACCGGGCAGCTCACCGAGTCGTTGGTGATGGCGTCGCCGTAGCGCTCGCGGATCATCGGGTAGTCCTTGGCGGTCACCGTGAAGAGCGGGCTCTGGTAGAGCGGAATGTAGAAGTAAGGATCGACCTCGATCCCCTCGGCGGTGAGCGCGTCGGCGAAGCGATCACGACTGAGCCCGCCAAAGCCCGCCGGGTCGTAGCGCAGGATCACCTGGTAATTCCCGGTGCGGGTGATTCGCGCATCACGCCTGAGCGGCCGGATTCCGGGCACGTCGGCGAGCGCCTGGTAGAGGTACTCGGCGTTTTGCTCGCGCAAGATCGTTTGCTCTTCGAGCCGCTCCGTCTGGCATGCGAGCACCGCCGCCTGCCATTCACTGATGCGGAAGTTCCAGCCCAGCATCCAGCCGTCGAAGGAGTCGTAGCCCTCCATCTTGCGACCGCAGTTCACCAGCGAGTGGCAACGCTCGGCGAGCGCCGGATCGCTGGTGAGGATGGCACCCCCTTCGCCGGCGGTCATGAGCTTCGAGCTCTGGAAGCTGAAGCTCCCGAGGTGCCCGAGTGAACCGGCGCCGCGGCCATTCCAGCGCGCGCCGTGCATGTGAGCACAGTCCTCGATCACCGTGAGCCCGTGCTTCGCGGCGATGGCCATGAGCGCGTCCATGTCGGCCATCCGGCAACCGAGGTGCACCGGGATGATCGCCTTGGTGCGCGGCGTGATGGCGGCCTCGACCGCCTTGGGATCGAGGCAATAGGTCTCCGGATCGATGTCGGCGAAAACCGGAACGGCGTTCAAGTAGACCGGTGCGGCGCCGGTGGCGATCCAGGTGTACGGCGTGACGATCACCTCGTCGCCGGCGGCGATACCCGCGGCGCGCAGCGCGATCTCGAGGGTGACCGTGCCATTCGCCGCGGGAATGCAGAAGCGCGCCGTGTGGGCGGAGGCGAACGCCTCGGCGAAGGCCTTGGCGTGCACGTTCGGCGACGGATAGCCGCCCCAATTCCGCGATGCCAGCACCGCCTGGATCGCC
>CAYUSL010000563.1:0-2680 GCA_964447125.1 uncultured bacterium | reverse complement strand
GCTGCCCTGGCCTGCGCTTGCAGGCGCTTCCACGGGCGGAGGCTCGGGCTGGCCGCTCAGATCGAGCGGCGCCTCGAACGTGAGCGTCTTCCAGTCCTCCATGTTGTAGCCAGCCTGCGTGTACACGTCGAAGAGCAGCGTGCCCTTGTGGCCAGGCTGCTCCCACACCACGCGCCGTGCGCGCGCGCAGGCCTTCGTGAAGTCCGTGGCGACGAGGATGGCGTTTTCTTTCTGCGGGCCGTCGGCGCCAACGCCCTTCACGCGGATCTCGATGATGAAGTCGCCACGTCCGAGCGTGCGTCGCGTGCCGGGGAAGGTGACCTGAGAGCCGATGCTTCCCGGGTGCACTTTCATGACCCGCAGTCCGGCGGCGAGCTTGAGCATTTGCACCACGGCATCGTCGCGATCCGCGACCTCGATGCCGAAGGTGTCGTCGTGGGCTGCGGCTCCGGCATGTGAGTCCGCGGCGGCACGGGTTTGCTCGCTCGTGACGAGGATCGCTAGTCCCGCACAGAGCGCGAGCGCCGCGAGTGGCGCGTGCCGGATTCGGTGGGCGATGAGCATCGGGTCGTTCCTCCGTGCGGCGCGCCACCCCCTCGCACCGCGTCGAGCCGCGTTCAGGCGGATCTCAGTAGATCGGCCAGTCGAGAATCCACTGGATGTGGAACGCCTCGGCGATCACACCCAGGCCCAGCAGTACCACGTACGTGATCAGGATGCCGAGCTCGACACGCGTCCGCAGCGCGCTCGGCGCACGCTCGTCCGACGCGGGCGCTGGCGCGAGCCGTGCGCTCGCATCGAGGGATTCGGCCGGCGCGGGGAGATCCGTCATGGTGGCGCGGCATCAGCCGCGTTCGATCACGTCGTCGGAGAACGCGTCAGCGTCTTCCGCGGAGATCGATTCGTCCGGCGACGGCGTTTCGTCGTCGCGGGTCGCCAAGGTGACGTGCGCTTCCCAGGGCCGCGGCGGAAGCACTCGCTCGATGCGTGTCAGCAAGGTGTCGAGCCCCTCACCCGAATGCGCCGAGAGAATGACACCCGAGGTGGCACGCTGCAAGGCGGCGAGCGAGTCGCGATCGGCGGCGTCGGCCTTGTTGAGCGCCAAGATCAAGGGCATCTCGCCGAGGCCGAGCTCGCGCAGCGTGCTCTCCACGATCGCGATCTGACTCTCGGCTCGCGGGCTCGACGCGTCCACGACGTGCAACAGCAGCTCGGCCTCGCTCAGCTCTTCGAGGGTGGCGCGAAACGCGGCGATCAGATCGTCGGGCAGGTCGCGGATGAATCCCACGGTGTCGGTGAGCACGGCGACGCGCCCCGAGGGCAGTCGCAGCTTCCGCGACGTGGGATCGAGGGTCGCGAAGAGCCGGTCCTCGGTGAAGACACGACTGCGCGTGAGCGTGTTGAGAAGCGACGACTTGCCGGCGTTGGTGTAGCCGACGAGGCCGATCACTGGGATCCCGGTGCGTTCGCGCCGCGCCCGTCGGCCGGCGCGCTGCGCCGCCAAGCTCTCGATCTCGCGCTCGAGCCGCGCGATGCGGTCGCGCGCTTTGCGACGATCCTCTTCGAGTCGGGTCTCGCCGGGGCCGCGCCCGCCGATTCCGCCGCTCAGGCGCGACAGACTGTCGTCGCGCGCTTTGAGGTGCGGCATCCGGTAGCGAAGTTGGGCCAGCTCGACTTGCAGGCGTCCGTCCCGCGAGCGGGCGCGTTGCGCGAAGAGGTCCAAGATGAGCCCGGTGCGATCCAGGATCTTGAGCTGGGTCAGGTCGGAGAGCGCCTTGGACTGCGACGGCGACAAGTCCTGATCGAAGACGAGCACCGTGGCACCGTTGCCGAGAGCACGGATGGCCACGTCTTCGGCGCGGCCGCGGCCCATGAACGTGTGTGCGTCGAGCTTGTCGCGTCGCTGCAAGATGCGCTCGACGACCACCAGGCCTGCGGACGCGGCGATGCGCTCCAGCTCGTCCAGCGAGTGGCGCGCTTCGTCGCCGCCCTGACGCGTCACCGACACCAGGATCGCGCGCTCCGCCGCTTGCTCGACGCCGATGGCGCCGAGCTTCCGATCGAACTCCTCCTCGAGGGCGCGAATGGTCTCGTCGAAAGGCAGGTCGAGCTCGTGAACGACGCGTGGCGGCAGGATTCGCCACGGCTCTTGCCCGTCGCTCGGTGGCACGAGGTGCGCCACGGAGATCGGACCGGCGCGGCCGTCCGCAGCCAACGTGACGGTGGCCACCACGTCGAGGCGAAGCAGCGCCAGGTCCGTGAGGTCCTCGCGCGAGAGTCCCGGCTCGTCGAGCCGGGTGTGAATCAGGCGCAAGCCACGGAAGCGACTGCGGCCGGCGCGCACGCGACCGAAATCGGGAATGGGCGTCGAATGTGCCGTGCCGACGATCACGTGGCGCACCGCGCCGGTGCGATCGACGAGCACCCCGATCTGGCGCCCGGTTTCGGTGCTCAGCTCGGCGAGGCCGTGGGCGAGCTCGGGCGTCACCACGCGCGCCGCTGGCACGCGCCGGCGATCGAGACGCTCGAGGCGACGAATCTGGTTGGGCTTGAGCCCGGTGAGGTTCCCGCTCAGATGGGCGATGGGTGGCCTCGTGCGACTGTTGTGCGGGGGGCTGTTCCAGCCCCCCGCCCGTCGCGGCGAAGCCGCGCCGGGGCCCACCCCCGAGGCACTCGCTTC
>CAYUSL010000562.1:2889-4108 GCA_964447125.1 uncultured bacterium | reverse complement strand
TCGAGACGAGGAAAGTCAGGCTCAACGCGAAGAGCGCACCCACGCTCACCAGCAGCGGCGCCAACGGATCCTGCCACAGCGGAGGAGCCGTGCCCTCTCGGAATTGCAGCAAGGTGCCGACGCGCATCAACCGCGCAGCGCCGCCCAGCGAGATCGCGGTTTCCGCCACGAGCACCACGACGAAGAGCACCCACGCCCGCGTGGTGTGCCCGGCGCGCACGTCGCGATGGGCGAGCGCGTAACCGGCGACGCACGCGGCAACGTAAATCCACGGCACCACCCACTTCGCGGTGGCCGCTTGCGCGGGGGTCATCGCCCACCAATACATGACGCTCCAATCCGGATACGCCCAGAAGAGAAAGAGACCGAGCGGCGCGAAGCACGCCGCGGCGAAACCGAGCGCCATCCCGAAGCTCTCGCACACGAGACCCGACTGCTGGGCGCGGATCTGGCGCGCTGCTGCGAGGGCCAGCCCTTGGCCGATGGCGAGGTTGATGAGCGTGTCGATGGGTACGGTCACGAGCGTCTCCTCAGCGGCGTTCGACGGTGCGAAGCTCGGCGTCGCCGATTGCAGCACGCGGCCGAGACCTGCGGCAACGGACACGCATCGTTCCTTCCATGACCACGTCGATCCTGCGGCGCGTGTGCGTGTTCTGCGGCTCGAGCCGCGGACGCCCCGCGGCGTTCGCCGCACGTGCCGAGGAGCTCGGCCGGACGCTCGCAGGTGAAGGGCTCGAGCTGGTCTACGGCGGCGGAAACGTCGGCCTCATGGGCATCCTCGCCGATGCCGTGCTGGCGAACGGGGGACGCGTGATCGGCGTGATCCCGCGTTCGTTGGTGGAGCGCGAGGTGGCGCATTTCGGTCTCAGCGAGCTTCGCGTCGTCGACTCGATGCACGAGCGCAAACAGCTCATGCACGATCTCGCCGATGCCTTCGTAGCGCTGCCCGGCGGAATCGGCACCTTCGAGGAGCTTTTCGAGACGCTCACCTGGAGCCAGCTCGGGCTGCACGCGAAGCCGTGCGGAATCCTCGACGTCGAGGGCTATTTCCAGCCGCTGGTCGAGCTCCTCGAGCATGCGGTCGCGAGCGAGCTGCTGGCGCCCGAGCATCGCGACGCGCTGCTCGTGGATACCGACGCCGCACGGCTCCTCGCGCGGCTGCGGACGCATCGCCCGCCAACCGTCGAGAAGTGGCTCGACCGAGACGCGACCTGACGAT
>CAYUSL010000562.1:0-2789 GCA_964447125.1 uncultured bacterium | reverse complement strand
CTGCTCAGCGCTGCCGGGGGGAGAGACCGAGCAGCGCGATCGCACCGATGCCCAGCGCCGTGAGCGCCGCCGACCATCCCAGAATCCGCGGTCGAAACGCGAGCGCGACGACCCGGGTGCCATCGGCGAGCGGAACCGCGCGCAAGCCCAGATCGGCGCGCACGACGGGCACCGGCTGCCCATCGCGCGTGGCACGCCAACCGCTCGCGTAGCTCTCCGCAAGCACCAGCCACGCGCCTGCGCGCCCGACGCCTTCCGGAATCGAGACCTCGAGCACGTTCCAGCCACGCTTGCGCACCACGCAACGCGCAGCCGCAGACGCCACCGGGGCATTCGTCGCCGCCACGCCCGGCGCGTCACCGGCGGCGAGCACCACCTCGCGACCTGGATCGAAGCCCGGCTCCGCGAGCGCCGCGCGTGCGGCGCCCGTGTCGGGCACGACCCGCGCCGCAGATACCACCCACGCGCGCCCCAGCGGATTGGAGCGTGGGAGCACGCGGACCGAGCGCGGATCGTCCGGCGAGCGCTCCACCACCGCGTCCACGTCGAGTGCGTTCCAAAGCGGCGAGCGCAGCTCCTCGATCCGAAAGCTGCGCGGATCCGGGCGCGCCTCGCCCAGCGGCCGACCGCTCGCCACTTCCATCAGATCGGCGAAGCCTTCCGCCATCCAGCGGCTGTTGCCGACCAGCGTGCGAATCCCGCGCGCCCGCGCCGTCGGGCCCGAGACCGGCGCCTCGGCATCTTCCCCATGCGTGGCGAGCGGAACCACGCGTCCAGCCACTTCGATTCCCGGCGGAGGCGGCGCGCGCTCGTGCAGCCGATCCCAGTAGACGCGCCGGAAGTCGTAATGCGAGAGCGCCAGGTCGACGGTGGTCGCCGTGAGCACGACGATGTACGTCAGCGCCCGCAGCTCGCGCCGGCGCGCGAGCCGTGAAAAACCCAGGAACGATCCGCCCCAAGCGAGCACCACCACCGCAGCGCACGCGAGCCGACGCGGTGGCACCTGGAAATTCGCCACCGACTCGAGCGATTGGCCGGCGAAGCCGTCGAGCCCGGCGGGGTCTCGGGGATCGGCCGTGCCGGGGAAGAACGCGATGCGCGGCCTGGAGTCGGCGGCGTAAAAGGGCAGGTTTCCGCGCAGCAGGAGCCCGACGACGAAGCACGACAGCAACGAGCGCTGCACCACGCGCTCCACCTTCGTGGCATCACGTGCGCGCTCCACGATGGCGTCCACGCCGCGGGCGGCGAGCAGGCTCATCGCCAGCGCCGCGAAGAAGACGTGCCGCTCCTGCCAGTTGATCTGCGACAGGAGCGGCAGCCCGTAGAACGCGCGGCCGATGTCCGTTTGCGGTCCCGCGACCAGCACCAGCACGGCACCCAGCATCGCCACCAGGCCGAGCACACCGCGTCGCGCACGCGGATCGGCGTGCGCCGCAACCAGCCCGATCGTCGCCAAGACCACCGAGGTGGTGCCGAACGAGAATCCGTTCACGGTCCGCGCCAGCAAGCTGAACACCGTCGGCACGTCGTGGAATCGGTAGTACTCGGGCACGATCGCGAGGCTGCGCGTGGATTCGCGCGCGTAGCTCGCGACCGGCACGAGCGCCACCGCCGCAGCGACACCTCCCAGAGCCAGCGCCGCGGCGCACGCTAGCGGACCGCGACGCACGGACGCGCGCGCATCGCACGCACCGTGCGGTGATGCTCCCGCGAGCGCCACCGCCCACTCGACCGTCACGTAGATCCCCGCCAGAAACCATCCCATCAAGACGTAGTCGGGGTGCGTGCCCAGCAGGAACACGAACGCCACCGCGCCCGCTGCGGCGATCGCGCGACGATCGGCCCGGCGCAGCGCTCGATCGAGGGCCACGAGGAGCCACGGGAACCACGCCACGCCGGGCAGATAGTCGGTCTGCCCCTCGATGATGCGTTGGTAGTAAGTCTCGCCGGCGAGCAGATAGACGAGCGCCGCCACGAACGCCGAGCCCACGCTGCTGCCGAGCGCGCGCGCCGCCACGAAGAGCCCCACCACGCCGATCACGACGTGCAGCGCGTCGTAGACCGCGAGCGCCCGAATCGGCGGCAAGAGCGCCGAGAGCCAGCTCGGCGGATAGAAGAGCAGGCCACGCGGATCGCCCACGAGCGGGATGCCGCCGAACACCGTCGGGTCCCAGAGTGGGAACGTGTGGGCCGCGGCGGCGCGGGCGCGGAGCTCGAAGTACGGCAGGTGGAGCATCGTGTTGTCCGCACCTGGCGGGAACGCGATCAGGCACGCGCCCGCCGCGCCAGCGACGATCACCACGGCGGCAAGCGCGAGTGCGTCGCGCGCGCGCGACGAGATGGCCGTCGTCACGGGCGATCCTGACCGCGCGGATCGGTGCTCACGCGCCTCGAGCGAGCGCCGAGCCCGAGCTCCTCTCCGCGCACACACCATTGGAGCCACACGATCGTCGTGGGCTCGGTCGAGCGATCGTCGAGGGTGACCTCGATGGCTCGGTCGCCGCAGCCGGCGCGTTCCAGCGCCTCGACGAGCCGCAGCGGACACGGCGCGCTCGCATCCTTCGCACCGCATGCCGCCGCGCCCGCCGATCCCTCTGCGGCCAGCAGCCGATAGCTCTCGTCGACGGCGTGCGCGATCCGCGGCCAGCGCGACTCGATCCGCGCCCGAACGGCGTACGCGAGCGGGACGCTCGCAACCATCGCCAGCCCCAGCGCCACCTGCGCGACGAGCCGGCGCGTCGACGGTCGCGAGGTCGCCGCCGAAGCAGGCGTGCCACGCAGAAGCAGCG
>CAYUSL010000561.1:0-4130 GCA_964447125.1 uncultured bacterium | reverse complement strand
CGCTCGATCCGCGGCAGGCTCGCGAACGCCGACGGATCGAGGGCGTTCTCCCACAGGTAGAGCGTGTAGGCCTCCTCGGCCACCTCGCGACCCTCACGCGTGGCGAGGAAGATCGACGTCATGACACGGCCTTCCTCCCACGGCACGTCGCGAGCCTTGAACTCGCGGAGCGCGGCGAGCACTTCGGCCTTGGGACGACCAGCGCGGGGTAGCGGCATCGTGTGCCTCCTGGATCGGACGAATGCGAAGGACGGCACCCTTTCACAATTCGCCGCGCGCGAGAACCCCGCCCATGTCGGCGACCGCGCCGACCGAGCGCGGCGATGGTCGGCACGCGATTCGCTTCGAGGTCGGACGGGATTCCTTCCTCGGGCTGCATTCCACGGGAGAATCAGCAGGGGCAATCGTTCCGGCGTTTCATCGCGTCTGCGATGACGGATCACGCCGCTACGCATCGTTACGGAGTGGACACGTCTCGAAACTGCCAAGGGAGGGGGTCGTCATGCCGCTCGGCTCACGTTCGCTCGCCGTTTCCGAGGTCGCTCGCATCCGCGCGCTGTGGCTCGCTGTGTGCCTGGGTGCGGCTCTGGTCCCGTCGGCGCGCGCCGGGGCGCCCGCGACTGCGTACGCGCGCCTCGACATCCGTCAGGTGGGGTTCGGCGCGGTGGAGGCGTTGCGACACGACCCTGCGGTGGCGTGGTGGGTGGAGCTGGACGACGTGCTGCTCGTGGGCGGGGATGCTGCGGAGCTCGCGGTGCTCGTCGCGCGCAGCGGCGGAACGGTGCTCGCGGCTACGCCGGGAACCGAGCTTCGTTTCGTGGGCGGCGTGCCGTCGGCGCGCCTCGCCGAGTGGGGTGTGCGACCGATCGCCGCGGGCGGCCGCTGGGTGGTCGCCGAGCTCTCGGAGGCGGTCGAGAGCGCGCTCGCGACGCCCTCCGTCGACGGGCGGGCGATCGTTCGCCCGTTCGTGCCCAACGTGGTACTGGCCCGCGATCTCGCCAACGCGCCACCTCGCGAACGGCTTCGCTACCCGTTCACGGTACCGCCTCCGGTGGACGAGGTGAACGCCGCGCGGTGGTTTGCCGACGTGACCACGCTCGCCTCGTGGAACCGCTACACCCACGGCACCGGCATCGCGTCCGCACGCGACTGGCTGGTGCAGCAATTCCAGGCGCTGCCGGGTGCCGCGGTCACCACGCAACCGTTCTCGGTGGGCTCCACGACGGCGCAGAACGTCGTGGCCCGCTTCGAAGGCACCACGACGCCGGACGATTGGTTCATCGTCGGCGGTCACTACGACTCGACGTCACAGAGCCCGTCGACGGCAGCGCCCGGAGCCGAGGACAACGCCAGCGGCTGCGCGGGTGTGCTGGAGATGGCTCGCATCTTCGCCGCTCATCCGCCCGGCCCAACGCTGCTCTTTCTCTGCTACGCGGGTGAGGAGCAGGGGCTCTACGGCAGTGCTGCGCACGCCGCCGCGCTGGTGGCGTCCGGGGACGACGCGAAAGTCCGCGCGGTCCTCGACATGGACATGATCGGCTACTCGGGTGACGCCGACCTCGATTGCCTCCTCGAAACCGACAGCGACCACGCGTTTCTGATCGACGCCTACACCGATGCGGCGGCCGCGTACACCTCGCTTCGGCTCGTGACCTCGCTCAGCCCCGCGGGATCCGATCACGTGCCCTACCTGAACCGAGGCATGGCGGCGTTGCTCACCATCGAGAACGACTGGGACTCGTACGCGCACTACCACCGCACCACGGACACGCCGGACAAGATCCTGCCCAGCCTCGCGATGGGTGAGCAGATCCTGCGCATGAACGTAGCCACGCTCGTAGCGCTCGCTTCGGCCGACTGCACCGATCTCGATGGTGACGGCTACGGCAACCCAGCGTCGGTGGCCTGCCCCAATCCCAGCGCCGACTGCAACGACGCCAACCCCGCGGTGAACCCGGGCGCCACCGAGGTGCGCGGCAACGGCATCGACGACGATTGCGACGGCCAGATCGACGAGAGCACGGGTTGCGGTGGCGCGATCGCGAGCCGTAGCGGCCAGGCTTCAGCCGGCGATGCGTGCGTGCTCGCACTCGCCCTGGCGACCCTGGCCGCTGCGCGACGTCGCGTGCCCCGGGTGCCCAAGCGATCGCTCTCGATTCGGCACTCGTAGCGGGCGAAACGGCGGCTGTCGATTCCGTCGGGCAACGACCCGCGGGAGTGAAACCGCCCCAGCCGGTGATGGCTGGGGCGGTTCGCAACCGCGGTCCTCCGAACAGCCCGCGAACGAGCTCCCGGAGATCGGTGCAGGAGCGTTGCAGGACGTAGCGATCAGCGCGGCTGCTTGACGATCCGGAGGTACGGCTTCAGGGTCTTCCAGCCCTCCGGATACGCCTTCTTCGCATCCTCGTCGGAAACCGCCGGCACGATGATCACGTCCTCGCCGTTCTTCCAGTTCACCGGTGTGGCGACCTTGTGCTTCGCGGTGAGCTGAATCGAGTCGATCACCCGCAGGATCTCGTCGAAGTTTCGCCCCGTGGTCATCGGGTAGGTGAGCATCATCTTGATCTTCTTGTCGGGACCGATGACGAACACCGTGCGCACGGTGGCGTTGGTTGCGGCCGTGCGCCCCTCGGAGGTGCCGGGCTCCTCGGCGGGCAGCATGTTGTAGAGCTTCGCCACCGCGAGGTCGTCGTCGCCGATCATCGGGTACTTGACCGCGGCGCCTTGGGTCTCCTCGATGTCCTTCGCCCACTTGGCGTGGTTGTCCACGGGATCGACCGAGAGTCCGATGAGCTTCGTGTTCCGCTTGGCGAATTCCGGCTCGATCTTCGCCATGTAGCCGAGCTCGGTCGTGCAGACCGGCGTGAAATCCTTGGGATGGGAAAAGAGAACCGCCCAGCCATCACCGATCCACTGGTGGAAGTCGATCGTGCCGTGGGTGGTCTTGGCGGTGAAGTTCGGCGCGGTGTCGTTGATGCGAAGCGACATGGTCGGGATTCCTTTCCGTGGCTGAGGGGCCGGTGCGATTTCGCCATCGCATCCGCCAGCGTGGTGACGATGGAGCTCGGCGAGTCGATCGGGAGGTGATGGTAAACCCGCAGAGTACCCACGGTTCGAGCACGCTGTCGATTCGGCGTTCGGTGTCGTTCGGTGTCGTGGCGCGGGTCCCGTGCGCTCGGCGGATCAGCCGCGCGCCGGGTCGCGTCCGGATTCCTGAAGGAATTGGTGAACGAACGCGATGGCCATGCTTCCCTCGCCGACTGCAGACGCGACCCGCTTCACCGGGCTGAGGCGGACGTCGCCGCACGCGAACACTCCCGGGACGCTGGTCTCGAGGAGATGGGGATCGCGATGGTACGTCCAGCGCCCGTTCTTCACCAGGTCGTGCCCGGTCAGCACGAATCCGCGCTCGTCGCGCGCGATGGTCGGCGGAAGCCAATCCGTCTCGGTTTCGGCACCAATGAAGACGAAGAGCGCACCGCATTCGTGTCGCCGGACGTCGCTGGTCGCGTGATCCACGATGTCGATCGCTTTCAGGTGGGCGTCGCCGTGGACCGCACGAATTTCCGAGCGCAGGAGGATGGAGACGTTCGACTTCTGCCGCAGTTGCTCGATCAGATAATGGGACATCGACTTCTCGAGGCGGTCTCCCCGCACCACCAGCGCGACCTGACGCGCGTGATTGGCGAAGTAGATCGCTGCTTGACCCGCCGAGTTCCCGGCGCCGATCAGGTAGACGTCGAGTCCGTGAGTCGCGGAGGCTTCACTGCGCGCCGCGCCGTAGGAAACGCCCTTGCCGAGCAGACGATCGATGCCCTCGATCTCCACTCGCCGCCACGCGACGCCGGTCGCGAGGATCACGGTGCGCGCCCGGATCACGTCGCCACCATCGAGGAAGAGCTCGCGTGTCCCGGGCTCGAAGCGCGCAACGGATCGTGTCACGAGGATCTCCGCGCCCAGCCGCTTGGCCTGGCGAAGCGCGCGACTCGCGAGCTCGTCCCCGGAGACGCCACTCGGGAAACCGAGGTAGTTCTCGATTCGCGAGGATGTGCCGGCCTGGCCTCCCGGCGCCTCGCGCTCGATGACGTTGGTGCGGAGCCCTTCCGACGCGCCGTAGACAGCCGCCGCCA
>CAYUSL010000560.1:0-4133 GCA_964447125.1 uncultured bacterium | reverse complement strand
ACGACGAGAATCCGGCGATCGAGGCTCAGGGAGGCCTGATCCATCGTTGAGAGGCTCCGGCTTGTGGGATGGCGTCGGCGGCCGAAACGGGCGCGCGCGACGACGTGGGCGCGCGAAGCTAGCCCATGGCCGAAGCCGGGGTCAAACCGTGAGATCGAGCTGTTGCACCGTGCCTACGTCGCCTCCTTCCGTCACGTAGATACCGGTCGAACGAACTGCACCGAGCGACTGGTTGTCGGCAGTACGTAGCTCGAAGGGTGTCGCGGTGTGCGCCAGCGAGATCGCGCCGACTCCAGTGCTGGCGAGCGAGACCACCGAGCCGGCGCCGTCGGCGCTCGGATTCCAGACGGCGAGGCGCGAGAACGCGCCATCGCCCTCGTCGATCCAGCCGTTCCCGTCTTCGTCGTAGCGCGCCAGCTCCGCGAAGCCGTCGCCGGAGGTCGGACCGAAGAGCTCCTTGCCGGAGTCGACGCGTCCGTTGCCGTTGGCGTCGAGCACGAGGTAGCCGCTGCCGCCGGAGAGCAACGGCACGTCCTCGCTCTGTCCGTCGCCGTTCAGGTCGAATCGGAAACGCGTGCTCGACAGCTCGGCGGCCGTACCGTCGAAATTCACGACCAGCGGATCTTTGCGGACCGCGTCGCCCGCTTGGATCGAGATGTTGGTTTCCTCGTGATACGCCCGGCTCAGCTCGAGCTCGACCGAGAACTCGATCGACTTGCCATCCGCGGTCTGGATCACGCCCGACGCCGAAAACTGCGTCTGTTCCACCTCGTCGTAGGTCTCGTGGTACTGGTAGTCGAGACCGAAGCCCGAGGCGGCCTGTTGTGGCGACGGCTGCGGCGACGTCACGGCGCTCTGCGGCGGGGCGCTCGCGTCGGACTCCTCGGCGCTCGGCGCCGAGTCGGCGCTCACGTCACCGACCGACTTTCCGGTCAGGGCTTCGATGATCCTGCGCAGCAGCCGGAGCCCGGGATCGTTCTGGGCCTGCTGGATCGCGTCGTCCACGGCCTGAGATCCCAACGCCGGTGCGTTCGGATCGGTCGCGGGCGGCGCATCAAGCGCTTGCGATCGCTGGTCGGCGCGGTTCGCTCGGTGCGCATCGCGCAGCGCCAGAGCCGCGAGCCGCCGGTGCGGCCCGAACACCCCCGACTCCTGGGGCACGACATCCTCCCGGGGCGGGCGCTGCGCCGCGTCCCCGCGATCGCGAGGGGGACGCGCTCCGGTCCAGGTTTCGAGGCTTTCTCGAACGGTGCGCTTGGCCGCGTAGACGTGTGTGGACGCGAGATCGAGCGACGCACCCGTGATGCGCATGGCAGTCCCCCCAGACTGGTTGTGCCTGCCATGGCCGCATCGTGCCTCGTCCGGAGGCTGCGTGAAGGTTCTTTCGGCAGATTCTGCCCGAGCTTGAGCGGCGCTCGGCATCGGTTACCCGCGGCCTGCGCTTGCACGAGGAGGCCACTTCGTTCGCTTGACGCATCTCGGCGCGGTCCCTACGGTTCGAGCCGCGATCGAGCGGCACGAGCGCGCTCGGTCTCCACCGCTGCCACGCCCATGACCCGCCGCATCGCGTTCATCAACGAGAAGGGCGGCAGCCTCAAGACGACGCTCACGGTGAACGTGGGCGGCTATTTCGCGCTGACACGCAAGGAGCGCGTGCTGCTGGTGGATCTCGATCCCCAGGGGCACGCGGGGAAATGCCTCGGCCTCGACGTGCGCGGCGCGGAACGCACCGTGCGCGATCTGCTCGTGGATCCGAGCCTCCATCCGCGCGACGTGGCGATGCCCACTCGCATCGACGGGCTCGACGTGATCGTGAGCAACAAGAGCCTCACCACGCTGCCCATCAGCTCCGACGCGGATCGCGATTGGACGGAACGGCTTGCCCGCCAGATCGACAAGGTGCGCGGTTACGACTGGATCCTCTTCGATTCGCCGCCGTCGCTCGGGCTCTTGTCCATGAACGTGCTGCTCGCGACCCTGGAGGTGGTGATCCCGGTCAACCTCACGTTCCTGGCCCTCGATGGCTGCGCCGAGATCGTCGACACCATCGAGTCGCTGAAGCAGCGCTACCACCGACCGCACTTGCGCATCACGCTGGTGGTGCCCACGCTCTACCGTCCCACCCGCCTCGCCAACGAGATCCTGGAGAAGCTGGGCGAGCATTTCCGCGGCCGCGTGGCGAAGACGGTGATCGGCTACAACGTGAAGATCGACGAAGCCCAGAGCCACGGGCTCACGATCTTCGAGTACGCCCCGGATTCCGCTGGCGCCGACGCGTTCGCGTCACTCGCCAAAGAGATCAAGCGCAAGGGCGAGTCCTGAAGAATTCGACCCGCGCACGGCTCGCCTCGCATTCATCCTCGTCGCTTCCATGGCCACCAAACCCGTCCTCGGTCGCGATCCGTTCGCTGGTCTCGGCACCACGCCGACGTCCGCGGCGAGGAACGCACGAGCGCGACAGGAAGCGCCTGCCGCTCGTGATCTGCCGCCGCCGACCGCGCCGAGCACGCCCGCGGCCGGTGCGGCGTCGGCCACAGCGCCAGCATCGGCGAGCCGCCCGCGGCGCGAGTCGCGACGGATTCGCGCGATCGCCATCGAGGTCGAGCCGGAACCTTCCGCGGCGACCCGCAAGCGCGCACCCCAAACGCGCCGCACCGCGGCCGATCCGTTCGCACGCCTGGAAACGCGGCTTTCCGAGGCACTCGCCGACTCGGGCACGCGACCGGTGGCGCGCCCCGCTGCACCTCGCTCGAAGGCCAGTTCCCGCGCCGATTCCGCGCGTGGCGCGGATCTCGACCAGCGTATCGACGAGCTGCTGGCCGCGGCCGAGCGAGGCCTCCCCGGCATCTCCGCTGCGGGTGGCATCTCCGACGAGGCGATGAGCCAAGTGGGGCTGGTGCGTCGGCTCATCGAGCTGGTGAGTGGACTGCGTGAGCTCGCCAGCGTGACGGCGTTGCGAAACCTGTGGCGCGACGTCACCACACCCATCGCCCCCGGCTCCAGCGACGAAGCCTCGATCGATCCCGCGCTCGCGGCACAACTCGAGCCGCTCCTCGACTTCCTCTACACGACGTATTGGCGCGTCGAGGTGGAGGGCCTCGAGCATCTGCCGCGCGACGGCGCCGCGATGCTGGTCGCCAACCACGCCGGGCTTCTGCCCTACGACGGCTTGATGATCGCGCGCGCGGTGCGGCGTTCGGACCCCGCGAAGCGCGAGGTGCGCTTCCTCGTCGACGACACCGCGTACGATCTGCCCGTTTTCGGCCCGCTGGCCGCGCGCCTGGGCGGCGTGCGTGCCTCCCACGAAAGTGCCGCGCGCCTGCTCGCCGCCGGCGAGATGGTGTGCGTGTTCCCCGAGGGCGGCCGTGCCACGACCAAGCGCTACCGCGACCGCTATCGGCTGAGTGAGTTCGGGCGCGGCGGATTCGTGTCGGTCGCGATCCGCCACCGCGCCCCGCTGGTTCCCACCGCCGTGATCGGCAGCGAAGAGACACACCCGATCGTCACCCGCCTCGACTGGCTCGGCCGGTTCTTGGGCCTACCGACCTTGCCCGTGACGCCCACGTTGCCGCTGCTCGGGCCGCTGGGTCTCGTGCCGCTGCCGAGCAAGTGGCGCATCCGCTTCGGCGCGCCCATTCCAACCGCGATCGGCAAGCGCCGTTCCGCGGACGACTACCTGCTCGTGAGCGAGCTCAAAGATCGCGTCCGCGACGCGATCCAGTCGCAGCTCGAGTCCACCCGACAATCCCACCCGTCGCGCTTCTTCGGCTGACCTCGGTGCCCCGATCAAGTGGAGCAGGGCTTCGACACGCTAAGTCGCCGTCCACCGGCGAGAGCGATCCAGGTGGACGGCGGGGCTCCGTCCCCGCCGGGACATAGCGGACCGGACGGAGCCGGTCCCTCCAGCCGATCGTTCCAATCCGTGGCCGGTGCTTTAGAAGCGCTCGCCGCGTCGCTCCTCGTCAGCGACGAGTGGGACTTCTGGTGGGATCGAAGGATGCCGTCGTGGCTCGGCGGCGACGATAGGGCGCCTGGAGAAGCTCCCTGATCACAAACGTCACCGACCGATCGGTGCAACGGTCTCCACGCTCGTCGTCAGTCCCACCGCGAGCCAGAGGCGAGCCGCGAGCGAA
>CAYUSL010000559.1:0-4142 GCA_964447125.1 uncultured bacterium | reverse complement strand
CGCCACCTCCGGCCGAATGGTCATCGAGCCGACGAGTCGTTAGACTTTTCGAAAGAACAATCGCGCGAGCGTTCGCCGGCACGGGGGTTGGGCAGGCGGAACGGTGCCGAGTGCCCCGCTGTCGCGGCCGCGCGGCACCAGCCGGGGACGTCGCCGTGGATTCGGCGCGGAGGTCGATGATGAAAGTCTTGTTCGTCTACTCGCTTCAGGGCGCCATCTCGGAGAAGCACCCGCTTCGGCTCTCGGAGTCCATGCACTTCGGGTTGTCGTACATCTCGTCCTTTCTCAAGGCTCGCGGGCACGAGACGCGGCTCCTGACGATCGGCCGGCTGTCGAAAGCGCTCAACCCCAAGTTGGTCGACGATCAGCTCGCCGACTTCGATCCCGATCTGCTGGCGTTCACGGCGGTCACCACCGAGTTCCCGTTCATGACCGAGGTCGCCCAGTACGTGCGATCGAAGACCGCCAAGCCACATCTCCTGCTCGGTGGCTCGCACGTCACTCTCGATCCCGAGAGTGCCTTGGAAGGGCCGTGGGATTCGCTCTGCGTGGGCGAGGGCGAGTATCCCACCGCGGAGCTGCTCGAGCAGCTCGGCGACGGGCGCCGGCCGAGCGGGATCAAGAACCTGTGGATTCGCACCGACGCGGGCTGGGAGCGCAATCCCACGCGCGAGTTCGTCGCCGACCTCGATTCGTTCCCGTTCCCCGATCGCGAGATGTGGGCGCCGTGGATCAACGATTCGCCCGACGCGCGCTACTCGATCCTGCTCGGGCGCGGCTGTCCGTTTCCGTGTACCTACTGTGCGAATCACGCGCTGTGGCGTCAGGCCGACGGTGACTACGTCCGCTACCGCTCGCCCGAGAACATCGTCGCCGAGGTGCGCGAGCTCAATCGCCGCTTCCCGGAAAAGCGCGATTACTACATGGAAATCGAGACGCTGTCGCGGAAGAGCTGGGCGCTCAAGCTCTGTGACGCGCTCGAGGAGTTCAACCGCGGGCTCGCCAAGCCGGTGCGCTTCGGCGTGAACGTGCGCATCACACCCAAGACCAACTTCGAGGACATGTTCGCGGCGCTCAAGCGCGCCAACTTCACGTTCATCAACGTGGGCCTCGAGTCCGGCAGTGAGCGCGTGCGCAAGGACGTGCTCAAGCGCAACGAGTCGAACGACGACATCATCCGGACCGTGCAAACGGCGCGGAAGAACGGATTGCAGGTCTCCTTCTACAACCTGATCGGCCTACCCGGAGAGACGTTCGAGGACCACAAGGAAACGATTCGGATGAACCGGATCTGCGAGCCGGACTGGCACTCGACGTCGATCTTCTTTCCGTATCCCGGCACGGATCTCCACCGCGTGTGCAAGGAGATGGGATTGATCCAGGGCACGGTCAACGCCGATTTCATCGAGCGCAAGAACGCGTCCCTCGACCTGCCGGGCTTCACCAAGCGTGAGATCCTGAGCGCTTATCGCTGGTTCGACTTCCACGCCTTCAAGGGAAAGAAGCCGCTGCCGAAGCTCCTCTATCCGCCGCTCAAGGAAGGGATTCGCGAGCGTCTCATGGCGTCTCCGTCGGGGCGGCGGGTATGGGCGTTTCTCGCCGGTGCGCCCGTGCTGCGTCAGGCCGCGGCTGCGCTCAAGTCCTGATCGCGCCGTGACGGCGTGGTGGGTGCGCACCGAACCGGCTGCGCGGGCGATCCTGATCGCTGCCGTGGGGGGCTTCTTGCTCGGCCTCACGGCCGCTGCCGCCGGGCGCTCGCCGGTCCCGTCCGAGCGCGTCGGTGCTGTGGCACAGGCCATCGCAGCAGCCGTCGTTGCAGCGGCGATGGCGCTCGCCGTTGCGCGTGTGTCCGCTGCCTGGGCGCGCGCTCGCGGTTATCGGCCGTATCGATGTCGCTGGGCGCGCCTGCGCGCCGACGAGTCGCAGCGCCTGCTGCAGGGGATCCGAAACGGTGCCGAGGTCGCGGGACTACGAGTTCTTTGGCACGATCGCTGGGCTGGGTCGATCGCCGAAGGCGTCACCGCGTTCGGGCCGGTGCGGCTCCGCTTGCGCACTCGCGGCGCCGACACCAACGACGGAGGGGCCGAACTCTCGATCTCGCTGCGTCGATTCGCTTGGTTGCGAGCGGATCGCGCGTCCACGCTGTGGTCGTTCGGCGACGCGCTGGTGGCGAGCACGGATGTCCCGGTGCTCGCCGACGAGGACCGCCCGGCGCTCTCACGGCATGCTCGCAACGCCTGGGCGGCGACCCTGGATCCTCCCGAAACGTGAATCGGGTCGCGTGCCTACGTCATCCGGCTTCGCGTCGGTTGCGCGCGGACCGGGCTCTTCGTCAGAATCTTTAGTCGAACCCGCGCGGAGCCGATGAATCGGAGGCGACCGCCAGTGGCAATGCGTGATTGGTGAGGAGAGCGACATGGTGGAGCGAGATCGAGCAGGCGAAGCCCCTGATCGTCGATCTCGCGTCGGCGCCCGATCTCGTGGAGTGGTGGCGGCGCTCGCGCTGACGATCGCCGCGATCACGAGCCTCGGAAGCTCCTGCCAGACGCTGCTCACGGTCGAGGTGCTCGATGCCGCGACGGGACAGCGCATCCCGGCGAAGCTGACGGTCTACAACGCGGGTACCGGTGCGCCGCTCAACCTCGGCACCGGCACCGGCGGCGTGCTCACGTCCTGGTACCTGAATCGCGCTTACCTCGGCGCCGGGATGGGCGAGCTCCAAACTGCCGGCGCAGTGCTGGAGATCTGGGCGTCGCGCGGAATCGAGTGGACGGTGGAGAAGCAGATCGTCGACCCAGCGACCACGTCGCACGTCACGTTCACGCTTTCCCACGCGGTCGAGACCCCCGGATTCCTGGCGGCCGATTTCCACATTCACGCACGCCCGAGCTTCGAGTCGGCGCTGCAGAGCCCACCGCTGCCAGAGCTTCCCGATCGAGTCCTCCACTACGTCACCGAAGGGATCGAGGTCATGACGTCGACCGATCACGACTGTGTGATCGACTACGCGCCCACGATCGCATCGCTGGGGCTCGGCTCGCTCGTGACCTCGATCGTCGGCGTCGAGGCCACGCCGGGTCTCAACGCCTTTCGGTCGGCTAGCGGCAATTGTGACCAGCTCGGCGGCGGCAGCCCGCCGGGGTCGGCAGAGCCGGGTCACTGGAACGGCTTTCCGATCTCGCCGAGTGCCACCTACGACACCACCGCAGACACCGGACCCGACGGGAACCACCTCGTCACCGCGGCAACGATCTACGACATGCTGCGCGGCTTCGGCGATTCTTCGACGTTGGTTCAGCTCAATCACCCGTATTACGCCCTCGGTAACGCAGCGAACATCGGCTGGCTCGACAAGAAGAGCTTCAACGCCTCGGTGCCCGTGCCTGCGGGGTGGTCGGGGTCCGCGATGCCCAGCAACGCCTTTCTGCGCCAGCCCTCGCTCAACTCGGGGAGCGCGACGCAGGGCATCGACTTCGACGCGATGGAGCTCTGGGCCGGTGGCTCGGTGGCGCAGGGGCGATCCACGCGGGCGGCCTGGTTCAGCCTGATGAATCAGGGCTTTCTGAAGGTGGGCACCGCCAACGGCGACAGCCACAACACCATGACGACCGCGGGCTATCCGCGCAGCCTGGTGTACGTGGGGAGCGATGATCCCGCGGCGCTGACGCCGAAGCAGATCGCTGCGGCGGTGCGCGCAGGCAAGGTCATCGGTACCACTGGGCCGATCCCATCGATTTCCGTGAACGGCGCCGGCATGGGTGAGCTAACGGCAGATGCCGACGGTACCGTGGACGTGGCGATTTCCGTGAAGGCGGCGCCGTGGGTCCCGGTCGAAGAGATCCGCATCGTGGTGAACGGCGTCGTCGTCCAGACGATTCCGCTTGCAGCCCAGAGCCCGCCGCCGACGCTGCGCTACGAGGGAACGGTGCCGATCACGCTCACCCGGGACTCGTGGATTCTCGTGGAGGCGGGCGCGGCGCTGCCTGCCAACCCCAACCAGGAGCCAGCGGTTTCCTACGAGTACTCGCGGGTCACGCTCGGCGCGGCCGCCGACAAGAACCGCGGCTTCACGCCGCTTTCGTTCACCAACCCGGTGTTCGTGGACGTGGACGGCACCCGGAGCTTCGACCCGCCGGGTCTGT
>CAYUSL010000558.1:0-4170 GCA_964447125.1 uncultured bacterium | reverse complement strand
CTCGAGTTCATGCTCGGCACCGACATCCGCATCGCCGCAGAGCACGCCACCTTCGGACTCGGCGAGGTCAAGGTCGGCATCATTCCGGCCGGCGGCTCGCACATCCGCATCCCGCGCCAGATCCCGTGGGCCGTCGCCATGGAGCTTCTCCTCATGGGCCGGCCGATCAACGCCCAGCGCGCCTACGACGTGGGCCTCGTGAACGCCATCGTCCCCGCCGACAAGCTCATGGAAACCGCCATCGAGTGGGCCGAGACCATCTGCAAGAACGGTCCATTGGCGGTGCGCACGGCGAAGGAGATCGCGGTCCGCGCGCTCGCGCTCGAACCCGGGTTCATCCTCGAAAAGGCGATCGCGCCGCGGGTGCTCAACTCGGAGGACGCGAAAGAAGGGCCACGCGCGTTCCTGGAGAAGCGCGCACCCAACTTCAAGGGGCGCTGAGCCATCAGCGACGTGCGGGCGAGCACTGCCCGCCCGCAGCGCCCGGGGCCGGGAGTCGCCCGCGCCCGGCGTACCCTCCTGCATGGGTTTTCGATAGGATCGGGCCCTCATGACGGCCCGGTCCCATGCCCTCCCACAGCGTGAGCTGCGCTCGGGCCCTGCTTTCGCGCCCGGGCGCACGGCCACGCGCGTGCTGGAACGATCCGTTGCCTCGGCCAAGGCGGCGCTGAGCGGCGCATTCGCACGCTGGCGCGGACGTATCCGCGGGCTCTTCGGTGCCGAGCCGCCGGCACATCCTGACGACGCAGCGGCCTTTCGCCACTACGCCAGCGAGGGTACCGCCCGCTTCGGCCAGGTACTGCTGCTCTTCTCCGCCGCATTGACTCTTGCCCTCGCGCCCACCGACTGGGTGTTTTTTCGCGATACGCCGGAAGTCCGGATTTGGCTGCAGCAATGGCGGATCGGTTTCGTGGCACTCGCGTTCGTCTCGTACGTGTTACTGGGTCGGGCCGCGGACACCCGATTCGGCACGCACGCATACGGTTTCATCGTGGTGAGCCTGTGCGGGATCAGTGTGTACTGGTTCGGGAGGGCGGGCGGCGCCGACTCGCCGTGGATCCACGCCGCGATCGTGCTGCCGGCGTTCACGCTCTCGGCGCTCTTCGAGTGGCGGGCGCGCGCCGTGTGCGTGCTCGGTGTCGCTGCCGCCGTCACGGGTGGGTTCCTGCTCGCGAATCCCGAGTTCGAACGACATCCGAATTTCGGCTCGTTCTCCGCGACGATCTTCATGTCGTCGCTCTACAACTTCGGGATCGGTTCGCTGCTGTATCGCCTCGTCCAGAGTCACTTCCTCCGTGGCCGCGCACTCGAGCGGCTGGCCACCACCGATACCCTGACCGGCTTGCTGAATCGGGCGGCCTTCCTGGAAGCGGTGGATCGTGAGCTCGACCGCGCCATCCGTTACGCACGCCCACTCGCGCTCTTGGTCCTCGACGTCGACCGTTTCAAATCCATCAACGACACCTACGGTCACGCCGGCGGCGACCGCGCCCTCGCCCATCTCGGGCAGGTGATGCGCGCGGTGCTGCGGCGCAGCGACGTCGCTGGTCGGCTCGGCGGAGACGAGTTCGCCGTGCTGCTTCCCGAGAGCGACGTGGGCGGTGCGCGCGACTTCGGCGAACGCATCCGCAAGGCGGTGGCGGCCTCGCACGCCCGGGATCCGGAGCGTGCGGCGAGCTACACCATCAGCATCGGTGCCACGGCGCGCGGCACGACCGACCGGGACACCGCGACCCTGGTCGCGCACGCCGACAAGGCGCTCTACGCCGCCAAGCGCAGTGGGCGCGATCGCGTCGACACGTACGATCCCGGGACTGCCACGTTGCCTCAGTGAGCGCGTTGGCAGATCCTCCCGGCGCTTCTCGACCCTCCGCATGAGCTTCGCCACCCACCCGTTCACCCTTCGCCAGCTTCAATACGCCGTCGCGGTCGCGGAAACGCTGAGCTTTCGGCGCGCCGCAGAGCGCTGCCACGTCTCGCAGCCGTCGTTGAGCGCGCAGCTTGCGGAGCTCGAGCACGCCCTCGGAGTTCGGCTCTTCGAGCGCGATCGGCGCCGCGTGCTCGTAACCGAGCCGGCGCGCGAGATCCTGGCGCGCGCACAGCAGTTGCTGCGTGAGGCGGACGATCTGCTCGATTGCGCGCGGCGCTCCGGCGACCCGCTGGCCAGCACGCTCAGGATCGGGGTGATCCCCACCGTCTCGCCGTATCTCCTGCCGCGCCTCACGACTGCGTTCCGCGCCGCGCACCCGCGCCTCACGGTGATGTGGGCCGAGGACAAAACCGAGACACTGCTCGCGAAGCTGGACGCGGGCGCCCTCGAAGCCGCGTTGCTGGCACTCGAGGCCGATCTCGGCGACGTGGCGCACGCGATCGTGGGCGAGGATCGGTTCGTGCTCGCGACGCCGCTCGGGCATCCGCTCGCTTCCTCCGCCGTGCCTGCGACGGCGGCGGAGCTGCGCGATGCCGACGTACTGCTGCTCGACGACGGCCATTGCTTCCGCGATCAAGCGTTGGCCTTTTGTGCACGCACGCGCATCCACGAGCTCGCGTTCCGCGCCACGAGCCTCTCGACGTTGGCGCAGATGGTCGCGAGTGGTGCTGGCGTGACGCTCTTGCCCGAGATCGCGTTGCCGACGGAGACCAAGCGCGCGACCCTCGCACTACGCCCACTCGCTCAGCCCACGCCCAAGCGCACGCTGGTGTTGGTGTGGCGGAAGCGCTCGCCCCTCGGTTCCGCGCTCAGCACGCTCGCAGCGACGGCCAAGGTCGCGTTCGCCGCAGAGACGGCCGAACCGAATCGCGCGCGACCGGAGCGGAATCCCCGCACGCACCACGGACGCGGGCAGCGCCGACGATGACCTGCGCACGCACGGCCGTGCGCGTGACGACAAGACCGGATCAGCGGCGTCGAAGCACGTCCCACCAGTTCCGCGGGGGCGGCTTCGGCACGCTGCTTCTGGCCAGCGCCTTCTCCGCCCACGACTGAACGCTGCCATCGCTGTCCAAGAGCGCGTTCGTGAGCGCTTCGCGAGCCGAGGTGGGATCGTGGAGTGAGCGCGCGAGATTGTGGGCGGCCGCGCGTCGCACGCTGACGTTCGGCGAGCGGAGCAGCAGCGCCGTCGCGCGCACGGATGCTTCATCGGCCGGCGCCCCGAGGCGCTGGGCCACACGATCCAGATCGGTGAGCTCCGCCGTCGCAGCGGCATCGAAAAGGCGCGCGGCCACCCATTCCGCCGCCCCGGCCCGCCGATCGGTCACCGACGCGACGTCCCCGTCGGAGCCAAGACGCTTACCCGAGGCCGCCACGCCGAGGTACACGTCCAGCGCTGCCGCCGAGTGCCGCGCAAGCTGCGCCAAGATCCACGGTGCCTGGCGGCTGATCTCACCGAGGGTTCCGTAGGCGGCCGTGCGAAGACGTTCGAGATTCGGACCGCCCTGATCCTCGCCAGCGGCCGCGATGCCCACTGCTAGCGCGGCAAGCTGCTCGTCGTCGCCCCCAGTCAGCTCACGAACGCGTGCTTCGACGGCTTCGGACGGCACGCGTGGATGACACAGGAGCGCCAGAATCGCGCCGTCACGCAGCGCCGCGTCGCCCGAAAGTGCCAGCTCCACACAACGCTCGGCGGGGATGAGTGGGAGCGGGCGGGTGGCGGCCAGCATCCACACCACGCTCATTCGCAGGTCGCGATCACCGTCACCGAGCGCATCATGCAGCAACCGTGCGAGCTCGCGGGGCGCGGGGCCGATCTTGCGCACCAGGCACGCCGCAGCAGCCGCAGCGGCCACGCGCCGATCGCGATCGCGCACGGCCTCCGCGAGACGCGTTTCACCGACGGGATCCAGCGCGTGGATCTCGCCCATGCACCACGCCGTGACGAGCCGGGCGGTTGCGTCGGGGTCGCTCAGACGTTCGCCGCGACGCAACGAATCCGCGTGACCCCAAACGTCGTTGCCGATGTCGGCGCGCGCCGAATGCGGCCAGCGCACGAGCTCCTCCGCACGCGTGAGGCTGCGCTCGAACGCCCCCGCCAACTCGGTGCCGTTCGAGCGCCGCACCCACCACACCCGGTGCTCGACCGAGCGATCGGCGCTGCTGGCTTCGAGAACGATGCTCCGTGACGACGGCTCGCCGAAGAGTCCCGCGCGGTCGAGGCGCGCCAGCGACTCCGC
>CAYUSL010000557.1:2893-4186 GCA_964447125.1 uncultured bacterium | reverse complement strand
AGCGCGTCGTGGCGCCGTGGGTGACGCCGCGCGATCGCTTGTCGTCCCACACCATGCGCGCTGGACCTCCGCGAAACGAAGGAGCTGAGCCGTCCGCGGACGCGGTACGCGTCAAGTTCCGCCGACGACCACGGACCAATTCGAGAAATCGGCCGATTCGAAACCGTCCGCGAAGATCAAGTTGGGAATGAGGTCGAAGGTTGCCGTCACCGACTTCGCGGCACTCATCGTCACCTGGCAGGCGCCGCTGCCGCTGCAGGCGCCGCTCCAGCTCGCGAAGGTCGAGTCCGCCGCTGGCACCGGCGTCAGGGTCACCACTTGTCCCTGGGGAAAGTTGGCCGAGCACGTTACGCCACAATTCAGGCCGGCTGGGCTGCTGGTCACTTTTCCCGAACCGCTGCCCGCCGCCGAGACCGCGAGCTCGAACGTCGGCAGCAGCGTGAAGGTTGCGGTGACGGACTTCGCGGCGCTCATCGTGACCTGGCAAGCGCCGCTGCCGCTACACGCTCCGCTCCAGCTCACGAACTTGGAGTCGGCGCTCGGCGTGGGCGTGAGGGTCACGACTTGATTCTGGGGGAAGTCTGCCGAGCACGTCGCTCCACAGAGGACACCATCCGGACTGCTCGTCACCGAGCCCGTGCCGTTTCCCGCCTTCGTCACCGTCAGCGTGTACGTCGGTAGCAGCATGAACTTCGCGGTGACGGACTTGGCGGCGCTCATGGTCACCTGACAGGCACCCGTGCCCGTACACGCTCCACTCCAGTTCGAGAACTTGGAATCGGCGTCGGGCGTGGGCGTGAGCGTCACCACCTGCCCTTGCGGGAAGCTCGCCGAGCAAGCGTCTCCGCAGTCGATCCCGTCGGGATTGCTCGTCACGCCGCCGGTGCCACCGCCGGACTTCGTCACCGTGAGCTTGTACTTGGGCAGCAGCGTGAAGTTTGCGCTGACCGATTTGGCGGCGCTCACCGTCACCTGACAGGCCCCGCTTCCGGTACAAGCGCCGCTCCAGCTCGCGAACTTGGAATCGGCATCCGGCGTGGGTGTGAGGGTTACCACCTGGCCTTGTGGGAAATTCGCCGAGCATGCCACTCCACAATCGATTCCCGTCGGGTTGCTGGTCACGGTGCCGGTGCCCGTGCCCGTCTTCGTCACCGTCAGCTTGTATTTGGGGAGCAGCGTGAAGGTTGCGGTGACCGACTTGCTGCTGCTCATCGTCACCTGACAGACGCCGCTCCCGGTACAGGCGCCACTCCAGCTCGCGAACTTGGAGTCGGCGCTGGGCGTGGGCGTGAG
>CAYUSL010000557.1:0-2793 GCA_964447125.1 uncultured bacterium | reverse complement strand
CAGGCGCCACTCCAGCTCGCGAACTTGGAGTCGGCGCTGGGCGTGGGCGTGAGTGTCACGATCTGGCCCTGCGGGAAGTTCGCCGAGCACTTGTCTCCGCAAGCGATCGCGAAGGGACTGCTCGTCACCGTGCCGGTGCCGGAGCCGGATGTCGTGACGGTGAGCTTGTAAGTGGGCAGCAGCGTGAACGTCGCCGTGACCGATTTGGCTGCGCTCATCGTCACCTGGCAGGCGCCACTGCCGCTGCAGGCGCCACTCCAGCTCGCGAACTTGGAATCGGAGTTGGGAGTCGGCGTCAGGGCCACCACACCGGCTTGCGGAAAGCTCGCGGCGCAGGTCGAGCCACAATCGATGCCCGCGGGATCGCTCGTCACCGTCCCCGAGCCGGTCCCTCCTCGCTGCACCGTGAGCGTCTTCGAGCCCGTGGCGACGCAGCGGAATCCCAGACCAGGATTGAAGCCGGAAGGCTCGAGGTAGTTCCGGCTGTAGGTGCGCAACGAATGCGTGTATGCAGCGGTGGCGTAGTCTCCGCCGCGGCGCACCTTGAAGCTGCCCACGCCCGGCCCTGGCGGATTCGAGGACGGGCTCGATTGGTAGTACGCGGCGTCGTACCAATCGTTCACCCATTGGTAGACGTTGCCGGACATGTCGAGCGCGCCGTACGGCGACTCGCCGTCGGGCTTCGATCCCGCGGCGGCGGTTGCGCTGAGGCCACAGCCGGTCGCACCGCTCGGGTACGTGTCCCACATGACGGCGAAGCTGCAGGTGGCTTCCTGGGCGCCCCACGGATACAGCCGGGCGTTGGTCCCGCGCGCGGCCTTCTCCCATTGCGCCTCGGTCGGCAACTGCATGCCGATCCACTGGCAGTAATCGTCTGCTTGATGCCAGTCGACGCAGTTGACCGGAAAGCCACCCCGATTCGCAGTACCCCAATTGCAATTGGGCGTGACCGCGTGCGTGCCCTTGGGGTCGTCGCAAGCGCCGGCGCTCACACACGCGTCGTATTCGTCGACCGTGACGTCGTTGCGATCGATCCAGAACGCGTCGAGGTTCACCGTGCGCTGGGGCTCTTCGTCCGGCTGGTCCGAGGCCTGGCCCATCGAGAACGTGCCTGCGGCGACGAACACCATGTCGGAGATGGGGAGCGCTTCCACAGTGGCGCAGTCCGCACACGCGCCGTCGGTGACGGATCCGGCATCCGCGGGCGCGGATTCCGTCCGCTCGACGTCGAGGGCGATCTCGCCGGCGCCGCGCGCCGAAGCGACGCGAATCCACACGTGCTGCCCCGCCGCCGCACGGAGCGCGAGGCTGTCCGAGCTCGACGTGCCTGCGCTCGCGCTCGCACATGCGAGCTCGCTCGCGGCCGTGTCCGGACAGCCGGGATGAGCCGAGAGCGTGAAGGGAACCGCCGAGGCCGCCGCCGACAGCGTCACCGTGCCCGCGTCGGGTGCCGTGTACTCGAACCAGACGTCGGCCGAGCCGGCGGGCCCGCACGAGGACTCTCCATCCGAGGTTGCATCGACGAGCGTGCCGAGTACCCGCGCGCCCTCGACGAGCGAGATCGCCGCCCCGCACTCGTCGTTGGCCGGCGCCTCGGCAGACGCGGTCGTGGCCGAGAGCCCGGCAACGACGCTCACGATCATGACGATCGCGAAACATCGCGGGCGGTGCGGCGCGCGCCGACGCTGCGCGGATTGCACTCCGTCGATCGAGACCGCCGATCTCATTGGTGAGCCTCCGATGAGCCCCGGCCCTCCACCCGAGCGAGGCTTGCCTTCTACCACTCAGCGCCCATCCAGGAAAATTGGGATGCGGCAGGGAGCATTTGCCGCAGGCATCCCGGACGCTCGCGACTCGGCCGACGCATTCGGGTCGATGCGAGCCATCTCGCGCCCGCAAGGTGCCGATTGCGCTGCCACCTCGCTTCGGTAGTAGGATCTCCGAACGGGCAGTGCGCTCACATGCCGGAGGGGAGGTGAGACGCCGGTGGCCTTCGGGTCGCCGGCGTTTCCCTTTTCGCATCCCGTCGAAACCTGCGGCGAGCGTCTACACTGGGGCGCCTGCAACCGCTGGAATCGCCATGATCTCGAGCCTCGAATCCCGCTTCCGCGAAGTGGTGCCGCGCGTGCAGTTCTGCTCGCTGCGCTTCGTACACGAGCGCCACGAGCGCATCGAGGTGCGCCGCGGTGTCCTCGAGCCGGTGGAGCGCAGCGACGACGTCGGTGTGATGTTCACCGTCATCGATCGCGGCGGAGTCGGCTACGCCGCGACCTCGGATCTGACGCGGAGCGGGCTCGCGCAGGCCGTGCGCCGCGCCGCTGATTGGGCTCACGCCACCCGCGAGCGGGCGATCTCGGCCTTCGCCAAGCCGCCCACCGCCGCCCACGTGGGTAGCTACGAAAGCCAGGTGGTGCGCCCGTGGAGCGCGCTTCCGCTGGGCGACAAGGTGGCGTTGCTCGTGAGCGAGTGCGCACGCCTCCAGGCGGCCGATGCCATCGTCGACTGTGCGGCGGGGCTCTGGCACGTCGCCACGGAAACGCTGCACCTCACCACCAACGGCGGCCACGTCCACCAGACCTTCGAATACCTGATCCCCGAGCTGCGCGCGTCGGCGAATCGCGATGGCGAGACCCAGGCGCGCAGCTTCGCCGCCGGTCAGCGTTGCCGGCAGGGCGGCCTCGAGATCCTGGACGAAGTGGGTTTCTTCGACGCGGCGCCACGCGTGGCCCACGAAGCGCTCGAGCTTCTCGACGCTCCCGATTGCCCGTCCGGCACCATGGACGTGGTGATCGC
>CAYUSL010000556.1:0-4196 GCA_964447125.1 uncultured bacterium | reverse complement strand
GGAGCCTGGGGAAGGAGATCGGACGGAATGGTGCGACCTCGGCGCTCGTGACCGTCGAGGATGGCGCCGAGGGTGCGCTCGCCGGCGTGCTGGCGTTCCTGCTCTCGCCGCGCGCAGCGTTCGTGAGCGGACAGCGGCTGCGGGTGACGAAGAGTGCCCTCGCGTCGAAGGGCGCATCCAGCGGCGCGGCGCCGGACTACGCGCGCAGCCTCGACGGCAAGGTGGTCCTCGTGACGGGTGCTGCGCGCGGCATCGGCGCGGCGACGGCGCGCTTGCTCTCGGCGGAGAGCGCCAAGGTGGTGTGCCTCGATCGCCCCGCCGATTCCGAGCCGCTCAACGAGGTGGTGCGCGGCATCAACGGCGTGGCACTCACTGCGGACATCACCGATGCGACTGCGCCGGCAACCATCGCCGAGTTCCTGCGCAAGGAATTCGGCGGCGTGGACGTGGTGATCCACAACGCCGGTGTCACGCGCGACAAGACGCTGGCGCGCATGACGCCCGAGCTCTGGGATTCGGCGGTCGATATCAACCTCGGTGCCGTGGTGCGGATCACCGACGCGCTCCTGCCCGCGCTGGTGCGTGACGGCGGACGTATCGTGTGCCTCTCCTCGGTGGCGGGCATCGCCGGCAACGTCGGCCAGACCAACTACAGCGCGTCGAAGGCCGGCATCATCGGCTTCGTGACCGCCCTCGCACCCAAGCTCGCCGCCCGCGGCATCACCGTGAACGCCATCGCCCCTGGCTTCATCGAGACGCGCCTCACCGCCGCCATCCCCTTCGCCATCCGCGAAGGCGGACGAAGGCTCGCCAGCCTCGGCCAGGGCGGCTTGCCCGAGGATGTCGGCCAAGCGCTCACGTTCCTCGCGATGCCGATCTCGCAAGGCCTCACCGGTAGCGTGCTGCGCGTGTGCGGCGGCGCCTTCATCGGCGCGTGACGATCAGCGTGCTGCGCGGGCGGCCGCATTCCGGCGCCCGCTGAAAACTCGGATTACAACGATTCGCGCGGACTCGCGCACAAACGACCTGCCGCGTGGCTCGCTCGGCCGCGCAACCCGAGCATGGGTGGGCAGTCCGAGCGGGCCGCGCGGCGCTCGCGTGCTTGGCTTCGTTCAGGTCAGCGGGATGGTGACGGGACCGCCGCCGGCGAAGTTGGTGATCGTGAGGTCGTAGCTGTCGACGGTGGTGCCGGTGGCGGCGGTCATCGTGCCGCTCACGGCGGAGGCGAACGTGTCGCCGGCGTTGAAGCCGATACAGCTTTCCGTGCACAGGAACGTGCAGCTCGCCGCGTTCCAGGAGTCCGTGCCGATGTTGACGGTGGCGGGGCAGGCGGTGACCTGAAACTTGCAGGTTGCATGGCCGAGCTGACTGACCGCCATGTTCAGGTCCAAGTTCACCGCCACCGGGTTCGGTTGGCTCAGCGTCGTCACGAGCTGTACGAACGAGTCGCTGTACGCGAACACGCCGGTCCAGACCCAGATTCCGCATCCGACGATCCCCGCCAACGCGACTGCCGCCAGGCCCATCACTCGCTTGTTTGCTCGCCGACTCATCGATCCCCCCGGTTTCGTGAGGCGCGTCGTGCGCCATCGCGCGATCCTACACCTCGGCCGGGGCGCCACTCGACTGCTGGGCAGTGGAAACACCGATTCGCGTTCGCGCTGCGCAGGCGTAGGATCGGGCTAGGCGTGGCGCGGGGAGCGGCGTTGATTCCCGCCGCAGGCAGAACAGCGCTGCGCGGGAGGTGGCGAATGGCACGCAATCGACTCTCGAGCTGGTGTCGGGTGATGGCTGTGATCGCGGTGGCCGGAACCACGTTCGGCGCCGCGGTGGCAAGTGCTCAGCCTGGCTCGGCTTCGGGCAAGCGCGATCCCGCGACCGATCGACTGACGGCGCCGGCGATCGTTCAGCTCGAGACGCGGGCGGGACGAGTCACGATCTACGCTGGTGAGCTCGGCCGCTACTACACGATCGTGACCAAGGAGGGTCGCGTGGCGGCGGAGCGGATCTCGGGTGAGGAGCTGGCGGCGAATCATCCGGACGTAGCGGCGACGGTGGACCGCGGGATGGCCGTGCAGATGGCCGATCTGCCGCAGTAGGCACGTCGCGCTACTGGGAGGGACCGGCTCTTGCCGGTCCGGGGCGCCGGCCGGGCAGGAGCCCGGCCCTCCGAGTGCGTGGGCATCGGGCAGGAACCCGCCGCGCGGTGCGGTCGCGAGCCGGGTAACCGGCCCTCCACGCGAGCGACGCTCGGTGACAAGCTCGCGGTCGGAGGATCGCGATCATGTCCGAGCCCGAGAACCTGGCGCGGCTGGTGTTCCGTGCACACCCGTGGCACGGCGTGGCGATCGGCGCCGCAGCACCCGAGGTGGTGACCACGTACATCGAGATCGTGCCCACGGACACGGTCAAATACGAGGTCGACAAGGCTACCGGGATCCTCAAGATCGACCGGCCTCAGAAGTTCTCGAACGTCTGCCCCACGCTCTACGGCTTCGTGCCGCAGACTTATTGCGGCGACTCGGTTGGTGCATTCTGTGATCGGCAGACGGGCCGAAGCGGCATCGTCGGCGACGGCGATCCCCTCGACATCTGCGTCCTCACCGAGAAGGCGATTCCGCGCGGCGACATCCTGCTCCAGTCGGTGCCGATCGGCGGGCTCAGGATGATCGACAAGAACGAGGCCGACGACAAGATCATCGCCGTGATGCAGGACGACGCGCTCTACGGTGGCTGGCGTGACATCGGCGACTGCCCGGCCGGTCTCGTCGAGCGGCTCCGCCACTACTTCCTGACCTACAAGGACGTGCCCGGCACGAGCGAGCGGCGCGTCGAGATCACCCACGTCTACGATCGCGCCGAGGCGCACGAGGTGATTCGCCGCTCGCAGGCCGACTATCACGCGAAGTTCGGCGACCCGCTGGGATCGCTCACGGGCCCCACTGGGCGCCGCTGACGCGGCCACGGACCCGGGCGCGATCTGGAACGGAAACCAAGCCGGCCGACGGTGATTCGCCCGCGCCGGAGCAGACGGGGGAGGAATGCCATGGAATCGAATCGCATCGAGCTGCCGGCCAGCGAAGGCGTCCGCAGTTGGTACAACGTGCTGCCGGATCTGCCGCGGCCGCTCGATCCGCCGCTTCACCCTGGCACGCGTCAGCCGCTCGGCCCCGCCGATCTGACGCCGCTCTTCCCGATGGCGCTCATCGAGCAAGAGATGTCGCCGGTTCGCGAGATCGCGATCCCCGAGCCGGTCCTCGACGTGCTCTCGATCTGGCGCCCCACGCCGCTGGTGCGGGCGCGCCGTCTCGAAGCCGCGCTGAAGACACCTGCGCGGATCTACTTCAAGAACGAGTCGGTGAGCCCGGCGGGTTCACACAAGCCCAACACCGCGGTGGCGCAGGCCTACTACAACCAGCAAGAGGGCGTGCGCCGCCTCGCCACCGAGACGGGCGCCGGGCAGTGGGGTAGCTCGCTGGCGTTCGCATGCAGCACGTTCGGACTCGAATGCACGGTGTACATGGTGAAGGTGAGCTACGAGCAGAAGCCGTATCGCCGCTCGCTCATGCAGGTGTGGGGTGCCGAGGTGTTCGCGAGCCCGACGTCCAGCACCAACTCGGGCCGCGCCGTGCTCGCCGCCGATCCGAATTCGCCGGGCTCGCTCGGCATCGCCATCAGCGAAGCGGTGGAAGATGCCGCCAACCGCGCCGACACGCATTACGCCCTCGGCTCGGTGCTGAATCACGTGTGTCTTCATCAGACCGTGATCGGCCAGGAAGCGAAGAAGCAGCTCGTCCTCGCCGGCGAGCGGCTGCCCGACGTGGTCATCGGCTGTTGCGGCGGCGGCTCGAACTTCGCGGGCATCGCATTGCCGTTCGTGCCGGACGTGGCGGCGGGAAAGAAGGTGCGGCTGATGGCGGTCGAGCCGGCGAGCTGCCCCACGCTCACCCGCGGCCCGTACGCGTACGATTTTGGTGATACCGCGGGGATCGTGCCGATCATGAAGATGCACACCCTCGGCCACGGCTTCGTGCCGCCTTCGATCCACGCCGGTGGGCTGCGCTACCACGGCGACTCGCCCATCGTCTCGGCGCTGGTGGAGCAAGGCATCATGGAGGCGCGCGCCTACGGTCAGGTGGGATGCTTCGAGGCGGCGATGCTGTTCGCGCGCACCGAAGGAATCGTGCCGGCGCCCG
>CAYUSL010000555.1:0-4238 GCA_964447125.1 uncultured bacterium | reverse complement strand
GCGATGAGACAGCGATGTCTCGGCGCGCATGCTCACGCCAGACCGCTCGCCGCGAACTCGCGCCCTTTTCTGCCGTCGGGCACGGCACCGGCGCAAGCGCGCTCCGAGTTTCGACCGCGCAGTGCAAGCCGGTTGCCGTCGGGCCGCGAGCAGCGCGGCTCAACCAGCGTCACGCCTGAAGACGTGCATCGAGTCGAGGCTCGGCGACCACGCACGCGGCGTCATGGTTCGCCGAGCCATCGCTGAGTCGGTCACCGGGTTGCGGACGACCCACGCCGGCGCGATGCGCGCCGGCGCGACCCTGCGATCGCGACCAGCGCCACCAGCACCGCCGCAGCGTCGGCGGGAATGGACTCGCCCGTACCGCTGGCGCTTGCGATCGCGCTACAGCCGGTGCCCGCAGGCGTCACGGGATCACAGTCGTTGTCCTTGAAGTCGTTGGGGTTCTCCGGAAGGTCCGGGCTCACCGCCGAATCCGCGTCGTCGCAATCCACCGGCCGCGGCACACCGTCGGCATCGCCGTCGAGAGTGGCGGTGCTCCAGAAGATGGCGAGTGGCTCGGTGCTGAAGGTCAGGTTCAGATCGCCCGTCGACACCACGTGCTCGAGGTGGTCGAGCACGCGTACGGTGGCGCCACCGGGTACGCCGAGGAGCGCCCGGGCGTCTTGGGCCAGCGAACCGTCGGCACGCCACGCGATGGCCAGATGCGACACGCCGTCGCTGCGATCGAACACGTGGAATTCCGTGCCGCCGCTCGCAAACGAGCTGTCGTATGCGTAGCCACCTGCTTCGTTGAGCGCGCGCCCCACGAGCTGGAAACTGCGCCGGGCGAGGCGCTCGCTCGAAAGCGTGGGGTAGATCTCGGCGTAGCCGCGCAGCGCAAACACTGGTGAGTAGCTCATCTGCTCGATGCCGTCGGCGAGGCCCAGTACGAGCTTCTTCACGAGCCACACCGCCTGGTCCTCCTGCGACACCAACGTTTCGTCTTCGGGCGGCGGTGAGTCGACGAAGCCGAGCTCGGTGATCCACAGCGGCTTCGGCGCGAGCATCCGCTGTCGGTAGAAGTCGATCAGATCCGGCGTCATCTCCCACGAGTCGAGACTGTGCATACCGACCACGTCGTAGAAGTCGTCGGAGGTAGCAGCGAAAAGCCGGTCGATCATGAGTCGCGACTGGACGCGCGTGGGATCGGTCTCGAAGTTGGCGAAGAGATCGGCATCGGAGATCGGCACGGTCAGCACCTGCTGAAGCGGCCAGTTGGTGTGGAAGTATCTGACGCCCCAATCGCGCACGGCGGCGTCGTAGGTGTTGCCGTGCGCGCGAGCCATCTCGTGGACCAGGTAGAGGCCCACTTCTTGGCTCGAGAGACCGCCGGCGATCACCTTCGAGAGCGGATTCGCCGCCTTCACCGCGCGATGGAAGCTCGGCTGCACGCCCACCGCCGCGTTCCCGCCGACGCCGCCGTAGAAGTCCTTCGACGTGCCGTACCAGGAGCTCTTCATCTCGGGCTCCTCGACACAGGACCAGAAATCGACGCGTGGCAACATCTTGCTTCCGTCGAGCGGATCCGGAGTCGTGCCGTTGTACCGAGTTGCCAGCGCCTTCACGAACTCGTACCAAGGCGAGGTGTTTCCCGGCGTATCGAGCGTGAGGATCTTGGGAGGGAACGAGAGCAGGGTGGCCGATACCTGGGCTCCCAGAAGCTCACCGTCCTTGATCGAATACGTCGTGGTGTCGATCGGCCAGCCGCTCTTCGGGCCGGAGAACGGAACGTAGGTTCCTCCGCCGGGGATGATCGTCAGGATCATCTGACCGACGTTCGCATTGAACGCGTTTCGCACGTCTCGATCGAGCGCCGTGAGCGCGTTGGCGTCGAAATTCACGCCATCGGGCATGAGCCTCGACCACGCCACGCCGGCGCCGGAGATGCGGTAGAGGTTCGCACCTGCGGACGTGAGGTAACCGTATGCATTCACGCCGATGACTTCGCCGCCGAACCGCGGAGGCGCGGCCGCCCACGACGAGCTCGCCGCCGCGGTGACGAGCACCAGCGTGAGCCGCCCGATGAACGAGAGTTGCTTTCGCGATTGCTCACGAACGGCATTCGCCGTCCGCCAGACGGAGCTCTCCCCTGCGCCTTGCTGACCCATCGCTCCCCCCTTGCGCGTGCAGCGCGACACTGCGCGCGCGTTCGCTTCGTCGATCCGACTCGGCGGAGCGCGAGCAAGGACGGCGCCAATTGTCACGACGAACGATCGGGCACGCCGTGGTGCATCGTCGGTGCACGCGCGAGCCGCTCGCGCGTGCGGCGGCAGTCGAGCAACCAAACGGAAAGAAGGCAGCGATTCCGCGTCACTTCCGAAGAACGAGCCAACCGTTTTGCCGCGCTCGAGCGGCGAGCACGACGGACCCGAGAGAGCGGTGCACGCAAGGCGCCAGGCGATCGACGATGCCGCCGGTTAGCGGACGCGAGCACGCTCGTGCAACGGCGGATTAGCAGCTTGCTGCGGAAGACTTGTCACAGACCGCCGCCTCGCGCATACGCGCAGCCCCGAATGAAGAGCGCGCCGCGTTGGGGCGACGGATGCCCGATCGGCCTCGCCGAGCCAGCAAGCGCGTGGACGCGTCTCGTCAGCCGGGCTTGGTGGCGACGGCGATCAGGCGCTTCGCTTCCAGGTCGTACGGCGCGCCGGCGAAGTTGCCGTAGAGCTTCACCTCGCCGAAACCTGCAGCGTGCAGCGCGTTCGTGAGCTCAGCGCCCGAGTAGATGCGCAAGGTGAAACGAAACTCACGGCGCTCGGCACCACCAATCCAGATCCAGTGATTCTCCACCGCGGACATCCCGTCCGTGAACGCGTGCTCTTCGAGGAGAAATTCGTCCGTGCCGGGGAGTTGTGTCCAACCCTTCGGCCGAAAGTCGTGCGCGAAAATCTCCTTCCCCGCCATCTCGAGGATTGCTCGGCCGCCGGTCGCCAGGCTCTCGCACAGATTCCGCAGCACCAAGACGTCATCTGCGGGATCTGCGAAGTAACCGAGCGATGTGAAGAGATTCAACGCGACGTCGAACGCCGCGGGACGCCGAAAGGCACGCATGTCGCTGCGCTCGAACGTCACATCGACGCCGCGCGCGGCAACGCGCTCCCGAGCCAACGTGAGATAGCGCTCCGAACGATCCACGCCGGTGACGGCGAAGCCACGCGCGGCCCAAGCCGCGCTGTGGCGCCCGGTGCCGCACGGCATGTCGAGCACGCGCGCACCCGGCGCCGGCGAAAGCAGCGCGAGGATGGAGTCGATCTCGAGCTCCGTGCGCGCATCGTCACGCGCCACCGAGAACAAGAACCGCTCGGTCGTATCCCAGAAGGATTCGTCGTCGAACCAAGCGTCCATGATCTACCCCCGACCAAATGCGCTAAGGACTCATACCACGACGCAGTGCGGCTCGAAGGTGAGCTCGCGGCCGTCGACCTCGATGAGAATTCTCAGGACATCGCTCTCGTTGACCCCGTCGCTCGTCGCATCCCACGTGGTGATTCGGTGGAGCGACGGATCGAAAAGCTCACCGTCGGCTGCGTCGAGGATCTCGCAGGTGCTGCGGTTTCGAACCAGGCTCGCTTGGGTGTGGAGCTGGGTCCGGGGTCCGCGTCGTGGCGCTTGCCTATCCGTTCACTCGCGCTCGTCCCCTCGCCACCCGCCCCCAGCTCGTGCTCGCTCGCTGCGCCTCGGCGTTCGCAGCGGGTGCGAACGCCGAGGCGCAGGTCACGGCCGTGCGCGGCAAGAAGAAGAGTGATCTCGTGGTGTGCGCTGCCGGGTGGCACGGCACGGGATGTGCCCCGCGTGCTCGCGCCATGGCGCGACCGCTCCGCTGGCTTCGGCCCAAGACCACCTGGTTCTGCACCAGCCGCGCGTTTCAGCGGCGCTTCTTGCTCCGCGCCGACCCAGATGCCAATGCGGTCTTCTTGCTCGCACTCGCGCGGGCGCTCGAGCGATACACCGGAGTGAAGCTCCACGCCGCGGTCACGGTTTCGAACCACTGGCACATCTTGCTCACCGACGAGCGATCGGAGCTCTCGGACTTCATGCGCGACTTTCTCACCGCGACTGCCAAGGGGATCAACCAGATCCGCAATCGCGAGGGACGTGTCTTCGATCGACGGTTCAGTGCCGAGCCTGTCCTCGACACCGACGCCGCAATCGGAAGGCTCATCTACACCGTGCTCAATCCGACGGCCGCGGGGCTC
>CAYUSL010000554.1:0-4239 GCA_964447125.1 uncultured bacterium | reverse complement strand
ACGTCGATCCCCGAATCGATGAGCTCGAGGATCCGCACGTCCCACGGCTTGTCGTGGGCAGCGTTCGGCTCGGGGACGGTTTCGGGATCGCGCATGAGGCGATGGTACCACCGCCGTCGCGGCACAGGGTGTGTCACGGGGGAATCGAGATGTGGCGCGCGAGACACACGTCTACGTGGGCGCGGGTCCCTCCGACGAGATCGATCCGACGCACGACGGAGGGCGGAGCTCCTGCTCCGCCCCTACGCGATCGCGCCCGCGAATGATCGTGCGGGAGCGCAGCCGATTTTCGAGATTGGGTGAGAGGGCGGGCGGAGCGGTGAGTCGAACACCGCTCGCCCGCGCGAAATCGCTCCCACGCGTGTGACGTAAAGCAATCGACGCGCCAGCCGTTGCGACGCCGAACGTGCCGACACGCTGCGTGTCACGCCGGCGGCCCGTAGCCGACGCCGAAAACGATCGCCGAGTGATCGCTGAGCGGCGTGCCTGACTCGTCCACGAACGACTCGTCGCGCATCCAACTGGTAATGGTGAGCGCGGTGGCGTCGCCGCTGCGGAAGAAGAGCTGGTCGATGTGATCGGGCTCGGGGCACGACACCGCCGTGCACGCATCGGTGAGGCGCGCGCCCGCCTGGATCGCGTCCAGGATCGGCACGTCCTCGGGATCGTCGATGCTCAGGTTGAAATCGCCGAGCACCATCACCGCTTGCCCCGCGGACTGCGCGTCGATCGCGGCGAGCAACTGCTCGGCCTGCGCCGCTCGCGCCGTGTCGTCCGCGTCCGAGTTCCCCGCATCCATGTGCAGGTTGTAGACGTCGAAGCTGATCGGCGTGAACGGCACCACGATGCGCAGGAACTGGAAGCCCTTCGACGCCAGGCAATCGTTGGCGGCGTCGAGGACTCCGTTGCACGCCTCCCACGGATCGCCGCCGGTCTCGCCCGCGGGTAGCACCGAGTAAGCCGACAGGCCGCCCGGCGCGATCGTGCCAGGTTTGCGCTCGGTGAAGTGGTACGCGAATCGCCCTTCGACGTCGCCGCTGAGCGCGGCGCTGTAGAAGAAGTTCTCTTGGATCGCCGCGAGGTCGAACGCATTCAGCATTGGCGAGATGGCGAGCATCCGCGCCTCGGTGTCGTCCCCCGTGATGATGTCGGGTAGCCCGTGGACGTTGTACGTGAGCACCCGAAGCTCGCCGGTGCTCTGACATCCGGCCGCGAGAGTTGAGCCCACTGCGGCGGCAGCGACGGTGAGCCAGAAGGAACGAGGTCTCATGACGATACTCCCGAGCGCGCGAGGCGTTCGTGTGAACGGCGTGTGACGAGCGAACCTCGATCGTTGCACGCCCCGCGCAACCGCCACAACGCACGCGCCACTGCGGTGGTGTCTCAGTTTCGTTCGCTGGGCCGCCGAGAGACCACGGCCCCTTCGGGGCCTGGCCCTCCAGCCGCAAACGTGCGAGAAGCCCGATTTCGACGATCGCTTCGACAGGCTGGAGCGCGCGAGATCCTTCGCGCGCGAGGCCAAAGTGAGACACCACCGCCACCGCCGAAGCGGCAGCAGATCGGGCGCGCTATGCGTCCAGCGCCAGCCGCAAATCCCGCGAGCGCGCGCGCAGCACCTTGATCGTCTCGCGTTCCTTCTCGATGCGCGCGCGGTCGGCCTTGCAGAGGCTGGTGTACGGATCGAGGTTGGACGAGATGTCGTCTACGGCACGCGCCACGGCACTTTCCAGCTCGAAGCGCAGCGCGTCTTTGAGCGCCTTCGACAACGAGTCGATTCGCTTCGAGAGATTCGTCTTGGCGTCCTTGCGCTTCATGGGAATGACCACGAAGCCGAGCCCCGCGAGCAACACGCCGAACACGATGCCGCTCACGTCGTGGAGCGCCGCCGTGAAGAGCGCGATCAGCCCACCACCCACCAGCTCCACCTGCACGAAGCGCGCGAACGAGACGCTCGCCGATTCCTGCACCTTGGCGGCCTCGTAGTCGATGTTGAACTCCTTCAAGTTCTTCTCGACCGCGGTCTTGAGCGCCAGCCGCACCTCGCGCCGCCGATCCACCCACACGTTGGTGGACTTCCCCACCAACCGCGATTGCACCTCGCGCTCGCGGATCTGCTGGTCCACGAACGCGATGGCGTCGTTCCACAGCACCTGGTTCTCGCGCACCAGCTCGGTGATGGTCTCGGAAAGCACCTCGTCCATTTGCTCGGCGAGGTGCTCCTCGCCCAGCACGTGGCGCCGGAACTCGTCCTCGACCTTGGTGCGCGAGAGCTTGTACTTGACCAACGACGGCAGCCGGATGGCTTCGTCCAGGAACTCGTAGCTCTTCACGCGGATGCGCTCGAGCAAGCCATCCACCCGCTCGAGCTGCTTCAGGTGGCGCGTGAGCGTCTCGTCGCCGCGGCTGCGCACGTTGGCGAGCACGTGCTCGAGCCCGCGGGTCTCGCCGCGCAGCACCTCCTCCTCGCGATCCAGCTCGCCCGCGTACTCGCCGACGAGCTCCTCCAGCACGTCGAGCGGCCCGCCTAGCTTGAGCCGCACCTTGTCGCGATTGCCGAGACGCTCGAACACGAACGCGTCCACGTCCGCGAGCCCCGACTTGGCGCGCGCCTCGGCGCTGCGCGGGCCGCCGGCCGTGTCTTCCGCCAGCCGCACCGACACCGGAAAGATCCGCGGCGCCTCGCCCAGCGCGCGCCCCGCGTGGAGCCGGATGTAGTCGACGATCTGCGTGAGCTCGGCCGGCTTCACCAGATCGACCTTGTTGAGGACGAAGACCAGCGAGCGCTTCCAGCGACCGCGAATCAAGCTCAGGAACTGGCGCTCGCTCTCGCTCAGCGGCCTGTCGGTGGACGTCACGAACAGGATCAAGTCCGCGTTCGGGATGTAGTCCTCGACGATCCGCTGATGCGCCTGGGTGAGCGAGTTCGTCCCCGGCGTGTCCACCAGGTTCACGTCGCGCAGGAAGGGCGTGGGGTGGCGCAGCTCGAGGAGGTTCTCGTCCGGTGCCGCCCGTCCACGCTCGTCGCCGTAGCAGACCAGCGTGATGCGATCGGTGGTGGGGACCACGCCGGTGGCGAGGATCGGCTCACCGATCAGCGCGTTGACGAGGCTCGATTTCCCCGAGTTGTACTCCCCGACCACCACCACCAGGAATGGACGGCCGAGCGCTTCCAGCGCCCCCTCGATCCGCGCCTTGTCGGCAGGCCGGTCGAGCCCGTCGAAGAACCGACTGGCGTCGCGCAGGAGCTCGCGCTCGGCGGCGACCTGGGGCTGAAACGGTTCGAGAACGGTCCACATGGGCGTGAGCGCGCGATCGTGTCAGGTCGGCTCGATCCGGGTCAAGCACGAAAGCGGCTCCACCGCGTGCGACGACCGCCACCCCGTGACGCCCCGCGTCTCGCCGGAAGGCCGCGCATCGATTCTTTTTTCTTCCCATCGCCCCTCGAGTTGGGGTAGGGTCGCCGCGCTCCGTCTCCCGGGGGAAGGATGAGCGCCGAAGAAGCGATCGGCCCGCGACACACGTTCGCGGGCTTCACGAGTTGGGCTCGTTCGAGCGTCGTCATATTCACCGTAGTCGTGGCCGCGGGGTGTAGCAGCACCCGCGTCGCGGAGAACCTCCTCCGCCCGCCCGATCACGCCGTCTACGACGCCGGGGCAACCCGCCCCGCGCTGGTGCCACGGAATCCGAACGGCTTCGCCGGCCCCGTCTACCGATCGAGCCAGGCCCGCGCCCGCGGCGACCTCGCGACCGGCGACGCCTCGTTCCGCGTGGAGCGCGACGACGCACCTGGCAGCACGCTGGCGCCCATCCGCGTGTTGCTCGCCGTGGCCAACGGCCCGTTCGCGGTGTGGTCGCCCGCCGACCTCGAGGTCGAGCTCTACCCCGGCGACCGGCCGATGGTCTGGAACAATCGCCTCTCGGTGGATGCCCGCGGTGATTCGCTGATCATCGAAGGTCAGTCGGTCGGTCCGGAGGCGCGCGTGCGCTCGGCCGATTCCGAGCTAGGGATCGAATTCCAGGGCCGACGTTACGCAGGCGAGCTCAAGTTCGTGGCCGAGAGCGGCAAAGTCCGCGTCATCAACGAGCTGCCCATCGAGGACTACCTGCGCGGTGTCGTGCCCTCCGAGGTGCCACCCACCTGGTCCGCCGAGGCCTTGAAGACCTTGGCGGTGGCCGCGCGCACCTACGCGCTCTTCCAGATGGAGAAGAGCAGCGCGCGCTCGTGGGACGTCACCGATT
>CAYUSL010000553.1:1777-4242 GCA_964447125.1 uncultured bacterium | reverse complement strand
CGGCGAGCACGCCGACGACGTCGGTGCAGCGCTTGGCCGCCTCGCGCCAGGGGTCCGACGTGTCCCAGCCGCGGCTCAGCAGCCAATCGGCGGGCACGTGCTCGACGGGCACTCGTTCCAGCGCTTCCTCGTAGAAATCCGCTTCGGTCACCAGGCGGCAGCCGAGCGCCAAACAGCCCAAACCCGGGCGAAGCCACCGTTCGAGCGCGGCTTCTGCGTTGGGCATCACCACGTCGTCGATGTGTCGCGCTGCGCAGATCGAGACCAGCTCGTCCGCAGCGGTGGTGGCTGCCACGCCCGTGTCGGATGAAGCCGTGCCATCGAGGGTGAGCACGTGGAAGGCACCCGGCCGCGACGATTCGAGCGCCGCGATGGTGGCGCGCGCGAGCGCGCTGGTCTCGACGAAGAGCACGCGTCGTGCGCCGCCTCCGGCAACCTGCCGTGCAGCGGCGCGGGCGAGCCCGATGCCGGCGGTGGTTCCGAGCCATCCCAGCACCGCCACCCATCGGCCGATCGGCCGGTAGCGGACGGCGTAGAAGAAGACCAGTGTGAGCACGATGGCCAGCGAGCCCGCGGCGAACGCGCGCTGGCCGCTCAGGCTTCGCGAGCGCACCACCGGCCGCTCGTAGAGGCCCACCGCGTGGCCGGCGAGCGCGGTGGCGATCACGTGCGCCAGTGCCACCTGGCTCGCTGGTGTCGCCGCAGGATCGGCGTCGTAAGAGGGTGACAGCCGGTGTGCGACGTAGATCGAAAGCGCTGCCAGCGCTACGTCGACGGCGCGCCACGGCGTGCGTTCGACGAGCGTGCCCAGCCGTGCCGTTGCGGGGCGTACGTCGGCTGTAGGCGCGCCAACCGGGAGTGCAGTGGGCTGCGCCGCTCGTGGCTCGCTCGTCGTCACGCTGCGAAGCATACGGCTGCTGGCCGCCGGTGGGCAGCGACCTCACGCGAGCGAACGATCACGGCGTCGCGAGCGGAGCTGGGGGCGGGATGGCGCCTGCATCGCCGGTCGCAAGCGCCCGCTCGCGGCGCTCGATCTCCGTGGCGACCAGTGGCTGGGCGGCTTGGGGTAGCTCGCTCGCGAGGCGCGGGCTCAGCCACACCGCGCGCACGAACGCGGCCAGGGCCTCGGTGCGGCGGTCGAGCAGGGCATAGGCGCGGCCCACGTCGAGGACCAGCTCGGCGCGCTCGCCCAGCGTGATCGCTTCGCCATAGAGCCTGAGCGCCGTCGCACCGTCGCGGGCGAAGAGTGCTGCAGCGCCCGCGGCTGCGAGCCCGCGGGTATCACCGGGCAGCCAGCGGCCGAGGTCACGAGCGCTTTCCTCGGCGGCATGGACGAAGGCTGCAGACGGGGGCCGCGCACCCGCGGCGGCAAGCATCGCCACGCGCGCCTCCAGAGCGGCAAGGGAGCGCTCGGCACGATGGCGCGGTAGTTCCGGCAACACCAGCGCGACGAGCGCGGCGCACACCGCGAGTCCGACTCCGCGCGCAGCGCGGGAAGGCGCCGGGGCGAGCGGAACCGGCTTCCCTGACGTGAGACGCAGAGCCCGTCCCGCCACCAGCAGGATCGGCACGCTGCTCGACACACGCTGCAACGGAAACCACGTGAGCGAGGCCACCGCGGCGCTCGCGAGCACCGCGAGACACAGCAACGCGGCGTCGGCGTCCGAGTCTTCGTGCGTCGTTTGCGCGGCCGTCGCGTTGCCCCGTCGCACGATCGGGACGAGTGACGCCGCCACCAGCGCGAATGCCGCCACCAGCGCCAGCGCCCCCGGAACGCCGAGCGAGCAGGCGGCATCGAGGTACTCGTCGTGCGCGGTGCCGAAATGGGCGCTCAGCTCTGGCTTCGTGAGCCGACGGTGCAGCCGAGCTTCCGCGGTGAGCCTGAGCGGCACGAAGCTGGTCTCGAACGTGCCGGGACCCTGGCCGAGGAGCGGTCGCTCGCGCGCGCCTTCGAGCGCCGCGCGCCACGCGATCGGTCGATAGGTCAACGCCTCGGTCCAGTCGCCGCGCTCGACGGTGCTCGCGATGTGCGCGACGCGGTGCCGAAGCGGTGTCACCGTGGCCGCGCTCACACCGAAGGCGATGCCGGCAGCGAGCGCCATCCATCCGAGTAGCCGTCGCTGCCGTACCGCGAGGACAACGCCGGCGCCGGCGGCGAGCGCGAGCCAGCCGGTGAGGTTGCCCGTGCCGGCCAGCGCCGCCAGCGAGAGCACGAGAAACGCCGAAGGCGCGTGCCGACTGCGCCAGCCCGGCTGCGTCTCGCGACCCACGAGCACCGCGAGCGCGCTGGTGGCAGCGAGCGCCATCACCAACGCGACGAAGCCTTCGTTGCCGATGAACGCGAAGCCGCGCGCGCGCCCGCCGAGCTCGCGAATGGCGAAGAACGCGAACCCGCCAGCCGTCTCGAGGAGGCTTGCGATCGCGGTGATCGCCGAAGCCACCCAGAAGGCGCCGAGGGCGATCGT
>CAYUSL010000553.1:0-1677 GCA_964447125.1 uncultured bacterium | reverse complement strand
GGCGATCGTGCCCGTCAGCAAGAGCCCGCGCCAGCCATCGAGCGCCACCGCGCGATGCGGTGACGCGAGCGTAGACACGAGCGCCCAGCAGAGCGCGAGCGCCACCAGAGCCGTGACGAGCCGGGCCCGGCGCGGCGTCGCGGTCGTGGCGGTGGCACGCGAGGCCCGCGCCAGCAAGGCGGCGCCGAGCACTTCGGGGCCGGCGAGCAACAGCAGCGCCACGGCGCAGAGCCGCACCACTGCGCGCTTGGCCGAATCGAAAGCGTCGGCGGCGGCAGGATCGACCAGCCACTGGCTGGCGAGCACCAACGCCACCACCAGTGCCGTCGCGGCGCCCTCGCGCGCCGGCGATCCGGCGTCGCGCGCGTTGGGCGCGCTCGAAGCCGCGGAGCGCGTACGCGAGCTCGAACGGCGTGCCATGGACGAAAGGGTTTCCGTTCGCGTGCGGCGAGGAAAGGGCGAGCCTGGCGTCAGTGCTCGCTCGCGGCGCGTGCGACGGACTGGGCCTGCTCGTAGTCCGCGAGCCACCGTTCGGCTTCGGCGCGATCGCGTGCCTCCGCGGCGTCGCGTCCGCCGCCGCGCGCGTGTGCCGCCACTTTGGCGTGGACGATCCAGCGATCGAACGCCATCACGCTCGCGAGCCAGAATCCGCGCCAACCGTCGCGCCAGCCGCCGTGCCAGAGGTAGCGCACCGCCCACTCGCGTGCCGCGGAGTGCAGCGCCGTGAGCACGCTGCCGCTCTCCCCGCGAGCGAGGCGTTCGTGCGCCTCGATGGTGGTGTAGCGATCGACGCTCTCGAGTAGCTCGCTCAAGTCGCGGTGGTGGAAATGGAAGAGCACGACGTCACCGGCCGGCGGCAGCTCGTGGATGCGCGCCCCAGCCACGGGCTCGGGATGGCGGTGGATGGTGCTCGGGAAGCGGACGGCTCCCCGCCGGAAGAAGCGCAGGCAGCGATCGCGCTCCTCGTTCCAGCCGGTGTGCGCGACCCGCGCGCCGAGCAGGTGGTTGCGTCGCGAGATGCGCACCGCGTCCACGTCGTCGCGAGCTGCCAAGGCCACGAGCGCGCGCGCGAGCGGCGGGGGAACCAGCTCGTCGGCGTCGAGCATCAAGAGCCAGTCGCCGCGGGTTTGCTCGGCGGCGAAGGCGCGCGCCGGCTCGACGTAGCCCGTGACGGGATGGGGGATGACGCGCGCACCCAGCGAGCGGGCGATCGCTGCAGTGGCGTCCTCGCTCTCTTGGTCCACCACCACGATCTCGTCGGCCCAGGTGCGGACCGAGCGCAGCGTGTAGCCGATCGCGCGTTCTTCGTTGCGGGCGATCACCACCACCGAGATCAACGGCACCTCCCCTCGTCGTCACGCTGCGCGAGGCGCACAAGATATGCCGCGCCTGGCGCGACGTCGTGCGCTTGGTGCGCGTGACGCTGCTCGCCACGCGTGATCGGCGCAGGCCGGTGCGGGGGAGGCGCTGTGCTAGCTTTCGCGATGGCGCATCGAACGAACACGCGACACTCCAGATGCCCGCACTGGCACGCGCCACAGTCGCGCCGACGAGCGTAGCGAGTCGACTTGGGGGTGGGGCCCCACGAAAACCGCGCTTTTCGTGGGGCGGGGGTCTGGAACAGACCCCCGAAGAACCATCGACAGGCTCGAAGAGCTCGCCGCTGCGAGGTCTTCA
>CAYUSL010000552.1:0-4243 GCA_964447125.1 uncultured bacterium | reverse complement strand
TGCGGTTCTCGAGGTCGATGGCGGCGCGCAAGCTGCCGCATTCCAGGCTCGACCATAGGACCTCTTTGGTCATCGCGACACCGTGGCCGCTGTACTCGGCGATGCGCTCGGCGAGGGCGATCGCCGCGGGAAGGAGCTCGGCGTCGTCGACCACCCGCGACACCAGCCCCACGCGCTCGGCCTCGTCCGCGTCCACTTCGCGGCCGCTCAAGATGATCTCGTTGGCGCGCGAAGCGCCGATGAGCCGCGGCAGCAGATAGCTCACGCCCAGCTCGGTGCCGGTGAGACCGTTGCGAATACCCGCGGCGCAAAAGCGCGCCGAGCGTCCGGCGATGCGAATGTCCGCACCGAGCGGCAGGCACATGCCGCCGCCGAAAGCGGGGCCGTTGATGGCGGCGACGATCGGCTGCGGGAGGTCCCGCATCCTCGGCACGATGTTGGCCATGAACGACATCGCACGAGTGGCGAGGCGCGCCATGGTGAGGCCGTCGGCGTTGGGCGGTAGGCCGACGTACTCGAGATTCATGCCCGAGCAGAAGCCACGCCCAGCACCGGTGAGCACCACCACGAAGCAATCGTTGTCCTTGGCGACGACGTCGAGAGCGTCGTAGAGCGCGCCGACCAGCTCGAACGACATCGCATTCAGCGTGGCGGGATCGTCGAGGGTGATGACGCTCACCCGCGGGCTCGGCTTCTCCACTCGTGCCATCGACATCGTTCGCGACCTCGCTCGATTCTCGAATACGGTCCGGAGGCTCAATGGTCGTTCAGGATTCGGCGCGAGTTGTTCGATAGGGGCGACCGCGAGCTCGCCCAGCGACGAGGAGCGTGTGGGCCATCCTTGCGGCGGCCGCGACCCGTAACGGGGAGCGAGCGGAGACTCACGTCGAGCCCGCTTTGCTCTTGTGGCGGATCTTCTCGGCCCTGTCGCGCAGTCGTTTCGCCTCGGCGTGCTTGCCGCTCGCTTCCATCTTGGCGGCGTGTCTCTCCAGCATGGCGACGGTCGCGAGTGGGTGACCCGGATCGATCGGTTCCTCGTCGTCGCCCACCGACGTACGAGTTCCACCCAGAAACACGGCGAGCCCAGCACACACGAAGGGCACCAGCACCAAGAGCTCGGTGCGCGCGCCGATCCGCACCACGGTGACGAGCGCCAGCAGTGCGAAGACGCTCGCTGCAGCCCAGGTGTGTGGGTCGCGGGGACGCCCGCGAAAGCCCGAGTAGAATGCCGCTGCCGTGACGAGCCACGCCGTGATCTCGAGCCCATCGAGCCGTGCCGGAAGCGGCTGCGAGCGCAACAATCGCGCAAACGGCAGAACCAACGGGAACACCAAGAACCACTGGACGCTGCGCATGACGCGCGCCAGCTCGCCGCCGACGCGCTCGTCCTCGCTCGCGTCGTCCGTCATCGCCATCACCTCCCCGCCGCTCGTCGAGCGGGCGCTCTTTTACCACGCGCTCGTGCGTCCTCAGGCCTCGTGAGCGGCGGCGGCGCGTCCCCTCGCTCCCGAACCACGGCCGCGGGCGAACCGTTGCCGAGCGCCCGCCGGCTGACGCACATCCGCGACACGCTGCAGGACTGGTTTCGCGCCAACCACCGCGATCTGCCGTGGCGCCGCACCCGTGACCCATACGCGATCCTGATCTCCGAGGCGATGCTTCAGCAGACCCGCGTCGAGACGGTGATCCCTTACTACGAGCGCTTCCTGGCGCAGCTACCGACGTTCGACGCGCTCGCCGCCGCTAGCGCCGACGAGGTCAACGCGCTGTGGGCTGGGCTCGGCTACTACCGCCGCGCGGCGAACCTGCGCGCCTGTGCTCAGGCGGTGGTCGAGCGCCACGGCGGGCGGCTGCCGCGCGACGAGACGGGGTTGCTGGCACTTCCCGGCATCGGCAGCTACACGGCCGGCGCCATTCGCTCCATCGCGTTCCACGACGAGGCGCCGCTCGTGGATGGCAACGTGATCCGCGTGCTGTCGCGGCTCTTCCGCGTTGCCGATGCGCTCGGCAGCGCCAAGCAACGGATCTGGGAGCTCGCCGCTGCACTGGTGCGCGGCTCGCGTCCATCGGATTTCAACCAAGGCCTCATGGAGCTGGGCGCAACGGTGTGCACGCCGCGGATTCCGCATTGCGAGATTTGTCCGCTCGGCCGCCACTGCGAGGCTCGTCGCCACGGCGACGTCGAGCGCTTCCCTTCGGGCAAGGTCGCGTCGCGGATGCGCGAGCTTCGCCTCACGCTCGCGTGGATCGAGCGCGACGGCCGCGTGCTGATGGTGCGCCGCCCCGAGCAGGGCTTGTGGGCGGGACTCTGGGACCTCCCGGGGATCGAGAGCGACGACCCCACGAACGGCTCGGGCGGAGACACGCTCGCGGCGGCGCTCGGCAGGGCGATCGGCGCTACGCTCGCGCTGGAGGAGGAGCTTGCCCGGCGGGTTCACGTGCTCAGCCACCGGCGCGTCACGGCGACCGTGTTCCGCGCACGGCTGATTGCAGATCGTGTGGGCGAAGGCCCGAACCTCGGCGCAGGCGCGGACGGCGACGGCGCACATTGGGTGCCCGCTGCCGAGCCACCGGCGCGCGGCATCTCGACGCTCACCCGCAAGCTCTGGAACGAGGTGCTGGAACGCGCCTGCCAGCCGGCGCTCTTCTCCGTCAGCCCGTCTTCACCACCCACTCGGCGGGAATCCGCTCGCGAAGTGAAGCGAACGCGCGCTCGAGAAGCTCCGCGTCGCGCGACTCGACGGTGACGAGCACCTTGTACTCGTCGAAATTCCAGGTCGGGTAGCTGCCGATGTCGATTCCCGGAAACGCCTCCACCACCGCACTCAGGGTGTCGGCGATGGCGCTCTCCAGCGCGTCGAGGTAGAGCCGCTTCAGGTGGAAGGGCTCGTCCCGGAATCGCTCGCGGATGGCACGGAACTTCTGCTCGAGGATCTCCGGCACACCCGGCAAGACGTAGATGTTTCGGAACACCGGCACCGGATAGAAGAGCCCTTCGGCGTCCACCAGCTCGGCGCCCTCCGGCACCAGCGCCATCTTGAGGCGCGCCGCGCTCACCTCGCCGCCGTAGTGCTTGCGGAGGATCTCCTCCAGCACCGGATGATGGACCGCGCGCACGCCGAAGCCGTCGGCGATGCCTTCCATGGTCATGTCGTCGTGGGTGGGACCGACGCCGCCCGACGTGAACACGAAATCGTGGGCCTCGGCGAGCGCGCGCGCTTCGCGGCCGATGGTGGGGATGTCGTCGAGAATGCCGACGATCCGTGCCACCTGCACCCCGAGCGCACGCAGCTCGCGGCACAGGAAATACGAGTTCCGGTCGTGCACCTTGCCCGACAGGACCTCGTTGCCGATCACCAGGATCGCAGCTCGTCGCGGCATCGCGGGCGCTCGGTCTCTCGCGCGGCCCACGGCGCGTGGCCCAGGCCGAACCGCGCCGAGTCTACGCGAGCAGCGCGTGCGGCGTCACACCGAAAGGGCGCCAGCGCGGAAGTCGCTCTGACCAATCTTGACGTTCACGAGCGCCGGGCGCCCCGAGTCCAGCGCGCGCTGGATCGCCGGCGCGATCTGACCCGGCTCGACGACCCACTCGCCGTAGCCGCCCAGCGCCTCGACCATCTTGTCGTAGCGCGTGTAGTCGAGAGCCGTGGCCACTGAACGCTCTTCGCCGTAGAGCTGCACCTGACCGCGGCGGATCTGCATCCATGCGGCGTCGTTGCCGATCACGCCCACGAACGGGATGCCCTGTCGCGCGGCCGCCTCGAACTCCATGCCGTTCAGCCCGAACGAGCCGTCGCCGTAAAGGACGAACACTCGCGAGCGCGGCTTGGCGAGCTTGGCGGCCATCGCGAACGCCGGACCCACGCCGAGAGTGCCGAGCGGCCCGGGATCCAACCAATGGCCCTGCTTGTGGACCTGGATGACGTAGGCACCGGTGCCGACGATGTCACCGCCATCGCCGATCACGATCGCATCCTCGTCCACGAACTTGGCGAGCTCGGCGCACATGCGGATGGGATCGATGGGAACGCTGCTCGAATCGCGGCTGGCGAGGATGCGCGCGAGCTTGCGATCTTCCTCGGCACGCACGCTCGCGAGCCACGCGCTGCGGTCCTTGCCCTTGGCCGGCAGCGCGTCCGCGAGCGCAGCGAACACCAATCCGGTGTCGCCCACGATGCCCTCGGCGACGTGGCGGTTCTGGCCGATGATCGAGCCATCGAGGTCGATCTGCACCAGCTTCGCG
>CAYUSL010000551.1:0-4264 GCA_964447125.1 uncultured bacterium | reverse complement strand
AGCGTCACGCCGAAGCGGTCCTTGAGCACGAAGCCGGCAACGAGCGAGAGCGCGAAGAACGCCGTCAGCACGCCCATCTCGCCGTGCGGAAGGATGCCCATGGGACGCTCGGGATGACGGATCTCCACGGTGCGAATCGGCGAGCTGCTCGGAAGCATGGCCTCGCCCGGATACAAGAAGGCCTCCCACGTCTTGGTCCGCTTCACGGAAACCTTGCGGTGGGCGCCTCCCACGGACCAGGTCTTGGTGATCGTCTGACCGCCCGCCGCGAGCGCGAGCGCATGATCACCCGCCGCGGTCGCGCGTAAGCGCCAGAAGATCTCACCGTCGGGGGTGCGGACGGGCGGTGCGTCGAGCACCACGCCGTCGGGGACCGTCAGCGTCACGTCGCGTGGCGCGAGGGAGGCGTGGGGATCGAGCTTCACGGACAGCATCTCTACCGAGCCGATCGCCACGGGGTCGAAGGCGTAATGGGCTTCGAGCTGCGCCAGCACGGTGAGCATCGGCACCGTGAGCACGGCCATCGGCACCAGGTTGTACGCGAGGTAGACGAGGTTCTGCCCCAGCACTCGCGCGCTCGAACGCATCACCACCAGTGGATCGTGGCGGAACAAGCGGATCTCGTAGAGATGCGCCTGAATGCGGTCTTTCGCCCGCGTGATGCCGCGCTGATTGCTCACCCGCTTGTAGACGAGCAGCGCGATCACACCGGCGATCACCGACCACACGGTCAGGTCGAACCACGCCGGACCGTGCCCGAACGGCGCGAGCAGCACGTCGAAGACGCGCGTCCAGATGAGGTTCCAGGTCAGCATCGTGAGCTCGGGGGATGCGAGCGAATCGGGGGAGGACCAGCCGGGATCACACGCGGAGTGATCGAGAAAGCTGGCGGCCCGCCCGCGGCGCCTAGCTGATGTAGCCCAGGCCCTTGAGGCGCTCGCGCATGTCCTTGTCGTCCTTGACGCCCTCGAAGTGGAGCATCTCCTTCTCGAGGATGTGGGTCACGAACTCTTCGACGGTCGCGTAGCCGGCGACGTCCGCCACCTTGCGCAGCTTGTCGACGAGATCGCGATCGAGCTTCACCTTGACCGTGCTGCCACCGAACATGAGCCTTCCTCCCTTCATTCCCCACGCAAGAACGACTTACCGATCATTCCCTGCACGGGGCTGATTCCGAAGTGATCCAGGATCGACACCGTCACGTCGGTGAGGGCGTGGTCGCCAGGCACGATCCGCCCGTTCACCAGCAGCACACCGGGCACCAGTCGCGGATCGATGAGGTGGTTTCCCGACCACCGCGACGTGTTGTCCTCGAGCACTGCCTCGGTGATCTCGCCGAGTGTCGACTGATCCGATCCCGCGTACCCATCGTTGTAGCCCACCACCAGGTCGGGCGCCTCGGCGACCCGCTCGCCGTGGAAGGCCTCCGCCGCGGGATACGCGTGCAGCACCACGGACCGGCCGTTGGTGGGATCGCGCTCGCCTTCGAGTGCGGCGGCGATCTCGGCGGCCACCTTCGACGCTTCGTCGGCCCGTACGATTCCCTGGGCCTCGCGTCCCGCGAGATTCAGGTAGAGGCCGTTGAAGCCGATGCCGTAGGCGCGACTGCGGCTCCAGTCGACGTCCGCGAGCCCCACTCGCCCGGTGTGCTTGCCGTCCTTCAACACCAAGAAACCGTGATCGCGAAGCCACGCGTTGAGGTGGAACTTCCGCGTGTAGGGCTGAAAGCCGTGGTCGCTCATCACGATGAGGCGCGTGCCCGGCGGGAGCTTCGCCATCACCGTTCCCAGTGCCGCGTCCACGTCCTGGTAGAGACGGGGAATGTCGCCTGCGTGCGCAGCAGCCACGCGAGCGTCGCGCGCCGGATGGCCGGCCCCGGGGTATTTGGGATCGGCGTGACGCCACAGCATGTGGCATTGCAGGTCGATGTCCGAGAGATAGAAGAACGTTGCGTCGCCCGGGCGGAAACGTTCGAGCGCCAGGTCGAGGAGGGCCCGCGTGTCGTGCTGCACGAGCGCCACCTGGCGGAGGTAGTCGTCATCGCTGAACACACCGTCGCGGAGCGCGCCGGTCTCCTCGGGCATGCCCACCGTGTAGTACTGCCCGAGACGATGGTAGAGCTCGGTGGCCCAACTACTCGGGCTGGTGAAGGTCTGCGGGGGCTTCGCCGCGGAAAGATTGACTGGCGACACGTAGACCTTGAACGCGGGCTTGAGCTCCATCGCGAAGAAGCGCACCGCCCCGTGCAGCTTCACGAGGCCGGCGGGCAACGCGTCGAACGCCACGTCCATCCAACGCGACCACTCCCCTTCGCGAAGCAACACGGTCTCGGTGCCGAGCTTCACGACGGCCGTGGGCGAGTCGGAATCGACGTGGATCGTCACTCGCTGCGTCAGGTAGTCGCCGGGACCAGGAGCGTGGCCGGGCTCCAGGTGGAAGATGTCCGGCGGCCCTTTGAGCGTGGCCTCGACGGTGTCCGGCGTGCCGTCGAGATCTAGGTCTTGGACGCCCACCACCTCGACGTCGCCCTTGGGATCCTCGACAGCAACCGGCTGATCGGTGAAGAGCGTGTACGTGCCGTAGCCGCCACGCATGTCCACCGTCCCCATGCCGGAGAGGACCTTGGCTTTGCTTTCCGGGACCGGGTAATTGCCGGGAACCCGGTACACCTCGGTGTCGATGCCGTGAGCGACGAGCAGGTCCCACCACGGCGTTCCGCTGCGGTTGTTCACGATCTCGGGGCTCGAGAGCGGAATCACCCAGCCGAACGCGTGGAGCGCGCGCCCGGGGTCCTTGGGTGGCGGGGTGGCCGAGGACACGGGCTGGTAAGTGGCGGGATCGCGGTGCACGAAGTCGAACACCCCGTGTCCACCCGGATCCCGTCCGGTCACGAAGCTCGACCACGCCACGGGGCTCTGGGGCGGATTCGACGTGCCGAGCGGCTGATAGCTGCCCTCGCGGGCGAGGGCGGCGAAGTTCGGCAGCGTGCCCGACTCCATGAGCCGTTCCAGGATCACGGGATCGAGCCCGTCCACACCCATCACGAAAAGCCCGGGATGCCTCGCGGCGCCGTCGTTGCCCGCGGACCTGCTGCAGGAAACGAGGCCGAGAGCGAGGACGAGCGCGAGCCTGGCGCGTGCGGTCACGCCGCTTCCTCGGTGACGGCGATACGGCTCAGCGGCGCGGCCCCCGACGAATCGAGCAGCGCAGGATCGAACGAGCCTCGGACCTGAGCGTCCGCCGCGAAGATCATCTCGCCCTGCATGTAGCGCGCACGGGTCTGGCCGAAGAGCTCGATCACGCTCACGGGGATGTCGATGAGTCGTGGCCGCTCGGTGGCGATGGGACGGTTCGAGAAGAAGACACCCGGCACGACGTCGGGATCGACGCAGTGATCACCGGACCAGCTCTTGGTGTTGTCGGTGAAGACCGAGGTCGTGACCGCGCCCGTGGCGCATTCCCACGAGTTGCGGTAGCCGCCCTCGTAGCCGATCAAGAGATCTGGAGCATCCAGGCGGTACGGACCGTCGAAGGTCTCGTGGGTGGCGCGAACCTTGCGCACCACGCGCTGGCCGTTCGCCGGGTCGACGAGTGCTTCCAGCTTCGCGGAGATCTCGGCCACCAGCGCCCGATACTCCTCGCCTTCGGCCACGGTTCCGCTTGCCTCGCGACCCTTGCGGTTGATGAACATCCCGGTCAGTCCCAGCGAGAAGGCCCGGGTCCGCGACCAGTCCACGTGCTCGAACCAGTCGCCGCCGGTCTCTCGGCCGTCTTGAAGGGCCAGGTAGCCATTCTCGAATAGCCACGTATTCAGGTTCACGCCGCGCCGGAAGTTGGTGAAGCCGTGGTCGCTGATCACCATGAACACGGTGTCGGGACGCTCGATCTCCTTCCAGATCTTCCCCAGAAGTGCGTCGATGCGCTCGTAGACCTTCGCGATCGCATCCGCCCACTCCGTGGTGTCCTTGCCGGCGTTGGCGGGATGGGTGGGATCGAGATAGCGGTAGAACATGTGCTGCACGCGGTCGGTGGTGTCGAAGACCGTGGTCAGCAAGCCCTTCTGCGTTTGCGCGAGGCCATCGAGGAACATCCGCTCCCGTTCCTCGTAGATCGCCATCGCCTGCTCGAAGAACGCCTTTTCGTCGATCACGCGCTCGTTGAGCGCCCAGGTGTCCTCGGCGAGGCCGAGGGTGGCGAACGGGCCCTGCTTCTTCGCCAGGTAGACCGAATAGATCGCCGGATGGCTGATCGGCATCGCCGGGTT
>CAYUSL010000550.1:0-4266 GCA_964447125.1 uncultured bacterium | reverse complement strand
GCACCTTGGCCGCGGTGCTCGCCGACGACCGGCTCTACCTGAACACCGCATCCACGACCTGCACCACGTATCTCGCCGTCGAAGCCAACGCGACGGGGATCATCCCCAACGGTGATTGCGGTGGTCGCACGCCGCTCTACGACGTGATCGATACGACGTATTCGGTGGTGGCCTTGGGCACCGTGAGCGGATTCGGCGACACCATCGATCACGACGGTGACAGTACGCCTTCGCTCACGGCGTTCCCGTTCCTAGGCGCGCCCGTCGCGGCTCCCTGAGCACGCTCGCGCCCCGTTCATGCACAACCCCCGCCCCACGACGATGCGTCCCTGCCGGCTCGCACTGGCATGGGCGCTCGTCGCGTTCCTCGGTTGCGATCGCGGCGCACGGCGCCTAGACCATGCCGCGGACGCGCGCGCGCAACCGAGCCTCGACGCCGAGCTGGCGCAACTGCTCGACGCACCGATTCCCCACACCACCAGCGGCGCCATCGCGGTGCGGAATCTCGAAAGCCAGATCCGCGCCAGCGAAGCGCTGCTGACTCGCTCACCCGACGAGCCGCGCGTGCTCCGTGATCTGGGCGAGCTGCTCCTTGCGCGCGCTCAGTATCTGGGGCGGCTCGCCGACTACGATCGGGCCGCAGCGCTCGCCGAACGGCTCGTCGCTCTTGCGCCCAAACGGCACGAGACGTGGTTGCTGCGCGCGTCGGCGCACGCAGCGCTCCATCGATTCGACGAGGCCCTCGACGACCTCGACCGAGCGCAGGCGCTGGGGGCGGCGCCATCCGCACTCGAGGCCGCCCGCGCCGACATTCGCGACGCGCTCGGCCAGACGGATGCCGGGTTGGCACATCGATCGCGGCTCGTGGCGCTCCGCCCGACCATCACCTCGCTGGCGGCGCTCGCGACGGCCCACGCGCTGGGAGGCGATGAGACGATGGCGTCCCGGCTCTACGCTCAGGCGCTCGCGAGCTACCGTGACGTATCGCCGTTCCCCCTGGCGTGGCTGCTCGTCCAGCGCGGGCTGACCTGGGAGCGAAACGGCGAGTCCGCCCGCGCCGCCGCCGCCTTCGCACTGGCCCACGAGCGGCTCCCCGCGTACGCCGCCGCTGCCGGCCAGCTCGCGCGAATGCGCGGGCGATCGGGAGATCATGCCGGCGCCATCGAGATCCTTCACGCGCTCGTCGTCACCTCGGACGATCCCGAGTATCTGGGTCAGCTCGCTGGTGAGCTGCGCGCGCTGGGCGAGGGCGCCGAGGCGGATCGACTGCGCGACCAGGCGGCGCGTGGGCTCGATGCGCTCGTCACGCTTCACCCGCAGGCGTTCTTCGCCAAGCAGGTGCGGTTCTGGATTGGACCGGGCGGCGATGCCGAGCGCGGCTTTGCGCTCGCCAAGCGGAACGTCGAGGTTGACCCTAGCCCGCCTGCGCTGGCCCTCGCTGCGGAGGCCGCTCTCGCGCTGGAGAAAGCTTCGCCCTCGGGGCAAGCGCGCGACGTTCACACGTGATCGCACGGCGCGATCACACGTCGTCGTCCGCCGATCCGAGAATGTCGTCCACGATGGCGTCGTCGCCGCTTGCGGCGCCACCGGCTCCGATGGACCGGCCTTCGAAGCGCAGCGCTGCCAGCGAATTCGCCACCGCATCGAGGGTGGCCACCTTGTGGACGTTCTCGTCCTCGAGCCCCCCGATCAGAGGCACCTTGATGACGTCCCAGTCGTCGTTGTCGGCGGCGTGTGGCGGGCGCAGCACGATCTCCTCGACGCTGATCGTCTCGTCGCGCCCGATGATGAACGATTTCTCGAGACCTGCCGCACGCGACTCCGCTAGTGCTCGTTTTTCGTCCGCGGTGGCCCAGATCTCGAGCTTCGCGAGGAACTTCCGCAACCAGCGCTGCTCGGTGACCTCACTCGGATGACGCCACTCGGCGATCGGCCAGATGCCCGCACGCGCGCGGTCCACCCCGCGCGACTCGAGGTCGACCGCCGCCGGAAGCGTGGCGCCGAACCCATTCGTTCGGTGCAGGAACGCCCGCACGTGCTCGGGAAGCGAGACACCGTAACGGCTCTCGAAGGCCTGAATGTCCGCTTCTGCGGCGGGCTCGTGAACGAGCGGCGCGGCGAAGGCCGGAACCGCATCCAGCTTCAACACGAACTCATGCACGATCCCGTAACGCGCGAGCGCCACGTCGTAGCTCGGGTCGTACTCCGCGATCTCGGCTGCGCGCGCTGCGAGCGATGCGCGTCCCGTGACACGCCCGTCGGGAGATTCGACGCGCTCGAGCCACGGGTCCCCAACGGGCCGCACCGCGACCATCCAGCCTTCGGGTGTCGTGTAATCGATCTCACGCCCCCCGAAACGAGCGAACGAATCCACGCGTGTGAGCGGCGCGCTGCCCTCGTCGATGCGGTGCAGCAGCGCGCGCAGCTCGGCGTCCGAGTGGCGATGACGCGCGTCCACGTCCCGCAACGCCTCGGCGAGCGCGGGTGTCGGCGCTTCCGTGCGTTCCGCCATCAGGTCGAGTGTCGCCACGGCAGACGCGCGCACGAGCGGATCCTGTTCGTCGAGACGCCGTGCCACCAACGCCACCACCGCGTCTCCGTTCGCGTCCGCGCCGGCACGTGCCAGCGCCTCGCCGACGAGCCGGCGCACGCGCCGGTCGGGATCAGCGAGGTGTGCTGCGAGCGCCGCCGACGAGTCGATCGCCCGCAGGCGCGGTGACGAGATCAGTCGCACGGCAGCCAACCGCACCGCCGGATCGGCGTCGCCGAATGCCGCCAGCAATGCCTCGTCGGCGCGCCGATCCCGCGGCATCCACGCCCCTAGCGCTCCCAGCGCATCCGCCCGCAGCTCTGCGGGAGCGCTTCCGTCGCCGATCCGCGCCAGCACCTGGTCACGCAAGGCGTCGGTTGCCTGGGATTCGTCGAGGGCCGCGATCCGTCGCGCCGCGACCTTGCGCACGAGACCTTCTGGATCGGCGAGCGCGCCACCGAGCGCCAAGTGCAATGCCGCGTCGCCTGGAGCGCGCTCCGACCACGTGGCCAGCACGTCGCTTCGCACGGCCGCATCGGGATCGCCGGCCGCCGCGGCCAGCGCGGGAACGAGCTTCGCGGGCTCGATCTTCGTGTGGCGCAGCCGTTGCAGAGCCGCGCGCCGCTCGGCGCTCACCCCCGAGCGCAACGTCGCGAGGTCGCGGCGCTCGCGCACCGCCGCCCAACCGGTGATCCCACCCGAGATCGCAAGCAGGGTCAGGGTGATGGCGAGCTGCCGCTGGAGCGACGAGCCGCCACGCTTTCCCCGCGAAGGCGTCACCGCGCGCGGCAGGGGTGCTGGCGCCGGGCGCGATGCGGTCATCGCCGCGGCGCGCTCGGCGAGAACGTCCGCGGACGACGTCCGCTCGCCGCGCGCCGCAACCCACGGGCGCCCAGGCAGTCCGTTCGCGTACTGCTCGCGAATCGGCACCGACATGCGCCGGCCCGCGTTCGTGAAATGCCCGCCGAGCATGCGCAACATCCAGAATCGCTTGGCACGCATCTCGGCGTAGGTGCGCCGGATCGATTCCAGGAACTCGTCGCGAGGCGTGCGCCCGTCGTCGAGGCGCGGCGACAAGCCTTGCTCGCGCAGGAACGCGATCGCGTCGCGGTGACGCGCGACCAGCTCATCCGGCGTCGCCGAACCGAAATGCTGTAGCAGCGAACGCTCGCGGCGATGGCCCGAGTGCTCCGTTTGCGTCGACGTGTCGAGCTCCCAATCGTCCTCGAACGCGGTGCCGAGGTCCGTCGTGGCCTTGGTGCCCATGTCGTAGAGGGCGACGGTGATCGGCTCCTCGGCGTGCCGCAACAGGAACACCAGCACCTCGGGAAACGAAGGCATCAGGAATCCGTCGGCATAGCGAAATCCCAGCGCCTCGTAGGATCCCGCGAGCATCCCCAGCCGCTTGAGACGCGCCGCGTAGGCAACGCCGGTGGGCAGGGGCTGCGGATTGCGCGATGCGCGCTCGCTCGACGCCAGCATCAGCCGCAAACCGACGAACAGCGAGAGCGGCAGCGCGATCAATCCCACCGCCCACCCCGGCACGTGGAGCTGCTCGATGACGTACCAAACGAGGCTGACCAGCAGGAACACCACCAGGTTGTTCTTGAACGTCATCGGCTTGTCCTCGGAGAGCGAGCGGTCGAGCACCGTGGCCGTCGCGCGGAGCGGCCACGAAAAAACCCGCAAAGCTCGGGCTTATGCCATGAACCCGCGTCGCACCGGAAGTGCCGATC
>CAYUSL010000549.1:1467-4278 GCA_964447125.1 uncultured bacterium | reverse complement strand
CTGCGGGCAACATCAAGGCCACCAGCCCCGCGGGGAAGTACCTGCAGGCGAAAGGTGTCGCGCCCGCCGACTTCAACAGCTACGGCGCGCGCCGCGGCAATCACGAGATCATGATGCGCGGCACGTTCGCCAACGTGCGGCTCAAGAACCTCCTCGCGCCGGGAACCGAGGGCGGCGTCACGCGCCACCTGCCCGACGGCGAAGGCATGTCGATCTTCGACGCGGCGATGAAGTACCAGGCCGCGGGCATTCCGCAGATCGTGATCGCCGGCAAGGAGTACGGCTCGGGCTCGTCGCGCGACTGGGCGGCCAAGGGCCCGGCGTTGCTCGGCGTGAAGGCGGTGCTGGCGGTGTCGTTCGAGCGCATCCACCGCACCAACCTAGTCGGCATGGGTGTGTTGCCGCTCGAATTCCTGCCAGGAGAGGACCGCGACAAGCACGGCCTCACGGGTGAGGAGACCTACGACATCACGGGCATCGAGAAGGGACTCGCGCCTCGCAAGAAGCTCACGATCCTGGCCACGGCGCCGGACGGAAGCTCGAAGATGCTGCAGGCAATCGTGCGTATCGACACCCCCGTGGAGCTCGACTACTACCGCCACGGCGGCATCCTGCCGTACGTGTTGCGCTCGCTGGCCAAAGCGGCGTAGATCTCGTTGCGGTCGTCAGCCTCGAGTGCGGTTGCGGGCCGCTCGTCACGCGAATCGATGCCGAGAACCGGATTCCGCAGCAGGGTCGGTTGGCTGACGATCGCCGTGGCGTTTTGCGGCGGCGGCGTGGGGCGCGCCGGCGACTTCAACTACGCCGACGTCTTTCCGGGCGATCGCGCCGCGAGCATGGGCGGTGCCTTCACCGCGATCGCCAACGATGCCAGCGGCAGCTACTACAACCCGGCCGGGCTGGTGCACGCGCCGCACGCCAGCGTGTCGGTTTCCGCCAACGCGTTCGCCTGGCGCAGTCAGACCTACCGTTCGGCGTTCTTTGGCGAAGACGTCGATTTCGAGAGCAGCACGTTCTTCCCCTCCGCGGTGGCCTCCGCGCTCAAGCCCACCAGCATGCCGGGCCTGGCGCTCGGTCTTTCGGTGATCGTGCCGCACTCGAGTAGCGCGAGCAGCAAGCAACGCTTCCATCCTCAGCTCTACGAGGGCATCGACACCGAGATCGGCTCCGACTTCGAGATCGCGCTCACGACTTACGAGCTGGGCCCCAGCGTGGCGTACGCCGTCACACCGTCGCTCTCGGTGGGCGCGACGCTCTACGCGGTCTACGCATCCAGCTCGACGCGCATCGGCTTCACCACCGTGCAAGCGCTGGTCGGTCCCGAAGGAGTGCCGCTGGTCACCGATTTCCGGTTCCAAAGCGTCGAGGATTCGAGCCTCGGATTCGTGAGCGTTCTGGGAGCCCTGTGGTCTCCCACCGATGGCGTGGACGTGGCGCTCGCGATTCGCCCGCCCGGTTACCAGAGCCACGACGTCACCTCGCGGATCACCGTGCTGGCACTCAGCAACGATGGCGTGCTGGTGCCGAATCCCGGCCTCGGCGAAGCGCGGGAGTCCTCGTTCGACGAAGGTCAGCCTGCGAGCTTCACGCCTGCGATCGCCTGGCAGCCGTGGGGTCGGCTCACCTTGGCCGCCGAGGCGTCGCTCTTCTTGCGACGCAGCTTCGATGTCGCGGGAACCGCAGTCGCGCGCGAGTTCACCTGGAACGCGAACGTCGGCGCCGAGTACCACCTCGCCGACACGATCCCGGTGCGGGTGGGCTTCTTCACGAACCGCACCTCGTCGCCGTCACCCAAACCGGGTGACACTCGTTACCTGGACCACGTGTCCGACTACGGTTTCACGGTGGGGACTGCGTACGTGGTGTCGTACGCGGAGCTGTCCGTGGGGCTCAGGATGTCGTGGGGGCACGGTAAGAGCGTGTCGCTCACGGATGTCTCCCAGGTGAACGACGTGGATGCGAACGAGACGGTGGTGTTCATCGGCTCGGGTTACCAGTTCTGAGGCCCGGAGACGCGATGGAGCGCAGCCTCGAGCGTGACCTCCGGACCGGCCTTCGCCGCGGCGCCGTCGCGCGGATCGTGCTCGCGCTCACGGTGGCCACGCTCGCGCCGGTCGTCGCCTCCGCCGGAGTCAACACGTACGCCGACGTCTTTCCAGGCGACCGCGCCGCCGCGATGGGTGGTGCATACGTCGCGCTCTCCGAGGATGGCAGCGGTGCCTACTACAACCCCGCGGGCCTGGTCGGGATTCGCTTCGCCGACGTCTCGCTCTCCGTGAGCGCTTACCAGTACCAGAGCCTGACCGCAGACCAGGCGTTCTTCGGCCGCGACTGGACCCGGCGCGGCGGGCTTTTCGTACCCACGAGCTTCGGTGCGATTCGTCGCTTCGGCGATTTCGCCGTGGGGCTCTCGATCGCGGTTCCCGAGGCTTACGACCTACGCACCAGCACGGTGTATCAGAACGTCGCGATCTCGGGGCTCGTCTTCGATCTCGATTTCGACTTCAAGGATACGGGGCAGATCTACGACGTCGGGCCTACGTTCGCATGGGCGATCGACGACGAGCTCGCTGTGGGTGCCACGCTCTACTACGTGTACGGCACGCGCGATCGTTCGAGCTTCTTCAAGATCACGGACGTCGCCGATCCGTCCGCGGTGCCCGGCGTGAGCTTCACGACCAGCGAAGAAACCATCACGGGTTTCACCGGCACGCTGGGCGTGTCGTGGCGACCGGATCCGTGTTGGCGGTTCGGGCTGCGCATTCGGCCGCCCGCCGATCTTCATCATTTCCGCAAGGAACAGGATTCGGA
>CAYUSL010000549.1:0-1367 GCA_964447125.1 uncultured bacterium | reverse complement strand
GGATTCACGCTCGGCGCCAACTGGATCTCGGAGCACACCGAGCTCGGCGTTGGGCTGCGGCAGGGATTCGTGGTGGGAAAGATGATCGCCCTCACCACCGCCGCCGCGTCGCCGCCGGTGGATGTGCGTGGTACCGAGACTTCCGTCTTCCTGGCCTCGCGCTACAAATTCTGAGTGCCGCGCAGTGGTGGCTCGAAGTCGGTGAGGACGCGCACCGCGCGCTCGAGGTGCGCGGGCCGGACGCCGGGGTGGATCGGGATCTGCACGCTCTGGGCGAGCAGTCGACGCGCCACGGGGAATGCTCGGCGTGGATCGTAGCGGGCACCGTTGTCGTGCATGAGGTGGTGGCCGGTGTCGACGCCGGCGGCGAGCAGCGCACGCGCCAGCTCGGCGCGGTGCTCGCTCAGCACCACGTAGAAGTAGGCAACGCCATGCGAGTCGGCGCGGTCGCGATGCCGCTCGACGTGCGCCGGGATCGCCGCGTCGAGCAGCGCTGCCAGCTCGCGGCGCCGCGCGACGTCGGTACGCAAGTGGGCGAGGTGCGCGAGCGCCACCTCGGCGGAGAGGGGTGCGATCGGTCCCCACGCCGAGGTTCCCCCGGGCCGATTGGCGACGGCCTGATAGCTCGCGGCCAGATCGCGGCCGCTCAGCGCCAACCGGCGTAGCAGCGGATAGGCGGTGGCGCTGAATACCGGCCGTTGGGTCGCGACCCAGAGTGCGGCGGCCTTGAGCGCGCGGCGGGCGCTCGCCGCGGTTTGCTCCGGCGGATGGGATGCGAGGGTGCGGCGCACCTCCTCGGCGAAGCTCGCGTCGCCGGTGATCACAGCGCCGCCGCCGAATCCCGTGAACGGCTTGGTGAAGTTGAAGCTCAGGTAGCCCGCGACGCCGAACGTGCCGACGGGCCGATCGCGCCAGCGTGCGCCGAGCGCATGGGTTGCGTCTTCCACGAGCGGTACGCCGGTGGCGTCGCAAGCAGCGTGTGTTGCGTCGAGATCGGCGACACGGCCGAAGTGATGCGCGGTGACGACGGCGGAAACCGAGGCGTCGAGCAGCGGGGGGAGGAGCCGCGCATCGGGATTGGCGTCGAGTGGGTCGGCGTCGACCAAGCGCGGCTCGTGGCCGAGCTCGGCAAGCGTGTCAGGCACGCTCCTGTCCGTGTAGCAGGGCACCACCACCCGCGAGCCTGGTCTCAGATCGAGAGCCATCACGATCGCACCCAGCGCGGCACGGCCGGATGCGGCGCTCACGACGTACGGGACGTCCAGCTCGCGTGCCAGCGCCCGCTCGAGCACCGTCGCGACGTCACGGCGCGGGGACACCAGCGAGCGCGCAACGATCGCGAGGTCGCGTGGTGCGAAGTCGATCGT
>CAYUSL010000548.1:0-4282 GCA_964447125.1 uncultured bacterium | reverse complement strand
GCGATCGCCCGCGAGGTCTTCGATTACGACATGACCTCGCACTTCAACGGCGACGTGGTCGCCAACGCCAGCAGTTGCGCGATCCCCGACCGCGACCAGGTCCACGATGGGCTCGAGTTCGCGGCCTTCGGCGTCAAGTGGCACATCCCGACGGCGACGCTCGGCGCTTGCTCGGGCTCACAGCCCGGGCTTCCCGACGACGGCTTCTTCCCCGCGAACGACGTCCACCCGGCGTTTCAGCTCGCGTACTCGAACGCCAGCAATGGACTGAACGCACACATCACCGGCCCGACGGCGGATGCATACGTGATCGACGTCCCGGACAAGCCGGTCGACGAGGTCCATCTCTTCGGTACGAGCGGCGGCGGCTTCGCGGATTTCATCGTGGAGCTTCGTTATACGTCGGATCTGCCGACGAGCTACATCGGGGTGTTCCTGGAGGACTGGCTCTACGATGGACCGTTCAGCCAACCGTATGGTGCGACCACCTACTACCTGATCGACGGCCTGGACAAGCACTCGGCCGAGGGTGGCGGTTGGACCTACGCACCAGTCCACGACGTCGCCCTCTTCGGCATCCGCTTCAACGCCGACCCAAGCCGCACGCTGACGGAAATCTCGATCGAACGGCTCGACCCCAGCGGGTTCCCGGTGCCGCAGTCGACGATGGCGATCCTGGGCGCTGCCGGGGTGGTGAAGGACGACTCGTACGTATTCGTCGATCGGTTCGAAACCGGCGACGAGAGCGGCTGGTCGTCGACGCGGCCCTGAGCCCGCGCACCCGCGGCGAATCGTTCGCGTCGCGCTCCAGGTCACCTGCGGATCATCCGAAGACCCACAGCACTTGCGCGGCGACCAGCACCATCGCGAGGGTGGCCACGAGCACCAGCGTGCCGAGCGCGAGCTCGACGCCGCGCTTCGTTCTCGTGGGCGCCCGTCGCGCGCCGCGGAGGAGCACGAGCCCCAGCCCCGATTGCGCTGCGAGCGTGCCGCCGACCAGCAGCCACCCGAGGCCACTCAACTCTCCCGCCGACTGCATCAGCTCGAATCCGTGGACCGCGCCGGAGCCCAGGAGTGCGATCGCCGTGACACGACGCGCGCGATTCAACCCCCGCCCCAACCTGGCGCCGCCACCCGATCGAATCGCGCTCGCCACGACCACGATCACCGCCAAGAGCGGCAACACCAGATCCGTGAGCACGTACATCCAGTCGGGCACGTTCACGGCGAGGCCCCGCTCACGCCGGCGCGGGCGGCAGTCGCTCGCGCGATGCACCGCAGCGTTTCCAGCCCCCGCACGTACATCCTGTCGCCGGCGAAGATCGGCGACGAACGAGATCGCTCCAACGAATTCGACGTCACGATGCGCGGCGATCGCCCCAGCTCGAGCACGGCGGTCGTGCCGCTGAAGCCGCTCACCATCACGTAACGCCCGGCGCGCACGGGGCTCGAGAACACGCTGTCCGTCGCGCCCTTCCAGCCGAGCCGCAGGCGCATCACCGAAGTCACCTCGCCCGTGCTGGCGTCCAGCACGCTCAGGATCTGGCTGCGATTGATTGCGTAAACGAGGCCCTCGGCCACCAGCGGCGAGCTGTAATAGCGCTCGCCTTTCATGCGGGTGGTCCAAAGCGGCTGGAAAGCGAGTGGCTCGGCCACGTGCTCGGGGATTCGAAACGCGCGCGCGGGTTCTTGGATCATGTAGAGCACACCGTCGTGCAACACCGGGGACGCGAACGCGAGGTCGCCGAGGCCGCTCGCGAGCACCGCGCCGTCGGCGACGCGTATGCAATGCCCGCTGGGCGTCACCACCATCGGCTCGCCGTCGACCGCGAATGCCACCGGCGTCCCGGGACGCGCGGGCACGTTCACGCGCCACACGACGTCACCGCTGCGGGCGTCGAGGGCGATCAGATCGTTGAGGAGCACGAGCAGCGTGTCGCCCACCAGCACCGGCGAGGATGCGGCTCCGTCGGCGGCGAGCACGTGATCGACGAAGCGGATCCAGCGGCGGTTGCCGTCCAGGTCGTACGACGCGACCACGCCCGTGCCGAACGCGACGAATACCACCGTGCCGTCGCTCGTCGGCGTGGGCGTGCTGAAGCCGGTGGCCTCGGTCACGTCGGCTGGTTTGGCGAGCACCAACGACGCCAAGCGCTGCCGCTCGCTCGCCGCACGCTGCACGAGCGACCGCTCGCGCTCGCCGAGCGTCGCATCGCCGGAGGTGCCACGCAGCGTGCGACGCACCTGCGTCAGCTCGTACTCGACGTCGCGAAGCGCCGCCTCCACACGCGTGCGCTCGGTGACGACCTCCACGATCGACGGTGCTGAGCTCGCCGCGGGAACCGCGTCTTCCACGCGATTGGCGTGCTGCCACAGGATCTTCCCGTCGGCAGCATCGACGGCGAGCAACGTGTCGCGCTCCGCCGTCACGAAGAGCTTGCCGGCGACGAGGATCGGCGAGGCGTTGCTCGGGCCGGGCATCTTCGTGGCCCACACCACGTGCTCGCTCGGCGACCACTCGATCGGCGGCGAGGCCGCGGGGAAATCCCCCGTGCCGTCCATCCGCCAGCCAACCGTCGATCCCGCCAGCGCCGTGCGCGCCACGCCAACCGCGATGATGCCCGCGAGCGCCACCGCAACCGAGCGGCTGCGAGACGCGCGCGGAGCGAGGCAGCGTTGGGCGCGGATCGCCGGGGAGGTAGCCATCGGGCAGTGAATCGAGCACGGCAACTGCACGAGGTCGATCGAGGCACACTCTACGCCGGACGCCCGGCGATCCCACCGCGCTGCGTCGTGCAGCTCGCGCCAGCTACGAGATCCCCACGATCTCGCCGTCGTCGGTGAGGTCGACGTCGAGCGCGTGGGGGTGCCTGGGCAAGCCCGGCATGGTCACGATCTCGCCGGTGAGCGGCAGCAAGTAGCCCGCGCCGGCGGCAATGCGCACTTGCTCGACGTGGAGCACGAACCCAGAGGGTCGCCCAACCTGTGTGGGATCGTCACTGAGCGAGCTCTGCGTCTTGGCCATGCAGATGGGCAATCCGGCGAAACCGAGCGACCGCGCTCGGTCGAGATCGCGACTCGCTTGCTTGGTGAAGCTCACGTCCGAAGCGCCGTAGATGGTGCGCGACACGGCGCGGATCTTGTCGGCGGGATCGTCGTCGAGGGAGTAGAGATAGCGCCGCGCCGGAGCTGGCTGAGCGGCCGCCGCTGCAACGAGGCGCGCGAGCTCCTCGCAGCCCGCGCCGCCTGCATCGAAGGGTGCCGCGCGAGCTGCCGAGAGGCCACGAGCGGCACACGCCGACTCGATTGCCATCAGCTCGGCCTCGGAATCGGCGGCGAAGCGGTTGATCGCGATCACGGGCTCGAACCCGAACCCGCGCACGCTCGCCACGTGGCGATCGAGGTTGGCGAGGCCGCGCTCCAATGCATCCACCGCGGCGGCACCGCTCGCCTTTCCGTCGGCGTCGCCACCGTGGAAGCGCAGCGCTCGCGCCGTCACCACCAGCACCACCGCGCGCGGCCACACTTCCGCGGCGCGGCATTTGATGTCGAAGAACTTCTCCGCGCCGAGGTCGAAGCCGAACCCTGCCTCGGTCACCACCAGCTCGGCAGCCGACGCCGCAGCGCGCGTGGCGATCACGCTGTTGCAGCCGTGGGCGACGTTGCCGAACGGCCCGCCGTGGACGAAGGCCGGCACGCCTTCCGCCGACTGCACGAGGTTGGGCAAGATCGCGTCGGCGAGGAGCGCCGCCATGGCCCCCGTCGCACCGAGTCGCGCTGCCGTCACCGGCTCGCCGGCGCGGTCGAAGCCCACCAGGATGCGGCCTAGCCGCGCCTTCAGGTCGGCGACGTCCCGCGCCAGACACAGGATCGCCATCACCTCGGACGCGGCGGTGATGTCGAAGCCGTCCTCGCGCGGGACACCGTGAGTGCGCCCGCCCAGGCCGATGACGATCTTGCGCAGGAAGCGGTCGTTCATGTCGAGGACGCGCCGCCACAGCACCTGGCGATGCTCCAGATCGATCGAGCCGTGGAAGTTGACGGCGTTGTCGACCAGCGCCGCCAGCAGATTGTGCGCCGCGGTGATCGCGTGCATGTCGCCGGTGAAATGCAGGTTGATGCACTGGGATGGCTCGACCGTCGAACGGCCGCCACCCGTGCCGCCGCCCTTGATTCCGAAGACCGGTCCCAGCGACGGCTCGCGCAACGCGAGCGCCACGTTGCGCTGCAACCGGCGCAGTCCTTGCGCCAGCCCGATCGCCACGGTGGTCTTTCCCTCGCC
>CAYUSL010000547.1:0-4283 GCA_964447125.1 uncultured bacterium | reverse complement strand
TGCCAGGTTCGAAGGGGCTCACCATCACCGGTCAGGTCGGCGACGTGATGAAGGAATCGGCGCAGGCCGCGCTCACGGTGGTGCGGGCACGAACCCAGACGCTCGGCATCGCCGACGACTTCTTCCAGAAGATCGACCTGCACATCCACGTGCCGGCAGGCGCCATCCCCAAGGACGGACCTTCGGCGGGCGTGGCGATCGTGGCCTCGATCGTGTCGCTCGTCACTGGCAAGCCGGTGAACCCGCGCACTGCGATGACCGGCGAGATCACACTGCGCGGCAAGGTGTTGCCGGTGGGCGGCATCAAGGAGAAGGTGCTGGCGGCGCGCCGAGCCGGGATCGAGACGGTCGTGCTTCCCAAGCTCAACGAGGGCGACCTGCAGGAGGTGCCGGAGAACGCGCGCGCGGGGCTCGCATTCGTGCTCGTCGATCGCATCGAAGAAGCGCTCGACGCCGCGTTCCGCGAGTCGTCGAGCGAGTCCGATCCCACGAAGGAGCGCGCGACGCGACGCGCTCGCCCGCGGCCCGCCACCGCAGCCGCCTAAGCTACGCTCTTCGGTCATACTGGCCGCGCATGCTCGCACCGCGCGACCTCCACGGCCGTCCCCTGCGCAGCTTACGCATCTCGGTCACCGACCGGTGCAACCTGCGCTGTTCCTACTGCATGCCCGAGAAGGAATACGTGTGGCTGCCGCGTGCGGACATCCTGCGCTTCGAAGAGCTGGCGACGCTGGTGGACGGTTTCGCGCTCGCCGGCGTGGACCGGGTCCGCCTCACAGGCGGTGAGCCCCTGTTACGCCACGAGCTGCCTCGCTTCATCCGCATGCTCGCGGAGAAACCGGCGATCCGCGACCTGGCGCTCACCACCAACGGCGTGCTGCTCGACGAGCACGCACGCGCCCTCGCCGACGCGGGGCTGCACCGGCTCACCGTGAGCCTGGACACCCTGCGCGCCGATCGTTTCCACGCCCTCAATCAGCGCGACGAGCTACCGGCGGTGCTGCGTGGCATCGAAGCGGCGCGGGCGGCGGGATTCCACCCGCTCAAGCTCGACACCGTCGTGATGGCGGGCGTGAACGACGACGAGCTCGACGCGCTGCTCGAGTTCGGCCGTGGACTGGACGCCGAGGTACGTTTCATCGAGTACATGGACGTGGGTGGCGCCACGCGCTGGTCGATGGATCAGGTGGTCTCGCGCGCCACGATCCTGGCGCGGCTCACGGCCGCTCACGGCCCGATCGAGCCGCTCGCGGAATCGAGCAGCGCGCCCGCGGAGCGGTTCCGCCTCGCCGACGGCCGCGTGTTCGGAATCATCTCGTCCACCACCGCGCCGTTCTGCTCGGCTTGCGATCGCTCGCGGCTCACGGCGGACGGCATGTGGCTCCACTGTCTCTACGCTCCCTCGGGCATCGATCTGCGCGCCGAGGTACGGCGCGGCGCCGACGCATCCGCCATCGCCGCGCTGGTCTCCGCCGGCTGGGCGCGTCGCAGCGACCGCGGCGCCGAGGTCCGTCTAGGTTTGGCCGCGCGCCAGCCGCTCGCACCCCAGCCCGAGCTGCGCTCGAACCCGCACCTCGAGATGCACACCCGCGGCGGTTGACCGCTCTGGCTCAGCCAGGCTTCGATCGCCCCAAGTCGACCGCCACGGGTCCCATCGCGGTTGCCAGGACCACTTCGTCCGCGAGTTCCGCAACCTCCAGGCCACCTGCGAATCGACGCTCGCGCTCGCAGAGCTGCTCGTAGAAGTGCGCAAATGCCACGAACGTGACCGCCCGAGTCACGAGCACGCCTACGATCAGGCAAGCGAATCCCAGCACGTTCAGGCCGGCCGCAGCCAAACCGAGCCCGAGGACTCGCCAGCAAACGCCCTTCGTCAGTCGTGCGCTCGCCGCCAACGACGCACGAGCGGAAGTCGCATGCTCAGCCGCCACCAACCCGTAGAATCCACAGCGCGTCACCACCATCAGACCGGGGATCACCAAGAGAGCGACGCCGAGCACGGCAGCCATCAGTAGCGCCAGCCGCGCCGCCAAGTACGACCGCAACCCGGGCAACGGCAGGAAGAGATCTACGGACGTCGGTCGTTCGCGACGTGCCAGCGAGAGCGAAACCCGCCACACGTTGAGATTCACCACCGATTCCAGAACGAAGAGCACCGCGGTCGTGATCCACCCGAGACTCGCAATCCAACCGGCCCATCCGGGATGCCCGGCGCTCAACCAGGCGACAGCATCGTCGATCGCGCGGTAGGCACCCGAGACGCCGCCGGAGATCAACGCGATCCGGAGGCAAAGGCCTGGGCTGCGCTCGAAGGCCTCCCGGCCCGCACGAAGCGCCAGCCAGACCGACGGATCGCTCGCGGTGTGCAGGCTCATCGCCCATTCTCTTCAGTCGCGTTCTCGCGGGGCCGTGCGCAAGGCGTGCTGCCACCGACTCGGCGCGGACCGCCGGGCGTCGCGGGGGATCATCGCGCAGCCAGCCCCCCCTGCGACGGCATCTCCGGCGCCGTGCACATCGCACCGCCCAAGACACGCGCCCGATTGCGCGCTACAACGTGCGGTTTCCCGCCGCCGCGCCGCGCGCGGCCCGCATCCGCCACATCGAGCATTCGCCGTTTCCATGAAGCACATCCGCAACTTCTCGATCATCGCGCACATCGACCACGGCAAGTCGACGCTCGCCGACCGGCTGATCCAGCGCTCGGGCATCATCGACGCGCGCGAGTTCCACGATCAGCTCCTCGACTCGATGGACATCGAGCGCGAGCGCGGCATCACCATCAAGAGCCAGGCGATCACCCTTCCCTACAAGGCGAAGGACGGTGAGCTCTACCAGCTCAATCTGATCGACACGCCAGGGCACGTGGACTTCTCGTACGAGGTCTCACGCTCGCTGGCGTCGAGCGAGGGCGTGCTGCTCTTGGTGGACGCGAGCCAGGGGGTGGAAGCCCAAACGCTGGCCAACCTCTACCTCGCCCTCGAACAAGACCTGGCGATCATCCCCGTCATCAACAAGATCGACCTTCCGTCGGCGGACGTCATCGGCGCCAAGGAAGAGATCAAAGCCGAGCTCGGGCTCGATCCCGAGGAAGCGATCCTGGCGTCCGCGAAGGAAGGGCTCGGCATCGACGACATCCTGGAAGCGATCGTCGCGCGCATCCCGGCACCCAAAGGCGACCCCGAAGCACCGCTCAAAGGCCTGGTCTTCGACGCCCAATACGATTCGTTCCGCGGAGTGGTGGTGCACACGCGGCTCTTCGACGGCTCCATCCGCGCCGGCGACAGCCTGCGCCTGATGTCGACCGGCGCCACCCATCGCGTGGAAGAGGTCGGCCACTTCCGCATCGTCCGGCAGAAGCGCGACCAGCTCAGCGCAGGCGAGGTCGGCTACGTCATCGCCGGCATCAAGACCATCGGCGACGCGCGCATCGGCGACACACTCACGCTCGCCAGCAACCCGGCGCCGAGCGCCTTGCCCGGCTTCCGCGAGGTCAAACCGTTCGTCTTCTCGTCGATCTATCCGGTGTCTGCCGACGACTACACGGATCTCAAGGACTCGCTCGAGAAGTACATCCTCAACGACGCGGCCCTGGTCTACACCAAGGACTCCTCGGCGGCGCTCGGCCAGGGCTTTCGCTGCGGGTTCCTCGGTCTCTTGCACCTGGAGATCGTCCAGGAGCGGCTCGAGCGCGAGTACGGACTTTCCATCATCTTCACCGCGCCCAGCGTCAAGTACCGGTTCTTCCTGAACGACGGCTCGCTGCTCGAGGTCGACAACCCCGCTCACTACCCAGATCCAGCGAGCATCGCGCGCACCGAGGAGCCGTACGTCCGCGCCACCATCATGGTGCCGGACCGCTATCTGGGCGTGGTGATGCAGCTCTGTCGCGATCGCCGCGGCGTGAATTCCAGCTACACGTATCTCTCGCCGAAGCGCGTCGAGGTCCGCTACGAGATCCCACTCGCCGAGGTCATCTACGACTTCTACGATCGCCTCAAGAGCATCACCCAGGGCTACGGCTCGCTCGACTACGAGATCACCGACTACCGCGCCAGCGACATCATCAAGATCGACATCCTGGTGAATGGCGACAAGGTCGACGCCCTCTCCCAGCTCGTGTTTCGCGAGCGCGCCCGTGCCCGCGCGCTCCACGCCTGCGAGCGCCTCAAGGACGAGATCCCCCGCCACCAGTTCAAGATCGCGATCCAGGGAGCGATCGGCGGCCAGATCATCGCCCGCTCCACCATCGGCGCCTTCCGCAAGGACGTGACCGCCAAGTGCTA
>CAYUSL010000546.1:0-4326 GCA_964447125.1 uncultured bacterium | reverse complement strand
GGGGGGCGCGCGTGGTGCCACGCGCACCGCCCGCGCCCGTGCCTCGCGCGCCGCGGCTTCGGGATCGATGCTCGCCGCTGGTACCGGCTCACTCGCCGACGCAGGCGCCGAGCACTCCACGTAACCGAGCGCTACCACCGCGAGCAGGAATCGGCCAGCGCGCTCGGGCGCCAGCCCCGCTTGACCGAGCACGTCGGCGACCGTCGCCTGGCCGGTGTGGAGGCGCTCCCACACGCGGCGCTCCGTCTCCCCGAGGCGCGCGGCGTCGAGATCGCCTGCCGCCACCCGTGATGTGAGCGACGAAGCTCGGCGCGCGTCGAGCTCGGCCTGCACCACGCTCATCGGACAACGTTCACGAATCGCGCGGAAGAGAACCTGCGAGGTCGCAACGGCGATCGGTCGCGCGACCAAGGTCTCGCCTTCCAGGAAGCGATGGTCCGCCCCTTCCCAGCCCACGCACTCGACCACCCGCTCACCGGCGTGCCCCACCAGCAACGCCGGAAGCTCGGCCTCGCTCACCACTGCCATCTCGATGAGCACCTCGCCCTGACGGCGACGCTCGGCGTACATGCGCTGCAGCGACGTCTGCAGCTCCGCCATCGTGAGCTTGCCGCGTTCGAGCAGGTACGTGCCGAAGAACTCGCCGGTGAAGGCAGCGGCGACGTCGACGACGTTGCCTTCGACGAACGCGATGCGGGTCGACGCGCGCCCGCGCTCCACCACCACGGTTCCCGAGCGCTGCTCGCGATGAACGCGCGCCAAGAGCAGCGCCAGCGACTCGTGCGACGCATGCACTGCGTCCTCAGGCGCCGCCACGGATGCCGAGCGCGCCAGCAGCGCCTCGGGCACGTCGCCGAGCACCAGCCCGGGCAAGTGCACGGCACCCGCACCGGCGAGGATGCGGAGGCTACGCCAGAGCTCCTCCACCCGCAGCCCCGAGCGCACCACGAGCTGGCGCACGTCGGCCTGGCCGTCGACCAGGGTGTAAACGAAGAACTCGCGCGCGCTGATCGAAAGCAACCGGACGTCGACCGAAGGGACGGCCTCCGGAACCACCGTCAGCGTGCTCGCATCGGCACCCATGGATTCGCCGAGGTTGGCAGCAACGCAAACCTCACGATCGACCGTAGACCTGTTGGCGTGCGTGGGTCAACCGACGCGATAGCTCAGCGCCACGCGCCGGTTCTCCACATCCGCACGCAGCGCCGCGAGCGAATCGGGCGTGCCGGCGTCGCTCCAGAAGCCGCGGTAGACGAGCCCGAAGAGCGGTGCGCCCTCGCGAACCAGCGGCAGATAGAGGTGCTGGGTGCTGCTCGACGCGCCCGGCCACGGGATACGGCTCACGATCGCCGGCTCCACGATCTGGACACCCGTGAACATGAGCGCGGTGAGATCGGCAGTGGGCGGAGGGATTCCCAGGAAGCTCCGAATGCGCCCCGATGCGTCGATCGCGATTTCGCCGTACCGCGCGCTTTCCGGATCGGGCCGAAGCGCCAGCGTGGCCAACGAGCCCGACGCGTGATGGAGACGCGCCAGCGCCGCCAGATCCACGTCGTGGACGATGTCCGCGTTCACCACCACGAACGGGCCTGCGTCGAGCCAATCGGCGAGGTTCCGGATCGCCCCGCCCGTGCCCAGGATCTCGGGCTCCTCCGAGTAATGCACCGAAACGCCGTAGGCCGAGCCATCGCCCACGGCAGCGCGGATCTGATCGCCCAAATGGTGGAGGTTGATCGCCACCTCGCGCACGCCGAAATGCCGCAACCAGCCGAGCGCGTAGGCAATGAGCGGATGGCCCGCAACCGGTACCAAGGGCTTGGGGATGGTGTTGGTGAGCGGCCTGAGCCGCTCGCCCTTCCCCGCGGCGAGCACCAGCGCGCGGCGCGGAATCGGAGCGGGCGCGGCGTTGGATGACGTAGTCATGAATCCTCGGAACGAACGCAGCGAACGCGAGCACCGCGCCGCGATCCGCTACATTCAAGCACCTCGCGCGGCGCGCGTCCGCCGTTGCGCTCCCTCGCACATGACCCGAACCGATACCGCGTGGACAGCGCGACTCGCGCTCATCGGCGCCTCGCTGCTGTGGTCCGGCAACAGCGCCTTCATCAAGGGCGCGGCACTCACGAGCTGGCAGGTCGCGAGCTTCCGCTCCGGGGTCGCGGCACTCGTGTTTCTCGCGGTGCTTCCCGACGCCCGGCGCCTGCCCAGCCTGCGCGCCGTGCTCGTGGGTGCGGCCTACGCCGGCACGATGCTGTCTTTCGCCCTCGCCAACAAGCTCACCACTGGCGCCAGCGCCGTCTTCCTGCAAGCCACGGCGCCGCTCTGGGTCATGCTCCTGGCACCCTGGCTGCTGGGGGAGCACGCCAGTCGCCGGGACGTGATCGCGATGGTGGCGCTGGCCGCGGGGATGGCGCTCTTCTTCGTGTCGAGCGACCCGCCCTCGACCACCGCGCCCGCCCCGTTCGCCGGGAACGTCCTCGGCGTGGTCGCCGGAATCACCTGGGGCCTCACCGTCATCGGCTTTCGACGCCTGCGAATGAACGAGCGCCCGGGAGTACCGAGCGCGGTTCCATCCGCGCTGGTCATGGGAAACGTGATCGCGTTCGGGTTCGGCCTCGTGCCAGCGCTGCCGGTGCACGCGGTGCGCACCGCCGACCTCGCGATCGTGCTCTGGCTCGGAGCGATGGCGATCGCAGTGGCCTACCTGCTGTTCACCCGCGGCTTACGCCGCGTGCCGGCGCTCGAAGCCTCGCTGATCTGCCTGATCGAGCCCGTGCTGAACCCGATCTGGACATGGCTCGCTCACGGCGAGCGGCCGAATGGCTGGTCCCTGGTGGGCGGCGCAGTGATTCTCGCCACCACCACTCTCAAGACCGTGATCGACACCCGCGTACTGCCGCGCGCGAACCCCACACGGTGATTCCAGCGCAGGGACTTCCGCGCGCTCGGTTCCTCACACTCGGTGCGGAAGCTCCGAAACGAGCCGCCCATCTCGCACCTGGTGGCTCGGCGGCATTCGGCTTCGTCGCATCACTCGACCTCGCCACCGTCGGACACGCGGGCTCTCACCTGTCGCGATGGTTGCTCGGACAGGGCCTGCGGAGACCGTTCGGGCACCCCGCACGAAGCGACGACGGACCGCATGCTCGTCGCCGCCTCGTGCGGTGAGCGTACCGCGCCCTTACTCCGCGACCTTCTCCATCGTATTGATGCTCACGTGCGGCCATTGAATGCGGCCTGGACAACAGCCCGGCGGAAGGCCATCGACGCGCGGGAAGAACTCGAGCATGACGAGCTGCGAGTATTGCAAACGCAGCTTCGGCTTGCCGTAAGCGTCCTTCTCCTCGAGCTCTTGAATCCAGAACGTCGATCGCATCACCGTGGCGTTGGCTTGCCGCACGATGAACGGGATGTTGGTGATCCCGCCCGTCGGGCGTGTGCTATCGACATCCAACACCGTCGTACGCTCGATCTGCACACCTTGGTTGGCGGCCTCGAGAAGGGCGTTCGGAGTCACCGGATTGAACAGTCCCTGGAACAAGTTGTCGTTGAAGTGCTTGTATGGTGCCAGGTAGGGATTCTCGAGATCTTGATCGACACCGATCGGTAAGCCATTGAGATCGAAGATGCTCGGCGCCCCGGGGTGCTCGGAGCTCTGGCCCAGCGCCAGCACGGCGTCGCCGTGTGGAATCGTTGCAAGCCGTGCGATGTTCAGGCTGTCCGTGATCTCGTTGGTCATGTGGAGCCACAACCCGGGCTCGTGGTGAATTGCGAGGCCGCCCGCCCCGGCCTTGCCGCTGGCCGGAAAATCGTCGGCTGCGATCTGGGTGATTTGCTGCTGATAATCCAACGTGACGAGAAACTGGTCGGTGTTGGCTGCAGGTCCGAGATTGAGTCGCACGCCACGATTCGGCACAGCCTTGTCGACCAGCGTGAACTCGAGCTCTTCGTTGTATTGATTGACGAGCAACCGATAGTTGAATGGAAATCCCGCGGCAGGTGGTGAGACGAACGGTAGCGCGATCATGTTCCAGCCCCGGCCCGGCAAGTTGGGCAGGTTCTTCCACTTTCCCGAAAGAAGCTTCAGTGGCCCGAGCTCGTCATCGCCCGTTTGTGGCTTTTCTCTCCGTCGCTCTCGGGACTTCAAGACTGCTTTGGATATCATGCGAATCGCTCCTATTCGTGGCTCGGTTGGTGTTGGAATCGCTGACCTTGCAGCTCACACGGCAGGCGTGATCGATCGCTCGGCGAGCTTGGGAACGAATACCACCCCCTTTCCGAATTCGCCTCGTGCTCGCTTCGATGGATCGTGCCTGGAATGATCGG